>RFHI01000133.1 GCA_003696425.1 Candidatus Dadabacteria bacterium | reverse complement strand
CGGAGAAAGTGAATATCCTTCAGGAATAAAAAAGATTGCCCATGCTACCCGGGTAGCACGTACAGTAGCCTGGATGGGAGGCAGTGCCGATCTTGTAGCAGCAGCGCTTTTAAGTGGACTTAATAAGAAAGAAAGAGAGGAGCTTGTTAACAACAGAGATTTTGGTCCTAATGCAGGCTCGCGGCTCAAGGCTCATATAGATGCACTTGAAGAATTAAACAGGGATGTTTTCAGACTGGGAAAACCGGACAGCACTATTAGACCGTTTTTTCAGGCTACAGATGAAGTAAATTACTTTCAGCAGAGGCTTGCCAGAGTGGCAGAGGAGCACAGGTACATAAAGGGGAAAAACATTCTTTCTGTGAGAATTAGCGACCTTCTCAGGCTGCACCTCTCATCCATGCTTCAGGAAGTAAGTATTGTTACCCGAAATACAAGACGCGAAGATCTTAAATCAGTTTATGACCAGGTTCAAATGCGCGAAGCCATAATTGCCGAGCGGGTTGGCCTTAGAAGGGTAGTGAACAAACTGCTGCATGATAGCTTTCGAGCTGCTTACCCGAAAGAATATGAAGCAGTTGTAAGAGCGCACCGCGAAAGAGTTGGCATGACCAGGTTGCAGACAGATCAGTTCATAAAGATGCAGGTTGATAAACTAAAACACGAGCTTAAGGAGCGCCACAGCCTTGGTGATGATGAATTTGAAGTTATTGGGGATGAGAAAAAATACCAGAGTTCACGGGAAAAATATCTCGATCCTAATCAGGGAATGAGGAATAAAAACCGTCCAGAGGGGGAATTTGATTTCAGCGAGACTTACGACCTGGTGCGCTTCATGGTTATTTTTAAAGGGCCTAAAGCCGCTGAAAATCTGACCAGACTGCGAAGTGCTCTTGGAAGCGTTCTTGGCGCCAGGCACCCTGAAAGAAAAACCCGCCATTTTTCCAAAGACGGACGTGTACAGTGGCAGCGTGAGAATCTGCAGATTGATAATCCCTGGAAAAAAGGTGAAAAGGTGGATACTGAACTTCAGCTTATAACCGAATCGCTTCACCAGGAAACTTACCTGAGAGGAAGATTTGGCAAAGGAAGATTGCCACATTCGTTAATGAAACTGAAGAGGGCCACCCGAAACTATTTAACAAGATTGGATTACTCGCCGGAAAAAATTTCATTGATGGTCAGGCACTTTTTCTTTCAGCCCGATCCGGAGCTGGATCAGACAAGTCTCAATAAAAGTCTTAAAAATGTAACAGAGGCAATAGCTCATTCTATCTATGTTAAAGCGCCGATACAGTCTGATAAGGCTTTAGCTGATCGATCTGCGTTCTGGAGTTTTAGGCTGCCAAAAGGCGCAATAGCACTTGATGCATTGCTGCACCCGCTTGTTGATCTAGAGCCGCGTGAATACGACGTGTACCGGTTGAGGCTTGAACCGGTTGGCAAAGGAAATCGCGAGCCGCGTTACCAGGAAGAAAAAAAACTTGAGCTCTATGAAGAAGTCAGGCCGGGAGATCTTATTTATTTTAAGAAGAGGGAAGAGAGGCTACCCCAGCACCATTTTGATGGGTGGCTTGGCCAGGTTAAATCTGCACGAGCCAGGGTGTGGCTTAACCCCGATCGTGATAACCAGAATCTCCTGAGTAAAGAAGCAGAAATGGGGAAGAAGATGCTTCAGGCAAGGTTCGGCGCTGACAATTGGCCCGATAAGTTAAAAGAGATTGTAAGCCCGCTGTGCCTGTGGTTAGGACTGAAGAGCGAAAAAGAGTTGTATGTTGGTTTAGCAGCAAAGGATCACAACAATGAACCGCTAATAGATTTTGGCATGATTGAGCGCTGGTACACCCAACGTTACATTGAGGCGAATTATAGAATCGAAGCTGACAATGTAATTAGCATTAAAATGGATGAGAACCACCTTTTCGCACTTTCGGATGTCACCAGTTTTGCAGCTGGTTTTAACTTAAGGATAGTCAAAACAGAGCTGAAGACAGATGAAAATGGCGGGATGAACCTTAGACTTGAATTTTCCAGGGAAAACAGCTCCAGAGAAATTCTGGAAGATTATGCTGCGAAGCTCCTTAGGTGTATTCACAGGGAGCGCGGATCAAGGGAACCAACGGATTTTGGCAGAGAGAGAAAGATAGTGCTTTATTTGAATTCGCGTGTAGGAACCCTGCACCAGCTTTCAACTCTCATGGCCCAGGAAGGGCTGGAAATTGTTAACCTGCATGCCGAGGAGGATCCGGAGATCGATGTTGATGGGGAGAAATACGATCTGGTAGAGCTTACAACCCGCGGACCTGATTCTTACCGGGAAGAAACGGAAGAGCTAAGCGCTGAAGAAATCAGCAATAAAATAGCCAGGATGCTGAGGGACGCTAAACTGAAAGTAGGGCAACCGGCAGAAAAGTTCAGCCTTACAGCAGATGTTGATGTTAGCTTGGTTAAGTGAGAGCTGCCAGATCCAGTTCCCTAAGCTCAAAAACATTTAAGTAGACAAGTGGACCGTTTTTTTGCAGCATGCCGCCGGCAATGATCATATCAGTACTCATAATAATACGCTGATAGCGTTTAAAAACATCAGGAGCAACTATTAGATTAACACTGCCAGTTTCATCTTCTAAGGTAATAAACATCACACCCTTTGCTGTAGGTGGCTTTTGGCGGCAGATAACAATTCCGGCAGTGAAAAATGGTGCCCTGCTGTTTTCGGGGTTAATAAGCAAAAGCTCTTTCTTGGATAGTATTCCTCTTTTTTTTAGTTTGGCCCTTAAAAACTCAAGAGGATGCGCTCTTAGTGAAAGACCTGTCGATTGATAGTCTTTAAGCATAAGGGAATAGCTGCTTTCAAGGGGAGGAGAGAATAGCTCCGGCCGGTTTTTCCAGTAAGAATCCAGTGGCAGAAAGGTTTTCGGCAAGGCCTTTATCTTCCATAAAGCCTTACGAGCATTTAATCCCATTGATCTGAATGCATCAGCGCGTGCCAGTCTAATCAGGGTGTCCCTAGGGAGTTCGTATCCCAATTCGGCAAATTCCCGCGAGAGTTCAGTTATGCTTTCAAAGAATTTAAAAAGCGCCCTTATTTTAATCAGTCTTATAATATCTTTTTTATTAATCCCGCTTACCATCCTGAAGCCGAGGCGTAGAGCTTTGCTGCCAGTACTATTTTCAATAGAGCTGTCCCAGAAGCTGTAATTAATATCTACCGGAAGAACTTTCACTCCGTGTCTTTTAGCATCCTGTATAATCTGAGAAGGGGCATAAAAACCCATCGGCTGACTGTTTAAGAGCGCCATTGCAAATTCGGCCGGATAGTAGCATTTAATCCAGGCAGAAATATAAACCAGCAGGGCAAAAGATGCTGCGTGTGACTCCGGAAAGCCGTATTCACTGAATCCTTTAATCTGATTGACACAGCTCTTTGCAAATTCAGCTGAATACCCTTTAGAGAGCATTCCACTTATAATGCGTTTTTCAAAAGCCGCGATTGCATCACTGTTTCTTTTCCAGGCTGCCATCGCGCGCCGGAGCTTTTCAGCTTCCCCTGGACTAAAGCCCGCCAGAATAATTGCCAGCTTCATTGCCTGCTCCTGGAAAATAGGAACTCCAAGGGTTTTGCCGAGTATCTGCTCTACGTTTTTATCCGGATAGCTTACCTTTTCACTGCTGTTTCTGCGCTTCAGGTACGGGTGCACCATCTTGCCCTGTATCGGCCCGGGTCGTACTATAGCAACTTCAATTACCAGATCGTAAAAAGAACGCGGCTTAAGGCGCGGCAGCATCGACATCTGCGCGCGTGATTCTATCTGGAAAACCCCAATCGTGTCTGCAGCACAGATCATATCATATACTTTCGGGTCTTCCGGGGGGATACTGTAAAGAGAAAGCGGCTTTTTACCTTTTTTGGTGCGCTCAGTATTAATAGCCGTAAGAGCTTTTCTGATGCAGGTAAGCATGCCAAGCGCCAGGATATCAATTTTTAAAATGGCCAGCTCTTCAATGTCGTTCTTATCCCATTCAATAATTGTGCGCCCTGGCATAGCCGACTTTCCTATCGGGACAATGCGGGAGAGCGGATATTTGGAGATTATAAAGCCGCTGCTGTGTTGAGAGAGGTGGCGCGGAAAGCCGAGCAGCTGGTTACTAATCTCGAATACATGTTTTAGTGCAAGGCTGTCTTTATTCAAGCCCAGCTCTTCTAACTGCTGAGAGGTTATTTGATAGCCTGTCCAGCTATGCAGTAGTGAAGTCAGCCTGTTTGTTGTATCAACAGAGAAGCCAAAAGCCTTGGCTGTATCGCGAAGGGCACTTCTGTGGCGGTACGTTATAACTTCGCTGACCAGCGCCGTAAATTCGCGGCCGTACTTATTGTAAATATACCGGATAACCTCTTCACGCCTTTCATGTTCAAAATCAATGTCTATATCCGGCGGTTCATTACGCTCTTTACTGATAAAACGGGCAAATAGCAGGTCGATTTTTTCGGGATCTACAGCAGTAATCCCAAGCACATAACAGACAGCTGAATTAGCCGCTGCGCCTCTGCCCTGGTAAAGAATATTTTTTTGGCGGGCAAATTCAGTAATATCATAGCAGGCTAAAAAATACTTT
>RFHI01000132.1 GCA_003696425.1 Candidatus Dadabacteria bacterium | reverse complement strand
GTACATATGTCGGCGGCGATCTTCATCGTAAATCCCAAAAGGAATATGCTGCTCCCGGTAAATTGTTTCCGCAAAAAAGCTTATTTCAGCGTCCTCTTTATCGACAGGCAAATCTCTTGGGGGGCCATAACGCTTTGAGAGTACCATAGCTATATTAGGCAACCCTCCTATGTTCGGTAAGTGCCACAGCGATGACAGCTCTTTGGTAGAAACGATAAAAGGATTTCTCAGGGCACGAACCTGAATGTCCTTAAAATAACGAAGACCAAAACGAATTGGTCCGCGTTCAAACCAATTTACATCCGGATGGTTTAGCACTGTAAAACCACTAAAAATCTGATCAACATACGAAGCCAGTTCTTCTTTAGATGCTTTAAAAGCTTCGTCATTATCGTTTGCTGGATCGATAACGGCAATTCGAAAATTTAGCAGATACATTTTACCAGTTGTTTTTTCCAGCATTTTCTCAACCAGCAAATCGCGAACTCCTTTTTTAAACCAGTATTTTGCTCTAAATATATGGCGAATACGATCAATATTTCTTTGCAGCCACAACCAAAAATGAAAAGGAGTAGTATCTAGTCGGTTCTGAGTAGCAAACTGAACAATAACCTTCAAATTAGATGGAATCTGCGAAATGGCATTAACCGGCGGCTCAAGCGGATCGCAATAAGTATCTTTGTATGTATTGGTTGGAAAGATATCAGGATTACCTAACTTGACCTCAGTAGTGGCAATAAGATCTTTGTCGCTAATATTAGAAGTAAAATCTTCTATTTCTCGAATTTCAGCATCAGGAAATATCGCATATAACATCCCTGCAATGATATTAGCGGTAGCACCAACAGCAGTATAACAGAGGTGAATAGTTTGCAGGTAAGAATATATTTCCAGCGCAAAATGGCCTATACGACACTCGTGCATCTCGTTCAGTAATTCGTGCATGCGTCTGGACTTTGTAATTTTCCATTTTGCATCATAAATGGCATCAGCTGTGCTGGTAGCCACACGCGGAAGATAGCAACAATAGGTTTTTCGATCTTCAGATAGTTTTTTCACTTTCTATTACCTCTATTGACCACTATTACGATAATTGATCCACGCAACTTAAGCATCACTCAAATAATCAATTCGAAGGAGTATTTAAATGTATATTAATCACCTGAAATTATTGCAAAGAATTAATCCTGGATTAACAACTGTTAACTATAACCAAAGAGCGCTTATACTAAATTAGTACTCCGCTGTATCCTCTTTACAATAAAAATAATTCGGATGAGCGATGAAGCAAATCGTAACAATGGCAATTAACATTCCACGTGAGGAGATCTCGGATGCAGCTGGTCACCTTATCGCGGCATTTGAGGTTTTTAAGGCCGGTCAGTTTGAAGAGGCCCTACTTTTGATCCATGAAAAATCACGGAGCATATTCTCGCTGGAAATTTATACTCATAAGCAACAGACTCAGTTGTGTTTCACTACAGATACAAAAACTGCCGCTATAATTTCAGCAGCTATTTACACTATGATTCCGACTGCAACAATTGAAGAGGTTAACGACCTAACAAGTGCATTTCATAGCAATAACGTTATTGTAGCTGGTGAAGTAAGGCCGCTTCATAGCGACGTCGTTCCCTTTCAGACGTACCGTGAACTTGTGGCCGATCCCTGCGCGCCACTATTAAACATTCTGTCGCTGCTACCATCTAACCATAAAGTGCTTATTCAACACGTCTGCCAAGCTGCTCCGGACAATTGGCTGCTGCACTTTAAGCTCAAATTGCAACATGCTAGACACATTGCTGAGCACCCCTTTCGTCCAATGTTTTGGTTTAAGCCAGGTTATCTGAAAAGCTTTTTTGAATACTCCCCCCGTAAGGTTAAACAGAAACAGTTCAAAGTAAATATACGTATTGCTGTAGCAGCACCGATTGAAGATAACGGGGTAACTGACAAAACTAAACAGCTACTTCAGAATCAGCTTACCGAAGAACTAATTTCAATACTTGCAGGTCTTCAGTTCTTAAACTGGTCAGATTTTAATAAATTTGTACTCAAACGGATAAAATCAGGATATGCAGCGCTTCAGCCCTTGACTGCAAGAAATTTAAAACGCCCTTTTTATCTTTCAGCACAGGAACTCGGGTCTCTTTGGCATCCAGTGTATTTAAATCTTAATTGTAACCTTGCCCAGGTCATTGCTGCTACTGGCAGTCCGCCAGCCAATTTACCTTCCGATCGACGCTCCAAGGACGTGTCAATCTTTGCAATTACTGATTACCGAAATACCCGTGAAATTTTCGGAATTAAACGAACTGATCGCAAAAAGCACCTGCATATTATGGGAAAATCAGGGTCCGGAAAATCAAAACTTCTTCAACTGCTTGCTGAAACTGATATGCGACACGGTTTTGGGCTGGCTGTAGTGGACTGTCACGGAGATCTGGTAGAAGAATTACTTATGCTGGTTCCTGAAGAGCGAATTGATGATGTTATTTTATTTGATCCAACAGATCTTCAGTTTCCTTTCGCCTTCAATCCCTTTGCTGGAGTGCCAGAGGCATTACATGATCAGCTCACGAGTGAATTTTTGCGGATGTTTGAGGTCTTTTCTGAATCAAACTGGACTGAATCAGTAGAACGGGTAGTTCATAATGCCATTATGGCGATGCTTAAAACGAAAAATGCATCAATCATGACACTATTTAATTTCCTTAGTGAGAGCGGTGCTCGACGTTCAGTTATCGAAGATCTACCGACTGGACCACTTAGAAGTTACTGGGATAAACCAGATGAAGAACTCGATACTTTATTAAACCAACCTGAACTCTATTCACTAATTAACGTACTTGGGGGACTTTTATCAACCAATATAATGAGCAACATACTTGCTAGTCCCAAATCAAAAATTGATTTTCATGATGTTTTAGATAATAACAGGATTCTGTTGATTAAGATCCCTAAACGCAGCCTCGGCAAAGCTAATTCAGTCCTTCTCGGAACAATGTTCTTATCATTATTAAAGGTAATATCGACTGAGCGTCATTCAGCCCAACGTGATTTTTATATTTATGTTGATGAGTTTCAGAATTTTGCAACAGAAAGCTTTAGTAAATCTCTTGAACCAGCTCAAAAGTACGGTATCAGCTATACGATAGCCCACCAGATGCTATCCCAAATTCCTAACTCAGTAGCTAATACACTTACCAGCACAATACAGAACATAATAGTTTTTCAGCTGGGCGGAGAAGATGCCTCTTCAGTTGAAAAGCGTTTCGAGCCGGTCTTCGAAAAAGCGGATATAATCAACCTGCCTGTGCGACATTTTTACATAAGGATGTCAATTGATGGTAATCTGCAGGAGCCTTTTTCGGGAAGAACCCTTGATGTTGTTTACCCGCAAAAGCATTTTGCAGCAGAATGCACTGAAAAATCCCGTAGCAGGTATTGCAAGGACTGCTAGCTGCTGCAAGGGCAACAGTAATAAACGGTGTTTCCTTACTTTCCAGCCCTCAGGCAGCAAGCTCAGTAAAATATCCGCTAAAGCAGGGTCTGCGGCTCTCTCCTGATCTTACTTTAATTCTGGCCGTACCGATACCTTCATAATGGGCAAGATAGGATACATGCACGCCTGTGTCAGAATGACTGACAGCTTCCGGGATAGCGACAAAGGGATCCTTCGAAGCTTTCTGTCGAGCCTCGGCAACTGCACCATTAATCTTCTTGCCAAATTGCAGAACAGCCATTTCAACAAAGGTTTCCAGCATAACAGAATGGTTCAGGGAACCGAACCCTGCTGGACGCCTGAAAGTTGCTATAAGCGCCGGCTCGGAAAATGCAAGTTCAAAGCGCCTGCTGATATTCTGTGCAGATATTTTTTCAGGTTCTGGAGCCCTGGTAAGATCGAATGCTCTCAATATAAAAGCGGGGTAGCGTTCCACGGTTGTCGTTTTAAACCTGCCATCAGAACTGCGGTAAGGTAAGAGAAAGCCGTTATCCTCTGAAGACCTAAGTGATACAGCTGTAACTGCGTGTAACCTGCCATCCACGTTACGAAGAGCTATTTTTGCTTCGCCAAACCCAAAGAAAGCGCAGTTTGCTTCTGACAGCGTCAGTAAAATGGCCTTTTGCCATTCGTTAAGCAGCACCTCAGCCCGCTCTCTATCGGTGTAAATGTCTGCTCTTCCAGAAACAGGCTCACCATAAGCTTGAAGAGATCTGGTCATTTCTTCGGTTAAAGAAGGCGCAGGAATCCTTGCTGGAAGATGCGAATTCTCCGGCGTTAAATTCTCTGAATCTCTATTTCTTGGTTGTTCCGGTTCAAGGGACATAAAACAACAACAATTCCTTCCTCTCCTGCAAATCAGGACTTATAAAGTTTACTGCTGTAGAACTGTTTTATCAATAAGAATTTATTGGCAACTTACTTTGAGCAGAAGAACTGGATAGGTTAGTATATTCATGAAAAGTAGAGAACAGGCTGGTTGTCTCATGTGCGCTAACAACCTCATCACGAATTCGCCGGCTGAGTATCCGTGCCTGCCTTTTTAGCATTATTTTTGAATCGTCACTCCACTTGTCATGGGTAGGAATTTGAACAGCATGAGATAGCCGTTTCAGTACCGGCTCACTGACAGGAACCAGTAATACAGCTTCAGCATAGAGCCATTTGGCAAAAAGAGTGTAAAAAATCAGACGTAGAAAGAACCGCAACATACTACCTTAACAAACTACCGGAACCTTGAGGGTGCCCGACTTTCCCCTGTAAGTATCAAGTCGGCGCACGCGGTGTTCTACTTAAGGAATAGGCGTTTTATTTTATAACATTCTGAAATTGTTGTATTATATCTCGACTTTTTGTCATCTGAGTAAGGGGTTCCCTTATGAGTCATGATCTAGCGGCTTCGCTCGTTCAGCTTCATAAGCAGGCGTAAGATCTCAACATAAAGCCAAACCAGGGTTACCAGCAATCCAAAAGCTGCATACCACTCCATATATTTGGGAACATTACCAGATTGTGCGGCATTCTCGATAAAGTCAAAATCAAGCACGAGATTAAGAGCGGCAATTACTACTACTATGATTGATATCCCAATTGAAAGCGGACTGGAATCATGCAGGAAGTTAAGGGGCATTCCAAATAAACCCAAAATAAAAGACAAAAGATATACAACAAAAATACCTCCTGTAGCAGCAACAATTCCCAGCTTAAAGTTCTCAGAAGGTTTTATCCAGCCCGACTGATAAGCAAACAGTAGTGCGAACAACACTCCAAAAGTCAAACTGATTGCCTGAAAGGCAATGCCCGGATACATTGTATCAGCAACCAACGATAACGTTCCAAGCGCAACACCTTCTGCTATTGCGTAAACCGGTGTAAGCAGCGGTGCCCAGCTGCGTTTAAAACTTATGATAAGTGCTACAACAAGTGCACCAATAATACACGGAAGATAAAACTTACCAAGCCACGGGTTACTATAACTCCAATATCCCGCTGCCATAGTAATAAGAGTACTTATCATTGTCTTATTCACCGCCCCGGAAAGAGTCATTACCTCCCCGCTAACCGTGGCAGCGGCAGTTTTAAATGAGTTGTTGTTTAGTGCCGGGTTTGCAGTTCTCAGCATATCTCTCTCAAAGCCTCCTATACTTAGTTACTTAATAGCAGCAGCATCTAAACAAAAAACTCGCGGCCTTCCCTTAATATATCAACATAACTTACTATACCTATCAGTCTGCCTTCGGCCGCATCAACTACGGGCACAGCCCCAACCTTGTTTTCAACCATCATATCAATAACTTCCACAATTTCAGAGTCAGGCTGAACAGAGATTACATCCGAGCGCATTACAGTTGAAACAGGGCCATCAAGTTCAGGACTCTTGTAAGTCTCTCCTGCTTCTTCTTCCATCATAAGCGGCCAGGTATAGGCACGAATGTCACGGTCGCTAACTATTCCTACGAGGTCATCATCTTCTAATACCGGCAGATGACGTATGTCTTTTTCATATAACTTTCTCATAACCTCCCGTATCGGCGTTTCTACTGTCACATACACAGGGTTTCTGGTCATTACGTCTTTAACAATCATTTTTCACCTCAATTCCAAACTAGTCGTTCTTAGGTATAACCATAACAGGGCAACTCACCAGCTTAAGAACCCGCTGAACAACACTGCCAATTATAAGGGTTGTAAAGGTCCCATGGCCATGACTACTCATAACAATAAGATCGCAATCAGCCTTTTTAACATAATCTGCTATTTCATCAGCCGCAGGCCTCTTTGATATAATCACTTCTTTTTTTAACTCAACACCAGGAAAATAATCTGATGCTATATTATCAAGCTCTTTGGCTGCATTACTGACCAGCTCTTCTTTGTAATTTGTAATACTTTCAGGATTAGGGATTTCCTTCAAAAGAATCTCCGGCACTTCCCAATCATCAATTACGTGCAGCAGGGTAACTGTGCTGCCTTCAAGTTCAGCCTGATGTTTTGCTACAGCAAAGGCTCTCCGCGAATCATCTGACAGATCCGTTGTAACCAAGATATGCTTAAATTTCATAAATTTTAATCCACTAAAAGACTTTTTCCTTCATTACTACCGATAACCATCTTAGCTTTTTCCGGCAAGAGCTTCTATGAATAAATAACTTATATATTTCAATTATATAAGTAGCTCTGTCAGTTACGTTAGCTTAACGAATCATAAAAGAACGCGCCACCTTATAAAAGTCGCTTCCAAGGTCTACGCGCCGGGCTGCTATGCGGCCGTCAGCAGTCAGCATCTCTGAAAGTTTGACATATTCGATATTATCATAGTTCCGCACGATAACTATACCGCTTCGGCCCTCAAGCAAAAACCTTACAGCGCCATGTCCAAGAAATTTGGTGTATTCAATGTCAAAAGAAAGTGGGGCATGACAACGAAGCTCATAACCTATATTTTTGGTGGTTATTTTAACTTCCAGTTCATTCTCTTTACACAGCCTGCGGAGCTGGCCTGCTACTAAGTCCTCCAGCCTAACATCCGCATAGCGAATACGCCCCAGTTCATCACGAGTTATATTCTGCAACTCCGGAACTCTGGAAGCATCAAACCGATCGATAAGCCCCTCAGCCATCAAGGCCACACCATAATGTTTACCATATCTGAATCGCTTTAGTATGCTGCCAAAAATAATTTCAGCCACTTCAAGCGGGGATATATACTGATCAGAAAATTCTTCAGGTATTATTGTCAAAGTTGCTCCCGCAGCCAGCCCCATCCCCAGTGCTAGAAAACCGGCAGAGCGGCCCATAGAGCTGACAATAAACCACCTGTTAGTGGTAATCGCGTCCTCAATCAATGTGGCCAGAATTTCAGTGCCTATCGAACGTGCTGTTTCAAAACCAAATGACGGGTAATCATTTGGTAAAATGAGATCGTTATCAATGGTTTTAGGAATGTGGGCAACTTTAACTGCATCACTTAAGGTTGTAAGCCTGTAGCTCAGGTAAGCCGAGCCTTCACCCCCAATTACAACCAGCTTGTCAATTAACAACTTTTCCAGTTTGGAACAAATACGATTACCAGCATCCTTATGCGAGAGCGGGTTATACCGTGATGTTCCCAGAACCGACCCTCCCGTACGGGATATATGGCTGACCGAATTTATTGACAGAGGAACAACAGAGTGTTCTTCATCAGATAACAGGCCTCGAAAACCATCCCTGAACCCATAGACCTTATATCCACGGTTTTCTGCTTCAATAGTTACAGAAGCTATTACCGAGTTAATACCCGGAGCAGGCCCACCGCTTACAATAATTCCGAAGTTTCCCGTGTCAGTACCCATCTCAGCCTTTCTGGCAAACCAAAATTATTTACAGCCAAGAGCTGAAAGCACAAGAGTCTCCAGAAATACTGCCATTTCATTCTTTGACCTTCTTTTTACTGTAAAATCAGTAATTTTTGAGAAGTTCTCCGAAAAGAAAATAAGGCGGTGTGTCGCCGTAACAAGAGTAATGAAGAGGCTTTTACAGTAGCGGTAACGAGGGTTTAATTCTTTAAAAATACTGGAGGCACACTCACTCAGACTACTATAAGATTTAACCGGACTTTCAGACTGTTTTCTGCCCCCCCCCTTAGCACTATAGGCACGCATTGAGTAATTTATAACAATTTTATGCAAAATTGCTTCATCTACAAAATCCGTAGCGGGGTCGTCTTTGGTAGATTCCATTAAAATCTTAATAAGAATTTTTAGCTTCTTACGCGGATCTTTTATATTAGTAGTTTTAAACTTAATCAGATATTCAAGCCATGACCAGTACCAGGCTACCAGATATTCCAGCAGATGATGTTTGCTCTTAAAATAGCGGTAGACAGATGCCTCAGTTGAATTGATATAATCCGCCAGTTTTTTAAAGGTGAACTCCTCAAAGCCCAGTTTATCGATTAACACGATACTGTTACTTACAATACTTCTTCCCAGCTCAGTATCACCAGGATCGCGAAGATATAATTTTGGTTCTACATCTATTCGGACAACTGCAGTCATTTTTAACACCCTACAAAGAGTAAACTGATAAAGAGAAAATAATATGCAAATAGAATATATTAACTATTGCGCGTAGAAGTATTAATTTCAAGCCTAAGCTAACTCTCTGTTAAGTAAATGAGTGGCTGGTAAACTCGGCTTGCTTGATGCGTTTGCCGGTTTATGCTTTCTTCAGAAAATATGTTTTATTTTCGTTCGCGCTGGAGGCAATATGGAAGGAAATATTGGATTTATCGGGTTAGGCCTGCTGGGGACTCCCATGGCCTGGCAATTACATAATCGCTACGGCAAAAGACTGTCAGTCTGGAACCGCACTCGCGAAAAATGCGCACCTTTTGAAACAGCTGGTGTAAGAGTGTGTACCAGCCCGCGCGAGTTAATTGAGAGCTCCGACTGCGTTATTCTGATGGTAAGTGATGGTAAGGCAGCGGGGCAGATACTTGGAACATGTGAGCATACAAATGCCTATGCAGGTAAAACCGTAATTGTTATGGGTACTCATGCTCCGGCAGAACAAATCGCGCTGGCAAAAAGGGTGGAAGGCCTCGCCGGGAGCTATCTTGAGGCACCGGTGCTCGGAAGTATCCCTCAGGCCAAGGCCAGGGAACTGATTGTGATGGTTGGTGGAAGTGAAAGCCTCTTTAATAAGTGGCAGGATTTTTTTAAAACATTTGGTGACTTTATTGTAAGAGTGGGAGATGTAGGTAAAGCATCATCTCTTAAGCTTGCACTCAACTGGCTTATAGCCTCGCTTACCGCTTCATTTTCATTAAGTCTTGCTTATATTGAAAAGTCCGGAGTTAACCATGAGCTGTTTATGGAGATATTAAGAAAAAGCGCTCTATATGCTCCTACCTTTGATAAGAAGCTTGAGCGTATGCTTAAAAAGGACTTTGATAACCCCAACTTTCCATTAAAACATCTCTTAAAAGATGTTATGCTTGTAAAAGAAGAGGTTTTAAATGCCAGCCTAAATCCTTTACTGCCTGAGAGCATTGAGAAAATTATTAAGGCCGGCATCTGTCAGGGACTTTCGGAAAATGACTATTCGGCACTATTTTTAGCGCTCTTAAGTACCCCAAAGTGAATCATATAAATAGAGCTGCCGTGAAACACTGGCTAATTACGTGATTTTCTTGTAGTTTTTTTAACTTTTCAAAAGTTAACTGCTCTAATAAAAAACCGCATAACAGTAAGGGGGCTGGTTTTTTTAGCTGCTCTGGTGTCTGTAGCAGCAGGTTTTTACGGGTGGAGTACTTTCAATGCAGCATGCTCTGAATGCGTTAGATTCACTGAAAAAACTGGAAAGTGATCCCGCCTTTCAGGGAGGGCGTGAAGGACAATTTCTTAGTGAAATAATACGGGTTGCCAGTAAAACTCCTGGAGCTTTAGCGGGAATTGACCCCAACACCCTGAGTAATATTCCAAATTTAACAAGGTCTGAACAAACCAGACTGCTCGCCACTATTCGAGAAGAGATAATGTTTGGACAGTTAACGAATAGCGATCCTACTGCAGTAACTGTCGGGGATCGACTGACTCTGCCGAACGGCGTTGAGCTGAGTTCAAGGTTTCTTCCACCGGGGGCGCACGTGGTACCCCATGAAAATTCAAAGGCAATTGTAACAGGCTTTAGTAATGATGGAAGTCGGGTTAAATTGTCCGTTAACGTAGATATCCATTACTCCGATGGCGGAATAACTTCCTTTCACGGCTTTCCTGTTGAAGTATCAAGCGAAGCGCTTGCCGGGGGGACTGCCACAGGCAATGCCGAACTTAAGGCAGCCTGAAAGAATCTCATTATGCATAATTAAAAATGTCATTAGGGATTGGTCCACGGAGCATATCAGGCATATGTAATCGTGGTCGTAACACGTTCACGTAGACGGCAGGTTTGATCGGTTAACATACTGTTATATTTTAAGAAAAGTTAATTATTGATGTAAATTGTTTTTAAGTAAACCAGTGCGCCGTGGCTAAGTTGCAGC
>RFHI01000131.1 GCA_003696425.1 Candidatus Dadabacteria bacterium | reverse complement strand
CTACAGAACGTGATAGATCCACCAAAAATATAAACCGTTGAGGAGCCACCGCTACTGTGGCTGTTTCTTCAAGATCGCTGTGAGGAGTCCCCATAAAGCGGCCCAGAAAGTTATTAATCGGATTATTTTTACGGGTCCTGACCTTCATCCTAAAAGCATTTATCAGCGGATCGCCTTTCTTTACAGCTTCAAAACACGGCTTATTCCATTTTCCGCCCGGACAGGGGCACGAGGCAGCAGGGTCGTATGGGCTGCAGCTGGGCGGTTCCCTAAACCAGTATCTTCCGGGAATAAGCTCACCAACAGGACCGCCTTGAGTCTGCCCTGAATACTGTACTGCAACTTCACCGCGTGAACTCACCGCACGTTTTTTATATCCGACCAGTACGGCAAAAGACCCGATCTCTGCCGCTCGTGAGCGCGCAGCTTCAATTTTCTCGGCAAAGGCCTGCGGACTGTCTTTAGGATACTTGCTCTTATAGCGGACAAAGCGCTCGAGCGCAGAGCGTGTCATATATTCAACATCAGCTGATAGCTGTGTCCTGGAAGCCTCAACAAGATAAGCATTAACTCCAACTGCAACCAGACCTATCAAAAGAAAAAGTGCTATGGCAAATAGCGGCAGAACGGCTCCATTACTGTTTCGCTTGATAGTAACCATGGCAAAAACATTTTAACACGTACAACTTTTACTGATAAGCCTGCATTATCAGGCTCCACCACACGGCACACATAAACAGAACACATTATTATAACAATAGCCGGCCCCCTTACTTGCAGCACATTCGGCATCGCTCCTGGGGATATCTTCTTGGTCACAGGGATCGTCTTTGTTATTGCCAGGGGCGGATGTTGGGGGCTTGACTATATCAGCCGGAAAAAGCTTACTGATGCTACCCTCGCTCCAGCCAAAGGAATCGGCTTCTACAGTAATACTTTTAAAATACGGCACCAGACCTCCAAAAAATGTCTTTACTCTGGCCCTTAAATGAATTTCTATCGGATAATTTGCCAGAAGATCATTTAATCTGTCAGAGGGGCTAAGCTGTGAAGTCTTGGGACAGGTGTCCGAATCAGGCGAACAGATATCTTTGTGATCCAGCCAGACTGAGCTAGAACCGCTTCCTATTTTAACGCTGTCACCGGGAAGTAAAAGAGCTGCTGCAAATCCTTCAACAGGATTTGTAGATGTACTTAAGTGATCAAAGTGTGTAACCGGTAAAAGCCCGCTCGCGCCTGGAGACTTTTGAATACCACCAACAAATTTGGCTGCCTGGTTTTGAGCCAGCGTGAGAATCCTGCTGCGGGCCGCCAGAAAGTCATTGTATATTTTCTGATCTTCAGGCCTGCTTAAATCAAGTGTACGGAGATCAACTCTTAAGGCAGGCTCCTTTTTTGCCATATTCAGTGCCCGCTCTGCCGCATCATTAAGGCCGGCTTTGGCAGTAATAATACGGCTGCCGTCAAGAAGACCGGCAAACATTGCAAGGAGCAACCCGGCTACCAGTGAAAACTCCAGGTAGGTAGCACCGCGGGAGCCGGCAGAAAAGGAGAGAAAGTCTCTTAGAGCTATTCTCATACTGCTACCCTTCTCCGTTAACGGTCTTGCAGTTTTTAGTGTTACACGTGCTCACCTGTGCCTGTGGAGAGCTGCCAAGCCAGTACTTATCAAAAAGATAGCCTGAAGTGGCGCTTACATTTATTGGAAAATTTCTAAAAACAGGGAGATAACCATCATAGCGGCTGTGGATATCAACACTCACAAGATCCTGATTGCTGTTAGCGCTACCACTTTTTTGCAGGGGGCTATAAGCTGTTTTAATATCCAGCGCCTTACCGTTGAGATTAAGGTTATAACGTGAAATTAAGCTCAACATTCTCTCTCGCGCCTGCATGTGGGTAAGGGTATTTGCCGCGCCACTCCCTGAAAAACTTCCCTCTGTAAGCATCGGAGTTTCCGCCAGAGTTTTAACGCCCTCCCGCGCTATCTGGCTGAGCCTGAAATAATCATAAAGCATGCTTGAAAGATCCAGCATGCCCAGAAACAGAAGAATTGATAACGGAAGAGTTATGCTGAATTCAATAAGAGAGCTTCCACCTTCAGCGCAAAAACGCCTGCTACAGATTAACTTCATAATGACCACTACCCGTAAAAAGCCACACACCCAAGTGTTAAATCTTTACACTTTTAAGCAAGATTTATGCCTTTAAATAAGGTGTGAAGTTTTACGGCAGGGAACCAAACACCTGTTATATCAAATATATTTAAATAATTACTGCTGGTCTTTTGCTCTCCTTAAACGGCTTACGGTAATCTGCAAATTGATTAGAGATAAAAAAATACGAAAAATTCCTATTTTTTTATTTTTGATTTTAAGGCTGCTGCCTTAAGAAAGTCCTTAAAAGAAAGTTCAAGGTCGTAGCGCAGAAAAATTTCATCAGGATTGACCGATCGAGCCAATCTCTTTAAATCCTCATCCTGATTGGGACAGATACATACAAAAATATTAGCAGATATTCTGCCTACATTTACCATCTGGCGCAGCACACCGGGTTTTTGAATCTCCTTCCATTCCATATCTATGATGGCCAGGCGCTGAGTAGACTTCAGCTCACGAATAACACGCTCAACCTTGTTGGTACGAATCTTACGAAATCCGAACTCCGATACAAGCCGCTCCAGATTGTTACTGAGATAGCGGTTCTGTGAGCCTATTACAATCAGCATGTTTTAACATTCCCGCATATATTGTCAGACACGGCTATTCTCTTATTAAGATCGACCGCTTACAACCGAACCATAACAAAAGGGAACTTCAGATTGTTAGCCAAATAATATATTGCGATTCCAAATGGTTAGCAAAAACTGGTGTAGATAATTTCTCCATGCTGCTATGCTCTCACTAAATTACGGCTATCTCCAGGGAAAATCATATGAACTTAAGAAATATTTTTCTACTCCTAAGCAATGCACTTCTTCTAAGCACACCGCTTTTAGCTGCTCCGGGCGATCTTCTATGGGAGCATCATATCGACAGCGAAACCGTAGGAGTTGTTGACTCAGCCTCGGACGTTGTTGTTAGAGGAAATCGTGTCTTTGTAGTGGGCAGTATAATTACTGCTGCCGGCTCCTTTGATTTTTCCGTACGCGTTTATGACGCAAAAAATGGCACCCTGCTCTGGAGCGACGATTATGACGTCGAGGGCCAGCGGGATGGTGCTACAAAGGCATATATTCACCGGAATAAGCTTGTGGTTGTGGGAAATACGAAAACAACTGCCGGAGGCAATGCTTTACCGTGCGCGTTTATAACGCCAAAACCGGGGACGTTCTCTGGACCAGTAACTATAACCGAGAAGGCAATAATAATGACAGCGCTGCTGATGTTGTGGTTAAAAAAGGCAAGGTGTTTGTCTGCGGAAAAACCCGTGCTCCTTCAGCAGGAGGCTGGGACTGGACAGTCAGAGCTTACCGTTTAAAGGATGGGACGCTACTGTGGGAGGATCATTACAACCGCGAAGGCACTCAAGCTGATGGGGCAAATGCTCTTGCCCTGCAAGGCCGGAGGCTATTTGTAGTTGGAAAATCAAGTACTACCGCTACGGGCGATACTTTTACTGTACGCAGCTACAAAGCAAAAACAGGCGCCCTTATCTGGCAGAACTTATTTGATGCCGACTCTACTGATTCGCTTGATGATGAAGCATTTGATGTCGTCGCGCTTGGAAAGCGTCTATTTGTAGTGGGCCAGAGTGAAACTAACGCAAGCGAATACGGCTTTACAGTTAGAGCCTACCGCCCCCGAAATGGAAATTTACTCTGGACCAAAGAAATGAACCAGGAACCCGATACCAGTGGAGTTGATATAGCTCTGGCTGTTGCTGTGAGTAAGGGGCTTGTGTTTGTAGCAGGTGAGAGTGAAACAACAGCCGGAGGAGTTGCTTTTACGGTCAGGGCCTTTTCTGCCAGACGCGGCACCCTTATCTGGGAAGACCGCTACGATCCGGAAGGTTCAGAGGGCGACTCGGCGCGTGCTCTGGTAGTAAAGGGCAAAAAACTTTATGTAGTCGGAGAAACTTCTAGCGCTTTAAAAGGAGATGCGTTTACCGTCAGGGCTTATAACGCCCGCACCGGCGCAGTCCTTTGGACCAACCGCTACGATCGCGAAAATGCCGATCAGCGGGACCAGGCTGTGGCTGTAGCTATTAAGGGCAGGCGTTTGTTTGTAGCCGGCATTACGCGGACAGCTGCTACCAATACGGATTTTTCTATCAGAGCATATTCAACCCGATAGTTGGGCCGTAAGTAATG
>RFHI01000013.1 GCA_003696425.1 Candidatus Dadabacteria bacterium | reverse complement strand
TCACAACATTTAGGGAGCTGCACACGACGGTTTTAACAAGTACTTTTAGCCTCCTGCCAGAGCGCTTCAAGCTCTTCAGCCGTCAATTTCTCAAGCGGTTTCTCTGTGTTCTGCTCCATATGCTTAAAGCGATTAATAAATTTTTTATTAGCCGCTTTAAGAAGCTCTTCGGCGTTAAAGCCGCTTTTTCTGATTAGCTGCGCAAGCACAAACAAAAGGTCTCCAAACTCCTCGCTGATTTTTTCAGAGTCTTTACTTTCAAGTGCTTCCACAAGCTCTCCAAGCTCCTCTACTACTTTCTCTTTAACATCAGAAACCCTCTCCCAGTCAAAGCCTACCCTGGCAGTCTTTTCCCCAAGCCTGTGGGAGACAAGCAGCGCCGGCATGGCCTCGGGCACTCCATCGAGCATGCTGCTACCCCGAGTGCGCTTTTTATTTTTAATTGCCTCCCAGTTCTCAAGCACCTCTTCGGCTGAGTCAACTTTCGTATCAGCAAAAATATGCGGATGGCGCTCAATAAGTTTCTGGTTAATACCTTTTAGAACATCTTCTATAGTAAAAGTGTCCTCGTCACTTCCTATCTGACTGTGAAGTACAACCTGAAGCAGCACATCACCAAGCTCTTCAGGGATTTTTTGAGGTGTATTATCAATAGCATCTAATAGCTCGTATGACTCTTCAATCAGATAAGGTTTAAGCGTCTTATGCGTCTGCTTTAAGTCCCAGGGGCAACCATTTTCAGGATCCCGCAGACGTTTAATTATAGAAAGTAGCTCCCCGAATAGCTCTTGCGCCTTTTTCATTCACTCACCAGGTATTTTAGTTTCAAATTCAAGATATTTAATACTTCTTTCCCCTAAAGAGTCAAAACGCTTGTTAACTGCTGCCAGACCCCTACCATAAAGAACACGAAGCGCAGACAGCTTAAAAAGCTGCTTTAAAGCTCCGGTAAACTCTTTACTGCCCGATCCGAAATATAAATCATTTAATCTGCCACCATCCTGAATAATCCGGTAAAAGCGCGAATATGGCGTGGCCTTAAGGTCCGCCACAAGAACCAGCGGAAACTCCGAGTGCCTGAGCATAGTTGCCAGTCTTCTTGTCAAAAGCTTTTTTAAGAAAAAGCTGTCCTGATCGAATGGAATATTAGCGCCGGCTACATAAAGCTTGAATTCGCCGGCTTTCTCTTTTGCAAACTGCGCCGAGTATATTGGTGGCCCCCCATCAACAAGAAATTTGTAACCGGCATTAGACACCTCCAGATTAGAAAGAACTAAATAATGGCGGTCCAATATTTCAAGCTCCCTTTTAAAGCTGAACTTTCTACCAAACCGAGCCGCTGAAATTTTATAGGGTCCGCCAGACGCAATTATAAAAAGATCGGCAGATTTATTTTTAACGACGTCAGCCACATCTGCATTAGTTGAGAAGCCCTCAATCACTGCGATGCTTATCTTAGCGCCTGTCTGTAAGGAAGCTTCACCTGATAAAAAATAATTTCCAAGCGGCTTTGAATACGAATAAATCATTATACAGCTTAAAAGACCACAGATTCCCCCGCGCAAAAAATTCTTGCGGCTAAGTTGAATAACAACTGGCAGAGTTACAATATGAATAATAAGAAATAACGGGCTCAAATTAACGAGCAGCTCGTGCACCCAGCAGCGGGCCGTAAACAGATTGGCAAACGATAATGCAAGAAATATATAAAAAGACAGGCGAGGCACTAAACTAGCCTGGAAGCAATTTCAGTCGTTCCAGTTTAAGACCCCTTTACGCCAAACGTAAACCAGGCCGACAAGCACCACCAGCATAAAGGAAAGCATGGCGTAAAAACCTCCCCAGCCAACTTCAGTTAAAGTCACAGCCCAGGGATACATAAATATTACTTCGATATCAAAAAGGATAAAAAGCATCGCCACCAGATAAAAACGCACGCTGAAGCGCTGCTCCCTTACATCACCTACTGAAACTGAACCACACTCAAAGGGAAGCTGCTTGGTATGAGTTTTAATGCGAGGTCCAACATAAATAGATAAAAACAGCATTGTTAATACAAAACCTGCTACTGCCAGCATGAATAAAACCAGGCCTGTATATCCGTCCATAAATTCACCTTTCTCAGTAAAACTTCCGCGCTGATAACACAGAAATCCAAATTAACACCTGCTACAGCAACTATACATTAACTTGCACATCTCTCCTATTGTAAATTACAGGCGAAGAAATATGTAAAATTTAAAAGTGGCACTCCCGAGAGGATTCGAACCTCTGACCCACCGCTTAGAAGGCGGTTGCTCTATCCAGCTGAGCTACGGGAGCGCAAACTACTGCCGTTTTGCAAACAAAGCTTGCAAAATAACAAAGCCTTACAGCTGAAACCACCGTATGCAGGCGTAAATTTACATATAGGATATTAAAATAGCGCTGTCACCTCCCCTCTCTAGGAACCTCTGTAATGCCACAAAGGCAGCCCGGAGGCATAACTTTAATCAAATATTCACGTATTATCAGGTAGTTATCCTTCCAAAACAGCTTTTTAACTGATAGCACATCGCCAGCAACTGCTCTCATAACAATTAGTGATTACTTGGAAACTGACTGAAACAGGCCTCACGAGATAGTGGTCTTCAGTTTCTATACAATACGAGGAAGCGGTGCGGGTTTATTAAGTTGCGGTCCACAAATTAACGGGATCGGATAAAGCTGTGCTGAAATGAATCGACATATCTATCACCCTTCCTTGATGTTTTTTTGAGAAACGGATTTCCCGCTTGATGCGCTATGATCACTGTGCGCACGCTGACATATTTTAGAGGAGGCTTAATACACAATGAGCAAAAAAAACGGAAACGACAGACTAATCGGATGGCTCGTATCATATCAGCTAGATAAAATGGGCAAAGCCTATGAACTGAGAAGCGGAAGATCCTTTATCGCCTCCCGACCCGTTGAAAATGAACCTACCATATCAATCGATGAACAGGACATTGATACTCCTCATCTTGCGCTTAGTGCTTCAAAGAACCACAAGCTTATGGCACAAGATATTTTCAGCTCAGGCGGTAGTTATCTGAAGCGCTGCCAGAGCGATGAGGAAGTTCAGCTTGGGAGTCCCGTACAACTTAAACACGGTGACTGGATAAGAATAGGAGAGAAAATCAGATTTCAGGTGTGTTTAATTAATGGCGCTGGCAAGTAAGAAAAAGAAGATTTTTGATGGCCGCTACGAAATTCTCTCGATCGTCGGGAGAGGAAAACGCAGCGTGGTCTATCACGCCCGCCACATAACCGGCGCACCAGTTGAAGTTGCCCTTAAAATCCTCGTAAAACAGAAAGATTCAGCATCACTGACTGACAGCCTACGCAAAGAAGCGCTGGCAATGGTTTCGTCACGTCACAAATACGTTGTACGTCTCGATGACTTTCACTCTCTCGGCGATCTCTGCTATCTCTCAATGGAGTACGCTCCCGGAGGAGATCTCAGAAAATACCTGACCAGCAGAAAAGAACTGCTGGGAGCAAAACAGTGTGAGCTTTTTCTGATTCAGTCACTTGAAGCACTCTCGTTTATTCACCAGGCAGGGATTATTCACCGCGATCTTAAACCTGATAATATTCTTGTTGTAAGTGATACTGAAATTCGTATTGCAGATTTTGGTGTAGCAGTTCTGCCTGGTGAAGAGTCAACTATAGAAGAACTTGAGCGCGGCGTAGGTACTATGAGCTATATGGCGCCAGAAGTCCTGAAGGGAGAGTTTTATGATAAACGCTCCGATATTTACGCGCTGGCCGTGTCTTTCTATGAAATGGCATCCGGCACTCATCCATTTGAAAATGCCCCCCTCGCAAAACAACTAGAAGTCAGAGAAGATAAAAATATCCCGCACCTGAAACAAATCGCTCCACACATACCGGACTACGTTGCAAATGCCATCATGCAGGCTTTAAAATACAACCCTGATGAGCGCTTTCAAAGCGCGCGTGATTTTGTGCAGGCCATTTTAACAAATAGAGAGCAGAGTAATGAAGATCCATTAAAGGCAGCACCAGGCAAAAAGCCCCTTGCCCAAACAGAGAAAAAACCGGCCGCCCGATCAGATCAAGCTCCACAGACAAAAACATCCCAAAAACCCGAGCCAAAGCAGGCACAGAAGCCTCGCGGAGCACTGGACGCGATAAAGCAAGTAACAGCGGAGACACGACCAACCTTAAAAGAGTCAGAGTCTAATAAGCACGAAGGCCGCGAGGGAACAGAACAAAGCAAAGAGCCTGTAACAAAAGAAACTCAAAAAACTGCCGGGGCTGAAACAAATGGGACTAAAAAGTCTGCCTCCCGACTTCTTAAGAGCATTCCTTCTGAAAATGAAGAGTCATTGCAGCCTGTAGCCTCCGCTACCCGACCCGGGCAGGGTAAAACATCAGATAGCCAGCCTGAGAAAACTGCCGCAGCCGACCAGAAAAAAGACGCTTTAAAAACAAAACCTCAAAAAAAGATTCGTCTTAATGCTGAAAAAACTGAAGCAGCTGCCATTGAGCAAACTGCTGGCCCATCACCACAGCAGCACACCCTCGCCGCTAAAGCTGGTTTAAACGCAGAAGAGATAAGAAAAAGGTCCGCACGCTTAAGAGCTTCGACAGAAAGCGATCCTGGCCTGGCATCACCCCTGGCAACTGTAAGTTCACGCGAAAAAGCTGAAAGAGTCAGGCGTTTGAAATATTCGCTAACGATTGCGATCATTATAGCAACTCTTGTAGTAATTGATTTCTCTACTGGCCACAAAATTAGCAAAGCAGCAACACAAGTCGCTGCAAGTGTTTTCAGTTCATCTGAAAGCAGCGTTGATTACCTTCCCAAGTTTAATGCAGACGGCCTGACTTTTCCGGCACTACAACCCGGTGTATATAACGGCAAAATTGAAGGTATGCTGCCAGGTGAAACTGCCTCGCTTACCTTTATCTCCCTCCCCGATGCCGAACAAATCATTACCCTGATAGGAGCAGACGGTTTTTCTCCCGCCTATACGCCTTACAGCAAAGTCTCTCCTGATTCACCGTTGCGGCTCAGGATTAACGGGTTTATCATTGACTTATATGGAGCCGTGGAAAACGATGTCTTGCGGGGAGAGTTTATTAACCGCACAACCGGCGATCGTGGGAGCTGGAGCGCTGAGCCAATGAAAGGTTCCTGAAGAGATTAATTAAACGCTATTTTTAATCAGTAGTTACATTCACTTATGGGGAAAATAAAGAGCATTAGTTCAATATTTGGTCTGTTTGCGTTCGCCAGCCTGTTGTTTGTCGCCCCGGTAAAAGCACAACAACAAATACAAATTTTGCACAGACCGATTGGAGCTGAAAACCTCCCCCACCCGGGCAACCCTATTTCTCTACTTGCAACGCTTACGGGCACCGGCAGCGTTAACCTTGATGTTCGTGCACTGGTGGTATCGGACGGTCGCTTTGTAGAAGTGCCGTTTAAAAAATCCTTCCTGGATGAATATGACCGTCCGGTTTATCAGTTCGATTTTGTTGCCCCCTTAACCGATATGAGCTACAGATTTATTCTAAAAACCTCCGGTGATAAAATCATAAGCTCCCCACGCTACGAAATCCGCAGAAAATGCGTGCCTAAGATCAGCCTAGCAAGTTTTGCTGCCCCCAAAAATCCGACCGAAGAAGAGCGCATAAAAAAACTGGTTCGTGAGGCAACTTTTCTTGAAAAAGACATAAGAAACTACGAAGCCGCTGTAAAGCTTATAGAGGAATTACAGACCATCATTATACCAAACAAGAAAACTGAAAAATGAAAACTGTTTTAGGACTTTTACTTTTTTTAACCTTTTTGTTTGCGCCGCTCCGCCTGGCAGCTGAACCGTACAGTATTGAGGTAAATATACCTGTAGATCGGGAGCCACAAGTAGCAATTGGGCTTTTAATGAACGAAAAAACTACTATCCAGAAGCCAAACGCTAAAATAGTCCATACCCGTAGTGGCATGACTACTGCTGTATTTACCGTGGATTCTTCTGAAATAACTCCTCTTAGCAGTGCCTCAGCAATGGTTATTTATGACGATGGTAGCTTTGCTTTTGGCGACATAAGAAAGCTTTCTCCAGGTAAGCCTGTTTTTATGAGAGCTAACTTACCGGACTGCCCAGCCCCAGAAGTTAAAGTGGATGCAACCCTTTATGGACAACGCGCTCTTTTAGAACAACTGGTCAAGATTCGCCGCGAACGGATTGCGTTTGCCAAAAGGAAAATCGCTGAATTGTTAGCAAACGGATACGACCGGAAACTGTTAAAAGCTGAAGTGAGCTTTGGCTTGCTGCGCAAACCAGTTATATCTCCTGAGGATAATTCGGTTGAACTGGTTGATCGGTTAAGTCGGTTGCTTGCAGCAACTAAGACATACAAAGAAAGACGGGCCATTTCCACCAAATAGAACACCACTGCCTTAGTGGAAATTATTACCCTTTCCCTGCTATAGTCACCATCAATGACTGACCTGAAGCGTATTTATGAGACTCTTGAAAGCGTATACTGGCGCTTTGAGGTAGAAGAGCTCGCAGAAAACGAAAGGACCCTGGTAGGCCTGTTGAGTAACCGCCTGAAGCAGATTGACCCCTCAAGCTGGCCAGTCAGGCTGGATCTCGGCGGCGTTTTCGTCAATGGGGAGCCTTGTTACCAGGACATAAAGCTATCGGCCCCCTGTCTTGTTGAATACTACGAGCCAAAATATGACATATACAATCCGGAAAAGGCCTTCCCGCAATTTAAGCAGGACTATATCATTTACGAAGACGAGTTCCTTATTGCAGTATTTAAACCTGCAGGTCTCCCCACACTGGCACCACGCGATCAACGTCTCTTCCATCTGAAAGCTGAGCTGATTAAATATACCGGTTGCGATTTACATATGCCCTCGCGACTTGATCGCTCAGCGAGCGGACTGGTCGTTGCCAGTAAATCCGAACTGATGCACCCCTATCTGCAGCGCGCCTTTGAACACAGAAAAATTAAAAAGGAGTATCTCCTGGATCTCAGCGGCCACACAAAGTGGAATGAAAAATTCGTAAATGCATCTATTGCCCGCGACAAGCGCCACCCGGTTTTAAGACAGGTTGTAAAAGAAGGTGGCAAAACTGCAGAAACAGATTTTAAAGTTTTAAAGCGCAATAATCTGAATGGCCAGTCAACAACCCTGGTTAGCGCTATGCCCCGTACCGGCCGAACCCATCAGTTACGAGTCCACAGCGCTCATCTCGGGCATCCAATTGTAGGCGATAATTTTTATAACGGACTGCCTGCCCCGGAACTCAGGCTGCTAAGTTACCGTGTGACTCTTTATCACCACTTCGAAAAACAGGAGTTAACCGTTAAAGTTCCAGAGAGCCTGCTCCCCGAGTGGGCTAAAATCTAAGCTAAGTGCTTCCTTTTGAAGTTACCTCACTAAAATGCTATAGCATCAGTGGCTGCCTGAAAGAGAGCTGAAAATATTTTGATCTGTTATTGCAGGCAGTTATAAAAAGTCTTATAAGTTTATGGCAAACCGCTTTTTATAAGGACTGAACTCATGGCTGAATCACGCGACCTGATAGTTCTCGGTGCCGGACCCGGTGGATATGTTGCTGCAATCAGAGCATCGCAGCTTGGACGTAAAGTAACACTTGTTGAACGTGAACACCTGGGAGGCGTCTGCCTTAACTGGGGCTGTATCCCTTCAAAAGCCCTGCTTCGTTCAGCACAGCTATATCATGACATGAAACACAGCTCACAGTTTGGCTTTGAGGCTGACACAATTAAACTTGATTTTCCTAAAGTGATTCAGCGCTCACGGGACGTAGCTGCTAAAATTTCCGGGGGCGTTAGCTACCTGATGAAAAAAAACAAGGTTGAAGTTATTATGGCCGAAGGCCGTCTTAAAAGCGGGAAACGCCTGGAAGTTAAAGACAGCTCCGGAAAGACTACCACCTATTCATTTAATGACATTATTATAGCAACCGGTGCACGCGCCAGGCATTTACCCGGTGTAGAAGTGGACGGTGAGGTCATTCACACTTACAGAACTATCCTGGACTACAGACGCCTGCCACAGAAGCTGCTTGTTATCGGAAGCGGCGCTATTGGAATGGAATTTGCCTATTTTTTCAGTTCCTTTGGCACTCAGGTTACAGT
>RFHI01000130.1 GCA_003696425.1 Candidatus Dadabacteria bacterium | reverse complement strand
CGCTTATTCTATACTATCTAATGATTACTTTATTTTAGCAATCTTCAAAAAGATCTGGCTAGTTCTTGGACGACAGAGAATTATAATTTATTTAAGCTGTTAGCTGCGTGACCGTAAAATTTCAGCTACTGCTGTTATAACAGTTCAGTTTAAAACTATTAATAACCTTGGGGGGTTATCAAGTGATACCAGCCTTGCAGATCTGTGGCTTTTAAGAGCCAGCATGCCATCAGAAGAAATAGCCAGATCTTTTTTTGCGAAACAGTCTTTTTGTATGGCTTTCAAGTGGCGTAGGGGTAGAGTTATTTTTATTTGCCCATCAACACTGGGAATTTCCCGGTGCTTTTTAAGGAATACAGGATCGGGGTTGTTTGCCAGTTGCAGATAAATAGCGCGTTTTTCTTTTTTAAGGCAGCGCAACTTAAGAAGTCCGGAGGGATAACCGGGCTGCCCATTTATGTTTGATGACGCTCTGCCAGCATGGTTAGGATTGGATATTCTAAGGGCTGCAAGTATTTTAGGAGCCTCCTTTTCATCATAAACAAGAGTTTTTTCAGGCGTTAAATTCGATTCCTTTAAAGAGGCGTTACCATTATTTAAATAATGAGCATACTGGGATTTGAATATTTTTTGTCTGTGCTCAAAGGCGTTGTGCTTCCCGCGCTTTTTGTAAAACTGCATAACCAGGCGGTTATGTTCCGCGATTTTTTTATTTACCCGTAAGAGATATTTTTTGGCAACACTGCTGTAAATTGAATTGGGATGTTCTTTTAAAAGTTCACTATACTGTTTGCGCGCTTTTTCGAGAGGTTGGGGGTCACGACCAACACCACGGTTTAACATCTCAAAGGAACGCCCGGCCTGCAGCATGGCGTAAGGGACAGCAGGTGAAAGCGGGTGGTTTTTTATAAATTCGAGGTAACGCTCTGCAGCCGCTTCATATTCAGAGATTGCAAATTGTGAATCGGCCGCTTTAATTTCAGCAAATTCAAGATAAGGGCTAAGCGGGTATCCATATCTTAGTGAGTCGAATTTGTCACGTGCCTCACTATAAAGCCCGGTACTGTAATAATATTTCCCCTCACGAAAAAGTGCCTCTTCAGGAGTGTCTACAGCACGGGCTACCGGATCGGGCACTTCAACTACTTCGGGTTTTGACTTTGAGTTCCAGAAACACGAGCTTAAAAACAGGAGCAGAACAGAAAAATAAATGATTCTTGGGCCTAATCTGAGAATTGCCCGACTGTTAGTAAAATACAGTATTCTTTTCATAAGTCACGGATACTTCTACTTCAGTTATCTGGATTTTTAGCTGTCTGCTAAGCGAAACCAGAAAACTACTACAAACTTTACTAATTTGCACTTTAAAACTAATTTTTTAAGATCGCAATCACGCTGATTGCAGCAGGTTTAGGAGCATAAAAAGCATGGAAATTATTAATAACATTACAGAGCTTAGAAGATACCGCGCAGATCTGAGAAGACAGGGGCGCAGCCTTGGACTAGTTCCAACTATGGGGGCGATTCACAGTGGCCATACCAGCCTTGTTGAGCTTGCAGCTCAGCAGGCTGATGCTGTGCTGGTTTGGATTTTTGTTAACCGAGCACAGTTTAATGACCAAAGTGATTTTGAACGCTACCCACGGGACTTCAAAGGTGATTGTGAAATACTTCAAAAACACGGAGTAAGCGCTGTTCTAATTCCGGATGAACAGGAGATTTTTCAGCCAGGGTATCAGACCTGGATTGAACCGGGAGAACTGGCAGTTGACTGGGAAGGTAAGTTTCGACCGGGACATTTTAGAGGGGTGGCAACAATTGTAGCTATGATGTTTGCTATGATAGAACCTGAGCTTGCAGTTTTTGGAGAAAAGGATTTTCAGCAACTCCGAATAGTCGAACAGCTGGTTGCTGACTTGAAATTTAACGTTGAGATCATCAGGGCGCCGATAGTACGCGATCCGGATGGCCTGGCGTTAAGCTCTCGCAATCAACTTCTGTCTGATGATGAAAGAAACGAGGCGTTGACAGTACCACGCTCAATTAAACTTGCTCAGGAAGCTTTCTTGTCGGGAGAGCGTAGAACAAACGCGCTTTGCAGAATAGCTGAGAAGGCATTTAACGGCACTGCCGCAAAGCCAGAGTATTTCGTGATTGTTGATCCTGTTACTCTTAAGGAAACAGAAATTGCTGATGCGAATAGCCGCGTGCTGGTTGCAGCACGGGTTGGGTCAGTCAGATTAATTGATAATGCAGCTATTGGGGGCGGGTAAACGAAAATCTGAAAGTCAGTAAGCTCTGTAATACCGAAAAGCAGGAGCTTATTTGCTGATAGCAGATTGCTGCGGGGCAGGCTCTGACTTTCTGATTGCGGTTACCGGCCTGTACTTTCCCGCTCTCTGCTCCGGCTTCGTGTCTCCCGCCTACCCCAAAAGCGCCTGCACACTCTCTTCACTTAAATTATGTGCAAGCAGCGCCTGTGCACCACTGTTAGTAATGGCCTGACTGATACTGTTTGCGGTAGCGGTAGCTTGGCCGAAGCTATCGATTACACCGCTTTGCAGTGAGTCAAGCGCTTGTCGCGTCTGCTTAATAAATCCTTTTAACTCGCGTCGAACCTTCCTAAGGTCATTTAACTGTGATTTGATCGTATCTCTGTCGTCTTTAAGTTCTGCTATAAAATTATTTACCTCTTTTTTGGTGTTAAGCTGCAACTTAGTACTTTCGGCAAAAGAAACCGGTTTAAGTTGTAAAATGCCGAGTTGTTTATTCCCCCGGTTAAAATTTTTAACCCTCTGCCCGGCACTTGCCAGATTGTCGTCTTTAATGCTGGCCGCCAGTTCTGTGCGTTTCTCAGAGAGATTTTGTAATTCACTGCGCAGCTTATCGGCACTCTCCTGATCCCCTGATTTAATTGCATCTTTTAAGGCTCGAGCCGTTTTAAGCTGACGTTTAACAATTGAACGAGCCTTTTTCAGGTTCTTACGATCCCGATTTGCTACAGAAATGAAGTCGTTTGCCTGGCTTAGAAAACTTGTTTTGAGTGAGTTGAAAACATCGGACACGCGTCCGCCAGAGAGCTGATTTACGGCACTGCTGCTGTTATTGGAATTTTGCGTTTGATTCCTTTGGTCTAGCTTAAGCTCTTCTTTGCTTTTTAAGTGGCCATGTGCTGTGAAGAAACCACGGCCCACTGAACTGATTTTATCCCCGTCCATAGTCGCTGCTCCTTTTTTGACGGCATAATAAATCTGCTGAATGCCGCTACCTCGCGCTTGCCATGATTAGGTCGGCATTATGGCAGAATGCTTAATAAACTGCTGCGATTATTGTTTGTTACTGATTAAACAGCTCTTTTCCCGGCCCTGCGTCTTTTGCGAGCCTTGCTGAGGTCAAGTGGTTTAGTTGTGCTTTTAAACTTACCACCATTGAGAACCTTAAATTTTCTTACATTGTCAGTGTTGGAAGCTTCTATCATGCTTGTAACAATGTCCTGATAAAGGTTTTCCTCGAAATCTTTAAGAATTTTGTCCCGTTCAGAATAAAGTCTCTCTGTACGGTTAGTTAAGCGTTTGATCGTGCGCCTGAAGATTTTTAAGGCAATTTTTTGTTCAGATTCGCTCAGCGAGCTCAGCTCATCCAGAAACTGAATCGTTTCTTCTCCGCCCAAACCGTCCATCAGGGTTTTTAACTGTAGCTGCAGGCTGAAAAAGTTCACTGAAAACTGGCCCTTATTATTCCTGTTCATGGCTCGCCCACCCATATTAAATAGTCTCTTCCACATATCCGCTCCTCCCTGTTGTTTGCTTCTGAAAATAAGCAATCTTCCTGCCAGGGTTAATAGGCTGATATTAAAGCTGAAAATTACAGGCCACAGCTGAACTGTAAGCATTTCGGACAGGGTAGTGTTGTTTTTGTGTACAGCTACTGAGCAGGAAGTTAAGCAGGAGCGTCTTTCTGAGTTTCTAAACAGTTAATTGCACTGCATCACTTAGCCGGCTGCAGCCAGCTTGCGGGGCTCAAGCTGACGTGCGATATAACTGAAGATCGATTCGACATCATATCCGTTAGCAGCATGCTGCTCAGCCTGGGAAGCATGCGCTACAAACTGGTCTTTAACCCCAAAACGTTTTAGCGGGTGTTTTAAGGCCAGCCCGTTATCTAAAAGAAGTTCACTTACGGCCGATCCAAAGCCACCCATCAGAGCATGATCCTCAAGGGTGCAAACAAGCTGATGCTTACGTACTTCGGAAAGTATTAAATCCCTATCGAGTGGTTTTGCAAATCGCGCATCAATTACAGTAACACTTCGACCAAGCTCTTCAAGCGCTCTATCAGCTGCTTTAAGTGCATAATAGACCACTGGTCCAAGGGCAAGGATTAGAGCGTCCTGACCTCGTCTTAATACTTCGCCTTTGCCAATTGGAATCTCATAAAACTCATCATCCAATTTGACTCCCTCTCCATTTCCGCGTGGATAACGCAGAGCTACAGGCTGATTACACGACAGGGCTGTATACAGCATATGCTGAAGCTGGTTTTCATCTCGAGGGGCCATCAAGACGATGCCCGGTAGTGTCCTTAAGTAAGCGATATCGAAGACGCCCTGATGAGTTTCCCCATCGTTTCCGACAACTCCGCCGCGATCCATTGCAAATACAACGGGAAGTTTCTGAACACAAACGTCGTGCACAACCTGATCGTATGCCCGCTGCAGAAAAGTAGAGTAAATCGCAACCACAGGACGGTAGCCTTCACAGGCCAGGCCGGCTGCCATTGTTACGGCGTGCTGTTCACAGATTCCAACATCAAAAACCTGATTGGGAAGTTCCTGTTGCATACGGTCCAGACCAGTACCGCTCGGCATGGCCGCGGTTATTCCAATTATACGACCATCTTTTTTTGCCAGCCTGCAAAGAGTTTTAGAAAAAACTGAGGTGTAAGATGGAGCTGGCAGAGCCTTTTTCCGGTTAGATGAAATAAATACGCCTTTTTTGCGGTCAAAAGGTTTAACTCCGTGCCACTTAACCGGGTCACTCTCAGCAGGCTGATAGCCCTTACCCTTAGTGGTATAAGCATGTACTAAAACAGGGATATCCTGCTCCCGCGCATGTTTGAGAGCTCTGGTAGTTTCGCTGATATTATGGCCATCGACCGGGCCAATATAACGGAAGCCGAAAGCTTCAAAGAGCATTGCCGGTCCGGCAAAAAATCCCTGAGCAGCCTCTTCAGCACGATCTATGAACTTGTAGACAATTTCCGGCACAAAACCACGCCGGTAGAGTGACTTAAAACTGTTTCTTGCCAGGTTGGAAGGAGATGATGTTACTGCACGTGAAAACAGCCAGCTTATTGCGCCAACATTGGGAGCAATAGACATCTCATTATCGTTAAGAACTACAATGAATCTTTTAAGACCAAGATCCCCGGCATGATTCAAAGCTTCAAATGCCATACCAGCTGTCAGTGAACCGTCTCCAATTACAGCAATGACGTAGCGTTCCGGATCGATGCGATCGAGAGCTATGCGCATTCCTACTGCGGCAGAGATGCTTGTACCGGCATGTCCGGCACCGAAAGCATCATATTTACTTTCACTGCGTTTTAAGAATCCAGATATGCCACCTTTTTTTCGAATTCCGGGCATCAAGTGCCTGCGACCCGTAATCATCTTGTGGATATAGCCCTGGTGCCCTACATCCCAAATTAGCCGGTCGTCTGGTGTATTGAAAACAGAATGGAGTGCTACAGTTAATTCAGTAGCACCCAGGCTGGACGCAAAATGTCCACCTGTACAGGAGACAGTCTCAATCAACTCTTCTCTGAGTTCTGAAGCAACTTGCTCAAGTTTATCGAGCTCAAGGCTACGCAGATCCTCAGGCAAATTTAAAGAGTCAATTAATTTGGTCATCAAGTTACAGTTCAAAATACTGGTGCATAGCCGTCGGGATAACGAAGCGGCTAGCCCCCAATCGTACGAGCTTATCTGCAAGCGTTGGTTAAGATCTCTACTATACTTAGTACAGTTAGCTGTGTAAACTTTCTTCGGCCCGAGACCGCTTCAGTATGTATAAGCTGTACTTAAGTGTGAATAAAGCTTAAATTACACGAGAAAACTCAGCTGTTTCCCGAAGGCCGGTAAGCTGAAAAGTGTACTCTGCGGTTTTTAGCCCAGGCAGCCTCATTTTTACCCGGATCAAGCGGGACCTCCTCGCCATAGCTAATGGTTTCAAGCCGTTGGGCTGGGATCCCCAGTGAAATCAGTACGTCATAAACAGAACGGGCTCGGTCTGCGCCCAGGGCCAGATTATACTCAGCAGTGCCGCGCTCATCACAGTGACCCTCAAGCTGTACCTTTAAGTTCGGGTGTTCTTTTAAAATTTGGGCATTGTACTCAATGTTTTGCATGGCCTCTCCGGATATCTCACTGGAATTGAAGGCAAAGTGTATATCACGAAAGACGCCTTCTCCCTCGGCAAGGGGAATAGACCCCTCAGCAAAACGACCTTCGTGCTGCGCGGTGAGATCAGCTTCCGAGAGGCTGCCCGGGCCTTTTTTGCCCTTGGCGGAACTGGTAAGCGAAGAACAGCCGCTCAACATAAGCGATAGGATAACTAACCATAAAAGCAACTTAATATTTGCCGTTAAACTTTTATTTATCATGATTCTTTTACCTGTTAGGATTATTATCGCTACAGTTTTACAATTTGCCTGTTTGAAGCACAAGAGACTAAAGGTGACGCCCAGGTGCTTTAATTTTAAAGGGGTTAACAGAATGAGTATCGAAAATTTTGATAATGTATATCAGGCCAACAGAGAGCGCTTCTTAGAAGAGCTTAAAGAGTTTTTGAAATTTAAAAGTATCGGTACTGAACCAGAATGCCAGCGGGAGTGTCAGGAGTGTGCTGCTTGGCTTAAAGAGCATCTCAATGCTATTGGACTTGAAACTCGACTGCTCGAAACACCGGGTCTTCCGGTCGTGTATGCGGAAAAAAAACTTAACCCTACAAAACCCACACTTCTTTTTTACGGACACTACGATGTCCAGCCAGTTGATCCGCTAGAGCTGTGGCAAACCGATCCGTTTGAACCGGTTGAGCGGGATGGAAGACTTTATGCCCGCGGAGCGCAAGATAACAAGGGGCAGCTGATGTACTTTATTAAGGCGCTTGAGGAGAGCATTAAAAATAACATGCTCCAGTACAATGTAAAGCTGGTAATTGAGGGCGAGGAAGAGAATTCAAGTCGGGGGATAAGCGCTGTGGTTTCAGAATGGTCAGATCTTCTAAAGGCTGATGTCTTGCTTGTGTGCGATACGGATACTTTCAGTCCGGATTGCGGAACAATCAGTATGGGACTTCGCGGGATCATTTTCATGACGGTTAAGCTGAGTGGTCCAAGGATGGATCTGCATTCAGGGGCGCACGGCGGCGCGATACCAAACCCTGCTACTGAGCTGGCAAGACTGGTATCTACACTGCATGATGCCGATGGAAGAATTGCGGTTAAAGGTTACTATGATCAGGTCGATCCGGTTTCAGATGAAGAACGGAAGCTTATTGAAAATACGCCTTTTAATCTGGAGGATTATACCCGTACTGTGGGGGTAAGGCCTGAGTGGGGTGAGCCCGGATTTTCTCCCCTTGAAAGAATAGGTTTCAGGCCAACAGTAGAACTTAATGGTATCCACAGTGGCTATGGTGGTCCGGGTGCTAAAACAATTATTCCGGCCGAGGCTTTTGCCAAGATAACATCGCGTTTGGTTGCAAGTCAGGATCCGGAGCATGCACTCGATCTTTTAAAAAAGCACCTAGAAAGCCATGCACCAGCGGGACTTAAGCTGGAGTTCTCCGAGATGGGGGCAGGCGGCAAAGCTTTGAAGGTCCCGCTAAGCTCGGCCTATGTAAAACAGGCGACCAAGATACTGGAAGAACTTTTTGACGGGAAAGTTTACTTTTGCTGGCAGGGTGGTTCAGTTCCGATTGTAAGTAGTCTTGCAGAGGTGAGTGGAGCAGAGCCTGTGCTGGTGGGTTTTGGGCTTACAGAAGATAATATTCACGCGCCTAATGAATCATTTTCGCTTGAGCAGTTTAGGAAAGGCTTTATATTTGCCTCAATGTTTTTAAGTGCAGCATCAGCGAAATGACGGAAAATTTATCTCTATTTAATGACGAATCTCCTGGCTTTAATGAGCGATCTGACTTTGGCGCACCGCTGGCCGACAGGCTCAGACCTGCGGCTTGGGATAAGGTTTGCGGGGTTGAAGAGATCTTTGACCCGGCCTTTATGGATTTTCTAAAAAAGGGGCAGGGAAGAGCTCCTTCGCTTGTATTGTGGGGACCGCCGGGAACCGGTAAGACAACTATTGCAAGGCTTGTAGGTAAAAGTTTTAAGTGCAACTTTATTGAGCTCTCCGCAGTTCTAGCCGGTGTTAAAGAGATTAGGGATGTAGTACAAAAGGCTGAGCAGGCTGCTAATCCGACCATTCTCTTTATAGATGAAATTCATCGTTTTAATAAGGCTCAGCAGGACGCACTGCTTCCGCACATTGAATCCGGAACGCTGTCGTTTATCGGAGCAACAACTGAAAATCCCTCCTTTTATTTAAATTCTGCGCTACTTTCACGGGTTAAGGTTATTGTACTAAAGCCGCTCTCTGAGAGAGAGCTTTTAAAGATAGCCGAAAGAGCCATTAAAGAGCTTGATATCAGCGTTGAGCATGATGCGCTCCTGCGCTTATGTAAGTTTGCCTGTGGGGATGCACGCCAGCTTTTAAATTCGCTGGAGGGGATTGCTGCTTCGTATGGCAAAAAAGATCCAGTAACAGTTTTACACCTTGAAACTTATTTAAAAAACAGTGGTGCGGTGTTTTATGATCGGGACGGCGAAGAGCATTACAATCTTATTTCTGCTTTTATTAAGAGCCTGCGCGGCTCCGATCCTGATGCAGCCCTGTATTGGTGCTTTAGAATGATTGAAGCAGGGGAAGACCCGCGTTTTATTATCAGACGAATGATCTGTTTTGCCAGCGAAGATATTGGCAATGCTGCCCCGTACGCGCTTACCCTGGCAGTTTCAACTTATGAGGCTTTTGAAAGAATCGGGATGCCGGAGGGCAGAATACCTATTGCCCAGTGCGTAACTTATCTGGCCTCAGCTCCTAAATCAAACCGCAGCTACCAGGCAATGTTGAGCGCGATTAAAGACGCGAGAGACTTCTCGCGTGAAGAAGTGCCTCTGCATCTTAGAAATGCACCAACCGGTTTGATGAAATCAATCGGCTACGGGAAGGACTACCGCTATCCGCATGATAATGAGCGCGGTTATGTTCCCGGTGAGCAGTATTTGCCGGAAGCCTTAAGGGGTAGAATCTATTACCGGCCATCTGAGCACGGACACGAACGTGAATTTAAAAAACGTCTTGAAGAGATTCGGAGTTTTAAGAAATGAAAGCAGTGATTCAGCGGGTTACGAAGGCCAGTGTTACAGTCGATGGTAAAGTTGTGGGTTCAATAGGGGCTGGCTTGCTGGTGCTGGTGGCTTTCGGTGAGGGGGAGCAGGAGTCAGTGCTTACCCCCTTTATTAATAAGCTTTATAATATGCGGATTTTTCCTAATGAGAGCGGCAGGTTTGATCGCTCTTTGCTGGACATTTCCGGAGAGCTGTTGCTGGTGCCGCAGTTTACGCTTTACGCTGATACGCGTAAAGGCAGAAGGCCTGAATTCTTCGGAGCATTAAACCCCGAGCTTGCAAAAAATTATTTCGAAAAACTTGTAGAAACTGCCAGAGACTTTGCTGATTTGAAAGTTGCAAGCGGTCGTTTTGGAGCGTACATGCAGGTGGCGCTTATAAATGATGGGCCGGTTACAATTCCACTGGAGATCAATGCTTAGTAGCTTGGCGCGCTGGCAGAATTGATCTGGTGACTGAAGAGTTGGTGCAGAGCTTTTTCAATTTTTTCTTCAGTAAGGGGCTGATAGAGCTTAAGGGCTGCTATATTTTCAATTGCCGGTTTCTTTCCGACGATTAGAGCGCGCGGAAGCAAGTCTTCTGTAAGACTGCTTAGATAATGCTGCTCAGTAATCAGGCGCGCGTCTGCCGGCAGTTCGTCGGGGGATTCAATAATGACTGTTTCATATCCCCTGCAGGCCACCAGCGCTGCAAATAGTTCACTTACTGCTTTATCTTTGAAGCAAATCCCAACTGCTGAACAATCTGTCTGATTAGCGGCTTCAAGCCATTTATTATTGTTTTTCATCGTACAGCTTTTTTGATGATCATGGAGGCCGTGCGGCTGCTACCAGTACGATTAGTTTTTGCTAATTATTTCAACAGATTAAAGGGGTGTTATTCTTTCCTGGTCATCTTTGCCGTCTGTTTCTGTCGCAAAACCGCTTTTCTGTCATAAAAACCGTTCAGCTGCTATTATTTTAACGGGCTTAGTCAGGTTATTTTAGCCTTAAAATACAGTATCAGTGATAGCTTAAAGAGAGCGCAAGAAGACAAAAAATGAAGATAGTTCTGTTATGTTAAAAGAAAACTGGCGGCTTATATCACGGCTTGAGCGGCTGGGGGACGTACTTATTATAGTACTCTCTTTTTTTCTGGCCTATTACGGCCGCAACTCAATGGTAGTATGGAATAGGGTGCTGGGTTGGAATTTACCATTCCAGGATGGAGGGCTTGCGCCGATTCAGGATTATTCTCTGGTTCTGGTCGTATCGCTTATTTCCTATATGGTCGTTCTTCAAGCTGTTGGGGCTTACACAAGCATGCGCTTCAGCAGCAGTATACGCCTTTTTGGCATATCTCTTTTTAGTTCGGCGGTAGTCTTTTTTGTGCTGGCAGCGGTGCTCTTTTTGCTAAAGCTTGATTTAAGTCGGAGTTTTATCGCGCTTTTTTGTCTGCTGGTAGGGCTTTTCCTTGCAGGTGAACGTTATCTGGTTATGGCGCTGCTTCGCTATTGGCGCAGGAGGGGCAGGAATTTTCGTAATATTATTCTGTGTGGAACGGGCAAACAGGCCATTCGATTTGCCTCTGAGATTGCGTCAATGCCTGAGCTGGGGATACGCATACGGGCTTTTGCAGACCTAAAGGGAGGTGATGATTATGCCGCACGGCGCGTTCAGTTTACACGGCTTCTTAAAGAGCGTGGAATAAAAAGCATTGGGAAAATCCTTGACGGCCCAGAGGAGGTTGAACGCGCTTTACGTGAATATGCGATTGATGAAGTTGTTTTTACAGATGTGGTTGAGGTTATGCCGCAGGTTGAATCGCTGATTGTAATTTGTAGCGAACAGGGTGTCAGAACAACTATTACAGCTGATCTGTTTAGCCTTGGGATGGTTAAGTCCGGGATCAGTTATTTTGGCAATATACCGCTGATTCATTTTCAAACTCCTCCCGGGGATCGCTGGGAGCTGGCTGTAAAGCGTTTGATTGACATTGTTGTTTCAGCTGCTCTTTTGATCCTGCTTTTACCTGTTTTCTTGTTAATCGCGATAGCTATTAAACTAACCAGTCCCGGTCCGGTATTTTTCGTACAAAAGAGGATGGGGCTTAATGGGCGAATTTTCTCGATGTATAAATTTCGTTCAATGTACGTTGGTGCAGATAAGGAGCAGGAAAAACTTAAAGAACAAAATGAAATGAAAGGGCCTGTTTTTAAATTGAGCCGCGATCCGCGTGTGACCCGTATAGGCAGGTTCTTACGGCGCTTTAGTTTGGATGAGCTGCCGCAGTTGTGGAATGTGTTGCGTGGAGATATGAGTCTTGTTGGGCCACGGCCACCTATCCCCGGAGAAGTTAGCCTGTATGAACGTCGCGATCGGCGTCGTCTTTCTATGCGGCCCGGGATGACATGTATATGGCAGGTAAGTGGCAGAAATGAAATTAGTGATTTTGAGTCGTGGGTGAAGCTGGATCTTGAATATATAGATAACTGGTCGCTTGCTCAGGATTTTAAGTTGTTACTAAAAACCATTCCTGCGGTAATATCAGGGACCGGAGCGCGTTAATTGGATTCTGCAAGTCAAAGGGCCAGGATACAATTAATAATATCTTTGAAATATCAGGCTGTTAACCATTATAAAAGTACTTTAGCTCAGCCTTTCTGCAGCCGATTTAAATACTGTAAGTAATTTTATGTGGTAATGGAGTACCAGGGGGCAGTATGACCCTAACAATTGTTAAAGGACTGAGTGCAATAGCCAAAGCGGGCCAGTCCGGGTCCAGATCTAATCAGCAGATAACCCAGGGCGCAGCGCAATCTGCCAGAGCGTCTCAACAGGTTGCGTCAACTGAAGCGGCCCATACCAGTTTAAGACCCAGCAGGCCACCGGCTGGTGATAAAATCAAAGACATTAAAGAAGCCAGGAATGTTGCGCGTTCGGTAGCCGACCGTGTTAGAACGGATGATGCAGCTGTTGATGCTCACGGCATGCTCGAGGCTGAAGCTGTACTGAACCACTACTACGAGTAAGCGCAAAGAAACGTAATAATTTCGTCTAAAGCACTCCTGCTCTTTGACTTGGCCCTGGACGTTAGAGTTCAATTTTCATATCGAAATCGAGGTTAAGGGTTAAAAATACAGGGCGTTATCTTTTTTTATTAACCATTATTACTATAAAGTTATATCAGATTCACTCCTACCAGCTATTGTTGCGTGGAGCCTCATATTGTATGCTGCGGTTAATATGTCGCAGATCCTTCTTCCCCAAACAAATTTGCTGGATGGTAAACTCCTTAAGCAATTGTTTCTGGGTTTTTATTGGCTGATATGTTCGGCAGGAGCTTTCCAGCTTAACCTTCAGGCGCAGGAGCCTGGAAAATCCCCGGCAATGTCCTGTTCAGCCAATCTTGAAAAAAAAACAGTTGAGGATTCATTTAAGCTGGCGGGTGACTTCCTTTTACAAGCTCAAAAACCCTCCGGAAATTTTATGTACGCCTATGACTGGCAACGAAAAAGAGAACTAACAGGTGATAATCAGGTAAGACAGGCAGGAACTCTCTGGGGCCTTGCACTTGCTTATGCTTATTCACAAAAGCCGCAATTTGGCAGGGCTGTGCTGAGGGGGATTAAGTTTTTTAGAAGTCGTTCGCGGGAGCTATCCGACTCAGGGCGTTATGTGATTTATCCGGGCGAGAGAGCAGGTGCTACGGGGACGATAGCATTAATAGCGTTAGCTTACATTGATTACCTTAGAGCTGCTCCCGAGATAGTGTTGAGAAAACGAAAGGATTTGCTGACTGAACTGGATCAATACCTTCAGTTCTTAATGTCTCTTAGGAGATCGGATGGTCTATGGTATTCTCGTTACAGGCTTACCGATGGAAAAGGATACGGAACTCCATCACCATATGCAGACGGAGAGGCGATTCTTGCAATTACTAAGGCTGCGCGTTATCTCGGCAGAAAGAATCTTATAAAGCCAGCTTTTGACTCTGCTGATTCAGCTTATCAGAGGTATGTAACTGAGGCCCGGCGGAAACATCCCGACTCACCCTATACTAAAGGTTTTTATCAGTGGGGTTCTATGAGTTTTTACGAGCTGGCAACATCGAGCTGGCCGCAGAGCAGAAAATTCGGGCCTTACGTGATTGAACTGGCTGATTGGATGATCGATGTCCACCGCACACTGGAAAGGCGTAAAAATACGGCCTATGCATACGAAGGTATCATTCATGCTTATCAGCTGGCAAAGAAGTTAGGCTTAAAAGACAAGCAGGTAAAATTTGGATGTGTAATAGCCCGGGGACTAAATAAACTGATCTCATGGCAAGTGGGAGGCCCATTAGCCAATAATTTTGCAAAAAAAGGGGCGAGTGACTCAGTTGCACTTGGGGGAGTTCAAAACGCTGCTGATGAGGCATTGCTTAGAATAGATGTAACACAGCATCAGGCTCATGCGCTTATACTGGCGCTGAGGTATTTTGATTTTAAAAGTTCAAAAAATTCTAGTGGCCAGCCTTAAGAGTGCTGTGTT
>RFHI01000129.1 GCA_003696425.1 Candidatus Dadabacteria bacterium | reverse complement strand
TATCATTATCAATGAAGCCACAGAAGAGATGGCCACAAAGGTAATAACTCTTGCCAGACGACACGGTTGGAAAGATGAGAGTGGAGGATTCGAGTCACGCTCCCAAGTTGAGGCCTTTATGGCTAGTATTAAGGAGGTCGGGCTTGTAGATACGTATGACAGTAATGTAGATTATGTCGCTAACAACCTTTCAAGACCGACAGGAACAGATGGTTTAACACTTGGAATAGGCGGGTTCTTACTCAAAGCAGGTAAGCCTGCCTTCGCTGTGTTTATCCCTCCCTCTGAAAAAGGTACGCTTGTGTTTGGACACGATTCGAATTCAGCTCAGCACGATACAACTGGTCGCGGTCTGGTTATCGTTCTTGATCCCAGTGTGGCTGAAGTGCGCGTCGTTCAGGTGAATGTTTTTGAGCGCACCTATCAAAATGCCGATGGAAATCCTGTCCACCCGGATACGGATCTTCCAAGAATAGAGACGACATAGATTATACATAACGGGTAATAATTGCTCTTCAATTGCTAGGGATGGAACACAGCTTGCTTTGATGCGTTCTTTTTCAGCTGGATTGCCGGCACTGTTAGCTCTATTGTGTAAACAGCGGACGAATCTTTTCGAAAGGCCCCATAACTTTTCGGCCTTTCAAAAGATTCGTCACCGATAAAAGGTGCGAATTTTCAAGCTACACACTTACTTTAGCAGCCCCGCACGGTCTGGCTCCCAGTACACCAGTAATTCAAAAGCCTGCCACCCGCTATAGCGGAAAATATAAGTGCACAACCGTACCCACGCCCTCTTCTGATTTAACTTCCAGCGCGCCGCCGTGTTTTTTCATAAGCGCATCGGCCATAGCCAGGCTAAGGCCCATACCCTTGCCGATCCCGGGATTCTTTGTGGAAAAAAACGGTTGCTGCACCTTTTTCTTAAGCTCGCTCTTAATTCCCACCCCGTGATCAATTACGCTTATTCTAAGCGCAGCTTCTCCTTCAGATCCAGCAGCGGAAGGCAGCCTGCTTTTTTCTGCTCTAATCAAAAGATTACGATCTTCAAAGTCAGCCATAGCTTCAACTGCATTTAAACAAATACCGGTCAACATCTGGGTTACCGGAAACTGATCAATTGAAATCATAAGATCGTCTTCAACAATCAGCTCGTAGTCAAAAGGAATTGTCTCACTGCTGCTTAAAGTTTCAAGAATATCCTTAAGGTACTGCCCTACCTGCACCTCGCTGCGCGAAAGCGGCCCAGGTCTTACAAACCCTCTTATCCTGGTTGTAAGATCTACTGATTTTTTAACTGCCGAGCGCATAATGCGAAGCTGGCGCTCACAGGGATTATCATTTCCAAAACGCGAGCTTAACTTATGCTCCATTAAGTCGAGACATCCCTGAAGCGAGCCGAGCAGATTATTAAAGTCATGGCCCACACGCCCGGCAAATTTACCGAGGTTTTCAAGCTCCTTTAACTCTACCGGAGATTTTTCCGGTCGTATCGTAACGGGCCTGATTTTACCGCCGGTAATCATCCGGGCAGCCTCAAGCAGATTATCGGCTACAAAATCAGGCTTAACATCATAAAGACCGTCAGTGCCTGCCTGCCCGGTTTTTACAAGAACGGTGCTGCAGCCCGCATTCTCTCCGAATTTAATATCCGAGGTCATATCCCCAATTACAAAGCTCTCCTTAAGGATAATATTTAAATCTTTAACTGCAGCCTCAATCATACCTGTTTCAGGCTTTCGCCACTTTGAATTTTCAGCCTTTGTATGCGGGCTGTAATAAACCCTGTCGATTAACACCCCCTCTTTACTTACCAGCGTAAAAAGCCTCTTCATAACCTTAAAAAAATCCTCTTTTTTAAAATATCCGAGGCCTATCCCCGGCTGGTTAGTAGTAATTACTATTCTGTAACCGGCCTGCTGCAAGAGCTTAAGGGCTTCAACTGTACCCGGCAGAAGCTCAAGCTTCTCAGGTTCATGCAGATATTCAACATAAGTATTAATAGTACCGTCGCGGTCAAGAAAAACTGCCGGACGCGGCTCTGGCGGCGGAAGCTTTTCAGCAACCGGCAATACACCGTAGCGCTCACAGATAGTCTCAACAATGGAACTCGTGCTTATATCGTGTTTAAGCTTTATAAGTTTTACTTCGCCTCCGTATTCTTCAACCAGCGGTGCTGAGCTTAGAGTCTCTTTTTGGTAATCACCTGCTTTTATATAAACATCCGGTTTAAGAAGTTTTATATTGGTATTGTTATTGGGATCGTCAAAGATAAACACATAATCAACTGCTTCAAGTGCTGCTACAACTTTGGCTCGCTCGCTCTCTGGTATTAGCGGGCGTTTTTCGCCTTTAATTTCCTTTACTGATTTATCTGAATTAACTGCTACAATTAAAAGATCGCAAAAGCTTTTGGCCTCTCTTAAGTAATCAACATGCCCGGCATGCAGCAGGTCAAAAACACCGGAGGTAAAGCCTATCTTCCTGCCTTCCCCCTTAAACTTCCCGGCCAATTTAACCAGATTGTCACGAGTTGTAATTTTTTCAGTACCCACCGCATGCCTTTCAAATAAGGACAAATCACATCAGATTATTACAGCATGGTAAGATTATCATAACACGCCAGCCGGTGTCATTTAGAAACAATCTGTAAATAAGCCGCAATTTATAAAGGATTTCTCTAAAAAGCCGATCATATCATCTGCGGGAGCGTCTCTTACAGGTAGTGGCTTACAGACGATTTTCATGGAGTTACGTGTCTTATACTGTGAGCAATAGGGCCTGCTAAGAGGCGCTACACGCACGACCATATTACCCTGCCCGCATGGCCTCAATCCTCTCCACCAGCGTCGGGTGTGAATAATGCACAAAGCTGTAAAGCGGGTGCGGATTAAGGTTACTAAGATTTTTTTTACTAAGTTCGATTAGAGCATCAGCCAGCGGCCTGTAATCACCGGTAAGTTTTACTGCAAAGCTGTCCGCCTGGTACTCAAATTTTCTTGAGATGAGATTAAAAAACGGACCAATAAAAAACATTACCGGGCTGAAAATCAGAGCAAATATTACAAGTGCTGCATGATAAGCCGGCCCCTCAAAACCAAAGGCCTGGTAAAGCGGCTGGTAATTGAGAAGCTGCGCCAGGACGAAAAAACCTGCCAGCATACCGCCAAGCGATATTAGCATTCCTTTTTTAATGTGATGCATTTTTTCATGGCCAATCTCATGAGCTAAAACGGCAAGTATCTCTTTTGTGCCAAGCTGTTTTATAAGAGTATCAAATAAAACTATCCGTTTATTAGAGCCCAATCCGGTAAAAAAGGCGTTCCCGTGAGCAGAGCGCCTGCTGCCATCCATTAGAAACACCCCGGAAGTTTTAAAGTCTGCTCTTTCTGCCACCTCCTCTATCTGCTCTTTAAGCTCTCCATCTTCAAGCGGCGTAAAGCGGTTAAAAACTGGCATAATAACTACAGGATAAAGATACATTAAGAGGATCTGATAGAGCGCTACAAATCCAAACGCATAAAGCCACCAGGAGCTCCCGCTTTTATCCATAAACCAGAAGAGCCCAAATAGAAGCGGAAGCAGTAAAGCAGCACTTAACAGCTGTCCTTTAGCAAAATCGCTCAGCCAGAGTCTTAAGGTCATCCTGTTAAAGCCATACTTTTCTTCAACCCGAAAGGTTGAATACAGGTCAAAGGGGATATTAACCAGCGTTACCAAAAAAGAGAGTATCAGGATATAAAAATAACCGCGCCAATAAGTGCCGCTTACAAAACCAGCCAGCAGGGAATCTAACTTTCCAAACCAGCCATTACAGACAACCAGAAGCAGCCAGACTGCATCATAAATAGTGGCCAAAACACCGACACGTGCTTTATCAAGAGTATAATCGGTAGATCGCTTAAAAGTATCTGGATCAATACTACCCTCTAAAACAGCTGGAAGATTGTCTCTGTTCCTGTTTACATGCGAAATATTTAACAGCTCCAGCCCCAGATCTGCTGACAGAGCGAGCGCAAACAGGCAAAAATAGATAATTAAAATATGTTCCGGCTGCATAATTTTGAATTTATTTTCAGCTTATAAATTCAGCTATAATACTCTTTAGTTATCTTATTTTACAATAACGTAAAATTTGATAATCTGCTTTGCAGTTACTCGCGCAAGTTTTATCTGATAACTTCCGGGGTGAATGAGCCCGATTAACAACAGGAACACAAATGGCAAAGATTAGAAAAGCAGTTATACCGGCAGCAGGCCTTGGGACCCGCTTCCTCCCTGCTACTAAAGCAGTTCCCAAAGAGCTTCTGCCAATAGTAGATACCCCCTCTATTCAATATATTGTGCAGGAAGTAGTTGACGCTGATATTCACACCGTAATTCTTATTTCAGGACGCGGCAAAAGCTCGATTGTCGATCACTTTGACGTTTCGCCGGAGCTGGAGGAAAAACTGCTTAGAGAAGGAAAACATGAGCTGGCTGAGAGGCTTCGTTCTGCCCGCAGTATGGCTACCATTGTATCTGTACGTCAGGGTGAGCCACGCGGCCTGGGACATGCGGTACTTCGCGCAAAGGATCTGGTCGGTAATGAACCTTTTGTAGTGCTTTTGGGTGACGACCTGGTTGATGCAGACATTCCCTGCACCAAACAGATGGCTGATGTTTATGAAAAATACGGCAAATCAGTTTGTGCAGTAATGGAAGTTCCAGACGAAGATGTTTCACGCTTTGGCATAATCAGCGGGGAAAAAATTGATGCTGACTGCGTAGAAATTGATCAGATGGTTGAAAAACCGGCTCTCAGCGAAGCCCCCAGTAATCTTGCTATAGTTGGGCGCTATATCCTGACCCCACGCATTTTTGAGCTGCTTGAAAAAACCGATCCCGGTAAGGGTGGAGAGATTCAACTGACTGATGCCATGGCGCTGCTCATGAAAGAAGAGGGCTTTATCGGTTATAAGTTTAAGGGAGACAGATACGATGCCGGCGATCAGTTCGGCTACCTTCAGGCCAATATAGCTTATGGCTTAAAACGTAAGAACCTGGCGCCAAGGCTGCTGGAGTATATGAAAGAAATGATAAAGAAGCACTCCTGATATACTTATGGCCGGTGCAGCAAACATAGAAAAGATAAAGTACTTTATCGAGCACTACGGC
>RFHI01000128.1 GCA_003696425.1 Candidatus Dadabacteria bacterium | reverse complement strand
GAGTAAGAGTGCTTTATTAAAAATGTATATTATAATCATAACATTTCACTACAAAACCAACAATAAATAAGTAAAAATATTAGTTTAGGGTGTTATAGTTTACACGCCAGCGCCCCAGCAATTGTCTATACACCATATGGTTGAACAGCCGGGTGGTCGGGGGGGAGCGAGGTTACAGCAGTTACAGTTTTCCGGCGTGGGATAAGGGGTTTCGGTCGGAATTGGTGAATTGGTTGGTACCGGTGATTCCGTTGGAACCGGTGATTCAGTTGGTACTGGCGAGTCAGTCGGATTCGGTGTTGGAGCTGGCGACTCTGTTGGTGTTGGGGACACTGATGGTGTCGGAGATACGGTTGGTGTGGGAGATTCTGTTGGCACGGGAGTAACCGGAGGAGTTTCGGACTCTGTAGGCAGCGGTGTGCTGAGGTCTGGCACAGCTTTGCCAAAAGCACTGGACCGTCTTGTGGCAAACTGTTTTATTTGCATTCGTATTTTAGGAATTAATGGAGTAATCGGGTAGTAATCTACTTCGATGAGAACCATTACAGGATTGTCCTGAAGAATAGTACCCCAGTTTTCAGAAGGACCCGGCCAGCCAAAATTTGAAAAATCACGAGTGGGGTGTTCGATAGTCTGGTTTGTACCGTGTATTCTGACTATTTCACCGGGACGTAAAAAGGCTGCGTCCTTTGGCGGGAAGGGGGCAATTCCGGAGTTGGTGTAGGCCTCATAATAGTGATCAAAGCTTACAAGACGTAAGTTTTTATTTGTTGAACTAGAGGGTCTGGCAATCAACAAGGCTTTTTGTACTGCATGATCAATAATAGCATTTACAGTGTTTACATAAGCTGTACAATCTGTTGGATGTTCCTGGCAGCCGCTTTGAGTCGTGTCAATTTCAATCTCTGATTTTGCAGCCAGATCTGCTGCTGACTGGGCTGCATAGCTTAAAATAAGATACGAAAAAAAATAGAGCGAAACGTCTATTATTATTAGCACAAACAACATAAAAAGAAATACGGTTAGGGTGGCCTCAATAAATGAGGCGCCGCCCTTGCCATCCCGGAGGTTTTGCAGGAGTGATGATAATTTTGTAGTTAACAGCTCAGTATAGGATAAGCACATAGAGCATAAGGTAAATTTAAAGTCGGCATTTTAAAAGGCATCTTTCACAAATAATGATATTAGATTGCATGTGACTAAGGCAGTACGTCAATACTTTTCGAGAAATTCAGTTAAATTTAATTTGGTCGTAAGATATATCGCACTAATATATAATAGATTATATCCGTATTTTTAAAAGCTTTGGCCGAATATATAACCACTCAATAGTATAAGCTGTAGCAAGCTTTTTGAATAACTTTGGCTGCATGGTTTGTTATTTACTACCATTGCCGACGGTTAGGGGATTTATTATGCACAAGAATTCCGGCGGCATAATAGTTATGGACACCATCAACTGTAAAGTTATAAACCGTTGTGCTTTGATTTACATACGTTTTTGACAGCAGCTTTACCTTTTCTCCAGTGGCGCTTAAGAATTCGCTTCCGAGCGTCAGTTCAGACACCTTAATCCACTCACCGTTTACATAAAAGGGGTGCTCTGCTGTCACTTGAATGTACCCGTTTAAGATATAAAAGCCGGAGCGTTTAAAACTCATTATCTCAGTTACGTCAGCATCTACATTGCGTCCCTGACCAATATCAAAGGCTATTACCCGGTCTCCCGGTCTTATTAATTCAATCGGCTTTTGAGTGCCGTCAGCCATTAGAATAGGAGTTGCTGCACGGAAGCATCCGCTTGCTGCAGCGCCGCCAGGATCAACGATTCTTGCAGCACGGCATTCTGTTGTGTTGGGAACTCCGCATATTTTATTGAAATTGCAATCGTAGTAGCAACCATTATTTGAAGACGAAAACGAATTGATAGTGTCAGCAAATGCTTCCGGATTAGCCAGAAGTATTGGGCCGGTATAGTCTACTTTAAGAGATAATTGTCCAAGGGACTCGGTATAATCAAGGTTAAGTTTGCCGAAAAGTGGTATCAGAGAGTCTTTGGCTTCAACTCGTACTGTTCTGTCTGTCAGATCATAAGTAACGTTGACATCCTGATCGCTAAAACCGTCGAGATCTTTGTTTTGAACTTGATAAAGTTTTTCGTATGTATTGCGACTTGCCTCAGGACCAACGTCCTCGTGCATTTCTGTTCCGGTAAGAGTGGCAAGATATGTGTTTTGCGACACCCAGACATAACTTGAAAATAAACGACCAAGCTCTGTAAGGCCAATGAAAAATAGCAGAAGTATCGGAAGAACTACCAGGAATTCAAGAATTGCTCCACCACCTTCTCGGCATTTAACCCGGTACTGCATAAAAACCCTTCAATGAATTTTGCGAGCTCTAAAATACGCGCATCTGACCAGTGGCTTTTCTCGTTAGAACTGCCAGTATATGTTAATCGGCTCAGGCAGGCGTATTTTAATGAACTGCCGCTTTAAAAAACCCTGTAATGTTAAAACCTTAAGACCTCTTCAGCACAGACAGCATTTTAATGCTGCAATTAAGACTCAAAAATTACAAAATCGTTGCTTCTACAACTGACGCAGCTGAATGCTTGCTCTAATGTCAGTTGAGCGAAAATTTTGTGACTTTCTCAGTCATGAACCGGCTAATATGATTGCTGTAATAATTACGGAATAATTCTGGCTTATGCTGCTCTTGCAAAGAAAAATTAAGCACCCGGGGCTTTTCGACTTTGTAATACTTGTTGGCTTCTGGGGCCTTCTGGCTGTTCAGATGCAAGGCTTTTCAGACGATCCGGGTGTTGGCTGGCATATCAAAACCGGAGAGTTTGTCTACAGGAACTTTTCAGTGCCCAGGGTTGACCCTTTTTTGGCGGGGCCTCAGAGAGAGTGGGTAGCTGATCAGTGGTTAAGCGATCTGTTGCTTTATCTGTGTTACCAGACTGGCGGTTTCCAACTGCTCTACCTGTTGCTTACAATACTTTTTGCCTTAACGTTTTTTCTGATTCTATACGCTAATTGCGTAAAGACCAGCTGCGGTTTTTTGGGTAGTGCATTAGCTGTGCTACTGACATTTAAGCTTTCTCAATTACATTTTATCCTGCGGCCAGTTGTTTTCAGTTTTTTTTTCTTCGCGGTCGTTTTCGGGTTAATGTATCGTGTGTCCCATGAACTTTTCCAGTCGTCTTCTGAGGAACAGGTACAAAAAATAAAAAACAATTTCTTATCTCTGCCGGTGCTTTTCATTCTCTGGGCTAATATGCACCCTTCTTTCGTCCTTGGTTTAATAGTTGTTTTCGCAGCCGCCGCTGGAACTCTGGTAGATAAGTACATATTTAATGAGTCCGCAGCTTTGTCAGATATCGCTATTAAAAGGTTGTTTTTATTGGCGCTGACCTGTGCAGCGGTTACGTTAGTTAATCCGTATTTTTGGGGTTTACACTGGAGCATCTTTGAGCTTGGCCATAGCAGCTTTTTTATGAAATTTCATATGGAGTGGCTAAGTCCTGATTTTAAGAGTTTTGAGGGAATGCTTTTAGAGGTTATGCTTGCTGTCATAGGCGTGGCCCTTCTTATAAGATCTGGTGGCCCTCGGCCGGTTAACGGCTTTGAGCTTTTAGTTGTAGTCTTTTTCGTGCACTCGGCATTTTTTGCTGTGCGAATGTTGCCATATTGCTCAATGGTTTTGACCCCTTTAGCGGCACGTTGCTTATATCTTTATGGCGACCTGCCTCTTTTTTCAGAGTTAAAGATATTTAAGCGAGTAAAAAGAGCTTTTTGCTGGCTTGAGGATCTGGAAAATTCCTCAGCAAGGGGACGGATTGGAACATTTGTTGCGATCTCTGTTATTGGTGGATTTTATTTTTTTGGTAATGCGATGCCGTTTTATCACGGCCCTTATGGGCCACCCGCTAAAAAATTTCCGTATAAAGCCATTGAGTTTATTAAAAGTCAGCTAAATAGCGGGGAAAGCGTGGCTGTAATGTCTCCACCAGAATGGGGAGGTTTTATTACTATGTTTGGTGAAGGGAGGCTTAGAGCAGTTATTGACGATCGCAATACGCTTTTAGGGGAGAAATTTTATAAGGACTACTTTAAGTACCTGACTCCGCTTGAGGATTGGGAAGGATATTGTCGTCGACTGGGTGTCAAGCGTATTCTTTTGAAAAGGGAACATTTGCTGGCGAGATTTATTAAAAAATTTCATTTAGAGCTTGTAGCTTACTCTGATGAGCTGGCTGTGGTAATTAAAGTACCCGAGGCTGTCGGGATATGATCTTCTTTGCTGCTTAATGTTCTTTTTGCTACGCTACAAGAGGATGGAATTGTAAATGGATTCGGGCCAGTCAGTTATAAAAAACCGTCTTATTATTTTCGTGGCGTTCATTGGGGCCTGTCTTTCAGTTGTTTCTCTCTATCATTTTGCCGAGTTTAAGTACGATTTGAAAGTAGGAGAGTCCTTCTGCAACATTAACGAACACTTTAACTGTGATGCGGTTACTGCCAGCAAGTGGTCGACCTTATTCGGTTTTCCCGTTGCAGGGTACGGGCTGATTTTTTATCTGGGAATTATTTTCTTTACTCTGCTCTCGTGCTCACAGCGTTATGTGACAAGATCGGTATTTAATAGTGTAATGACGCTGCTTTCAACTCTGGCACTTCTCTTTTCATTTTATCTGTTTTTGATTTCAGAGTTTTTAATTGGTACACTTTGCCCAACCTGCTTGGCCATGTATGCGGTGAACATCGGTCTGTTTGCTGCTTCGTTCATGGATAGAGGGGAGAAAAGTTTTTACTCCCTGCTGCAAGAAGGTATAAGGAATGTTGCTGTATATTTTAAGGCTCTGATTGGAAAAGATATTCCAGATGGAGATGTTAAGGCTATTGTTAGAGCTTCGTTTGTAGTAGTTGTTATACTGTTCCTGTTCTCGCTGGTTTTACCTGAATTTTTAGTACTAAAATTTATTTATCCCGCTAATTACAAAAAGAAACTTGAGCAAAACGCCTCGGAATCAGTAAGCAAATGGCGCAGGGCTCCTGTAACTCCGGTTAATATCAGAACTGATGAGGGGGCGCTGATGCGGGATTATAGTAGCGGCCCACGTAATGCGCCGGTTAGAATCGTAGAATTTGCGGATTTTGAATGTCCGGCGTGCAGGATGATCTATCTTTCCGTTCATGAGATTTTAGAAAGGTATCCAAATAAAATTTATTTTGTTTTTAAAAATTATCCGCTTGATAACGCCTGCAATCCTGGTATTAAGCGTGAGTTTCATCGTAATGCCTGCTTTGCGGCTCAGTTGGCACGCTGTGCGGGTGAACAGGGGCTTTTTTGGCAGGCGGTCGATTATCTTTTTACACAACCGACTCTTGAAGAGAAATTACCTGTAAATGAAATTAAGCTGAAGCTGCTTGGAGGCGCGTCCCGGATTGGGGCTGACCTTACGGCACTTAGAGAATGTGTTACATCTGGAAGACAGCTTGCTGCTGTTAGTAGTGATATAAAAGAGGGAGACAGGCTAAAACTTAGTGCTACACCGAGTTTTTGGATTAATGATAAGAAGGTCGAACACCCGAACCCGAAAGTGCTTGATGAAATTATAAAGAGCATACTTGATGGTGCAAGGCTGGATCAGTAGCAAAAGCCGGGAGTTTCATACTTGATCACCAGGAATCCCATTATAGTAGGTGTTTTGAATGTTACACCGGATAGCTTTTCGGATGGTGGGCTATATTTATCGCAAGAAAAAGCTCTTGAGCACGCACGCAACTTAATTGCTGCTGGAGCTGATATTATAGATATAGGCGGCCAATCCACCAGGCCGGGCTCAAAACCGGTGTCGGCTGTTGAAGAATGGGAGAGAATAAGTGAGCCCGTGTCGGTTTTAAGTAAAGAATGTGTTGTGTCGGTTGATACTTATTATTCATCAGTGGCGGAAAAGGCGATAAGCGCGGGAGCTAAAATCATTAACGATATAAGCGCCGGGCACGATCCGGAAATGTTTTCACTTTTGGCCTCAGAAGAGGCCAAGATAGTAATAATGTTTTCACGCTGCTTAAAGCCGCATGAATTTGGCAGGCCGCCGGCAAGGCCGCTTATAGAGACCATTAAAAAATTTCTTCTGGAGAAAGTTGATCTGGCTATGCGCTCAGGTATCTCTGAAGACCAGATAATATTGGATACCGGCATGGGGGCATTTATAAGTGATCATGCAAATGATTCAGTTGAAGTTGTCAGGAATTATGGTGCTTTTGCCGAGCTGGGTTTTCCGCTTCTTTTTGGCTGCTCAAGAAAGGGATTTACACGGATTGTTGGAGAGAAAAACATATCAGAACGTGACAGCGTCAGCGCACTGTTCGGTTGTATGGCCTTTTTGGGGGTGGCGGATAGGGTTCCTCTTTATTTGAGGGTTCATAATGTCTTGATGCAACTTAAAATGATTCGTTCAGTGTTGTAGTTTTACAGAGCTGTCCAATTTGCAATTTAGCTTTGCGCTGGTTATAGTGAAATAGATAACATATCTTAATTATTTGAAATCACATGGGGATTCCGGTTATGAACTGCTCCAATACGCATGTAAACTCCTGGGTTAAAGAGTGCGCCGAAAGGCTTTGTGCCAGTGAAGTTGTATGGTTTGATGGTTCTTCAGAAGAGTATCGTAGAATATGTGCTGAACTGGTAGACGAAGGTACTTTTGTCCCTCTTAATAGTGAAAAGTTTCCTAACTGTTATTGGTCACGTTCTAACCCCAATGATGTGGCCAGGGTGGAGGATCGCACTTTTATTTGCTCTTCATCGCCTGATGATGCCGGTCCCACCAATAACTGGGCCAACCCTGATGAAATGTATGCGAGGCTCTGGGAGATTATGGACGGCTCTATGAGGGGTAAAAAACTTTATGTTATTCCCTATCTCATGGGCCCTGATGGTTCTCCTTATTCGAAAGTGGGATTTGAACTTACTGATTCACTGTATGTGGCAGCTAATATGCACATAATGGCCCGTGTTGGCAATGTGGCCCTTAAGAACCTTGGAGATCAGAGCAGTGACTTTGTGAGAGGGGTACATGCAACCTGCGATCTCGATCCGGAAAAGCGTTATATTGCGCACTTTCCTGATGACAGGACTATAATCAGTGTAAACTCTAATTATGGTGGCAATGCTTTGCAGGGTAAAAAGTGCTTTGCACTAAGAATAGCTTCTGTTCAGGCTCGCAATGAGGGTTGGATGGCAGAACATATGCTGATTGTTGGGGTAACAACACCTGCAGGTAAAAAACATTACCTGTGCGCAGCTTTTCCATCTGCCTGTGGGAAGACTAATCTGGCAATGTTAATTCCTCCCAAGAAATATCTTGATGCCGGCTGGAAAGTGGAAGTTGTTGGTGATGATATTGCCTGGTTGAATTTCGGAAAGGATGGAAGGTTGTATGCCATCAACCCTGAGGCTGGCTTTTTCGGTGTTGCTCCGGGAACTTCTTATAAGACCAATCCTAATGCAATGGAGTCGCTTAAGTCTGACTCAATTTTCACTAATACTGCCTTTAATCCAGCAGATAAGACTCCCTGGTGGGAAGGAATGTCTGAGCCACCTGCTAAACTTATTGACTGGTTAGGGGAGGAGTGGTCACCTGGTTGTGGCCGTAAGGCAGCGCACCCGAACTCACGCTTTACTGCGCCGGCTAAAAACTGTCCCGCAATTGATCCCGACTGGGAGTCTCCAAATGGTGTGCCTGTATCTGCCATTATTTTTGGTGGACGCCGGGCCAAGGCTGCTCCACTGGTATATCAAGCCTTTAACTGGCAACACGGAACTTATGTCGGAGTTTCCATGGCCAGTGAAACAACTGCTGCTGCAGCTGGTGAGGTTGGTAAATTGCGACGCGATCCGATGGCGATGCGTCCCTTTATAGGTTATCACGCCGGTGATTATTTCAGACACTGGTTGGAGATGGGCAGAAAGGGTGGGGACAAAATGCCGGCTGTCTTTCATGTTAATTGGTTCAGGACTGATGCAAATGGTAATTTCATGTGGCCTGGATACGGAGATAATATCAGGGTGCTTGAGTGGATCATTGGCCGGGTGGAAGGTAAGTTGGACGCCAGTGAGTGCGCACTTGGGTATCAGCCAAGACCTGAGGATATTAATATAGATGGTCTTGAGATAGATCGTGAAACAATTGCCAGCCTGCTTGAGGTACGCGCAGAAGATTGGCACACAGATCTAGAATCTCAGCAGGAATTTTTTAATGAGGTTGGAGAGAAACTGCCGGCGGAGATTAAAGAAGAGTATCAGGCATTGAAGAATAGGCTTGGAATCTCCTGATCATTTCGGGTGCTACTTTGGAAAGCCAGGCCGGAGTTTTCGCCCATATAGTTACCTATAACAGTGAGCGCTGGGTCAGGGTGGCTATAAAGTCATTACTGGAGCAGGAGGGTTACTCGGTTGGATCCAATCTTTTTATAAGCATTACAGATAATGCTTCCAGTGATAATACTGCAAACGTAGTCAGGGAATTTCTCCGAGCAGGGATCTCTTTCAGATGTAACAGTGAAAACCTGGGTTACTGCACAGCTCATAATCAGGGAGCTGCAGATTTTATTAATAGTGGATGCCGCTATCTTCTTATTCTGAATCCGGATATTCGTCTGAAGAGAGATATGCTGGTGAAATTTGTTAATACTCTGGCGAGTGATGATCGGGCTGGAATTGGGACCCCGCTACTTTTTCGCGCTGATGATAAATTAGAACCAGTTGAGCCTAGGCGGATTGATGCAGCCGGAATGATACTCACTAATTCCCTGCGGCATTTTGATAGAGGGTCGGAGCAGTTGTTTGAACAGCACTTATACCAGCTCCCCTGTTATGTATTTGGTGCAACAGGCGCATGTTTACTAATTAAACGCGATTGTGTGAACGATCTGATTGTGGATGATCCGGAAGGCCAGGAGGATCTATACAAGGTGTTTCCTGTGCTAAGGACAAACGCTAACAGAGTACAACTTTTTGATGAAGCCTTTTTTGCATATAGAGAAGATGCAGATCTTTCGTGGCGTGCGCAGCACTTTGGCTGGAAAGTGTTGTTTATACCCGAGGCTATAGGATTTCACCGCCGGCTTGTGCTACCCGGAAACCGCTCTACTCTTCCGGCGGAGCTTAATCGCCACAGTGTACGCAACAGGTTTCTTTTACAGATCAATAATTACCGTTTTAGAGATATTCCACTTGCGTTTATTGCAGGCCTGTTGTTAAGGAATTTTCTGGTTATCGCTGCTGTTCTCTTTAAAGAACGCAGTTCAATTAGTGCCTTTCGTGATCTCTGGCATTTAAAAAGGAGAGCCTTCAGGAGAAGAGAGTTAATAATGGCCAAACATGCTTTAATAAAGCCTATGGGTTTCGTGAGAACGACAGATGACATTAATAAATTATAAATCGCAAGTGGCGCTTATAACCGGAGCATCAAGTGGCATTGGGGCAGAGTTTGCCCGCCAGCTCCATTTACGTGGGGCAAGTGTTGTACTTGTGGCCAGGAGAGCTAAGCGACTTGAGCGGTTAGCAAGCGAGCTTAATGCTGTACGACCAAACAGCGCAGAGATACTTGTGGCGGATTTGAGCAGGATTGAGGAGGGCAATGAAAGTTTCGGCATTAATCGAGTAGTAAAGTACATTGAGACTCACAGAATCGATATTCTTGTAAACAACGCAGGTTTCGGCTCTTTTGGTACTTTCTATCAGTTACCGCTAACCCGTGAAATAGATATGCTTGGCGTAAATGTTACAGCGCCCACCCTTTTAACTCATGCAGCTTTGCAGCAGATGATCCCCAGAAAATCCGGTAGCATAATTTATGTTTCTTCTGTTGCTGGTATTCAACCTTTGCCTTACATGAGTACCTATGCCGCAACTAAAGCTTATGATCTTTTTCATGCGCTGGGACTATATTTTGAACTGAAACGAGAAGGAATAAGGGTTTTGGCGGTTTGCCCTGGCCCGGTGGAAACAGAGTTTTCTCGGGCAGCAAACATTCCTGATGGCAGTAGGGTTGATGTAAGACGGGATGAGGTTACTGATGTTGTAAATGAAAGCCTGCAGGCGCTTGAAAAAGAGAGATCTCTGGTATTTCCGTGCTTTAGGCCGAAGATTTTCAGGTTTTTATGTGCCTTAGTTCCGCTTACCGTGAGAAGCTGGTTAGTTGGCTCTGTTTTAAGACCAGGCAGATCGTGATTGTCAAATAAGCTCTAAATTTATTTATAACTTCAAATCGGCTGTTTTTAATATAAAGCACTCTTTTTTTTGCCGGTAAAACTCTTCTAAAAGCTCCTGTACGCTTTTGCCTACAACAGGATGTATAAAGGTCGGGTCTATATCAGCAAGCGGCCTCAGGACAAAGTCACGTTCACAAATACGTGGGTGGGGAAGGATCAGCTTGTCCGAGTCAATAATTAAGTCTTCACAAAAGAGCAGATCAATATCTATGGTTCTTGGACCCCAGCGTTCCTGTACAGAGCGCACCCGCCCCAGCTTTTTTTCTATACTTAAGACTGTATTTATTAACTGCTTCGGCTCCAGAGGGCTAATAAGGGATACAGCAGCATTCAGATAGTTTCCATGTAAACTTGACTTTTGGCTGCTTAAAAGCATAGGACGTGATTCGTAGATCCGCGAACAGCTTTGAACAGTACCGGCTTGTTGTTCAAGCAATTTGATCGCACCTTTTAAGAGCTCTGCTCTGTTTCCCTGGTTTGAGCCGAGTCCGAGATGATAATTTCTGTATGTTTTCATAAGAACGTTAGTTTTTTAGTCTAGCCGGACCCTTATCGGTACGCCAAAGAATATCAGTACGCCAAAGAAGCAGGTTTCAGGGTGTTGGTGTCGAAAAATACGTTAAATAATACTAGTAGGTTGAGGTTGAATCAAGCGGTATCAAAATCAACCCGGGACATTTGATGTTCTTGTTAAGTCTGGTTAGACTCTAACGAAACTAAAGTTTAGTTGGGTATCATTCTTATTAGGTTGCTTTACTTATGAATACCGACAAACTTAAAGAGCTTGTAGCCGGCAGGGTCGCAGAGCTTGTAAAAGATGGTGATTTACTAGGTGTTGGGACTGGCTCAACTGTTGACGCTGCATTGTTGGCGATTAAAAAGCGAATCGAGCAGGAACAGCTTAGCGTGCGCGCTATAACGACCTCTTATCAGAGTAAACTTGGGTGCATTAATGCCGGTATTGAGGTGGTAGATCCTGTCTCTGACGAGATTCCAGCGCTGACTTTTGATGGGGCTGATGAAGTAGATCCGGATTTAAGGCTGATTAAAGGCCAGGGAGGAGCGATGCTAAAAGAGAAGATTTTAGCAGCACGTTCTCCCCGTTTTATAGTTCTGGTTGATGAAAGTAAGCTGGTTTCTAAACTGGGTGAAAAATTTCCTGTTCCTCTAGAGGTTATACCAGATGCTTATAGATATGTTAAAAAAGAGCTTCAAAAGCTGGGAGCCTGGTCTGTTGAAATTAGAACCGGTGCAGCTAATCGCCCTGTTATAACAGAGTCAGGTAACCTTATCATTGATGCCCGTTTTGATTCTATTGAAGATGAGCTGGAACAGCAGTTGTCGTCGGTGGTGGGGGTAGTTGAGAGTGGCCTTTTTGTCGGGTATGTTAATACTATAATTCTGGGGCGTACCAGGGGCATTGAAATTTTGGGAGAAGCCCTTTGAACTAAGGAGTGTCAAATGAAAGTATTTATTGCTGTACTTTTAGCAGTAGTATTCAGTTATTCGCCATTGTGCGCGTATGGTGAGTATCGTGTTGCTACAGTCGATATGACCAGGATTCTAAATGAATCCAAAGCAGCAAAGGCAAAACGTCGTGAATTAGACGAACTTCAAAGAAAAGCAAAAAGCAAATTGGAAAAGAAAAAGCGCGAGCTTAAAGCATTCGAGGATAAGCTCAAAAAGGGTTTAATTAAGAGCGATTCTGAGGAAGCAGAGAGAATGCGGGCAGAGGGAAGAGAGTTTGCCAGAATGCTGCAGGATACAGAAGAAGATTTGAAACTGAAATTTCTTCAGACTAATAAAAAGCTTACAAAGAGTGCGGTAGAAGCTGTAAGAAAATATGCGAAGCAACATAATATCGATCTTGTTCTTGATAAAAGTAGCAATACGCGTGGGCCAGTCTTATTTGGAACATCAGATGCAGACATAACTGATGAGATTCTAAAAGAGCTCAACAGGTAAGAGGGTTGCTGTTTATGTCTGATGATAGAAACGTTCTGATAGAGCAATCTATGCAGTCAGCGCTTGAAGGGGAACCCGTTGCGGTCAGGTGCGTGTTGCAGGGCTTTTTGGATGGCCCCCTTTATGTTCCTGAACGTTACCAGTATGCCCCTATGAGCGATTCTCCAAATTATCCAAATGACTTTGTAACCGTTTTGGGAGTGCAGAATGGGGAAAGGGTTATTGTTCCGGTATTTACTGCCTCTGAACTGATTAAAGAGTGGTGCGGCAATGATTTAAAATATAAAAAAATTACCGGGGAGAAATTAATTACAATGCTTCCTGAAGGTTGGTGGGTTTGTATTAATCCTGGCTCTGAGGTGGAAAAAGAACTTTCGCCATGGGAGATAAGCAAGCTTGGGGAAGGGCCAGGCTCGATTGACGAGATTGTTGAAGATATTACTGATGCTATAGAGACTGTTGGGCTTGAAATCAGGATTCCGGACAGTGAAGAGTATTCTGAAATTAAAGCAGCTCTCGTATCAAAGGTGTTAAGTATGAGTCAGATTACTGCTCTTAGTCTGTTAGAGGAGATTGGTTTGGATGAAAATGGCAATGAGCTGAAAAGGCCCGTTGTTGGTGTGCAGCTGAGAACAGAGGCCTTTAAAGAGCGGGAAAATTTACATGATGAACTTGAAGCAACCGTGGCCAGTTTTCGCATAGGTCAGGAGGCTGTAAAATTTGTTTATGGGAGCAGTAAAGAAGATATTTCACTCTCGATATTCAACTGTGTAAAACCATTTTATCAGAATAAAAGGGAAAACCATTGGTGGGGGGTGTTAAAAAATTTTTTTAATCGGCGCTGATAGAGTAACTATTTTTCATCAAAATAGTTATTGACTTTGGTTCCTGATGACAGGAGTCTTTTTGTTGTTTTATGCTGGAGGCTTTGAGGGTTTGTTTGTGGGGAGAGTGACTGTTAGATTAATTGTGTAGGTCAAAAGTTTGAGTTCCAAATTGAGGACGAATCTTTTGAAAGGTTATGAGACTTTTCGAAAAGATTCGTGCGCCGTATCCACAACAGAGCTAACACTCCCGCGAGTTATGTATACAACATACGCCCTGGGGTTCAATAACTGATTTATATTATTAATTTTCCTGAAAGCTATTATTTCTGTAAAATTGTATTAGAGTTATTTTCATTTGTTCGACTGCAAAAGTAGCGGGCAGAGCTTGAGATAACTATTTTACCGTTGGCTAGTACAGAAGACGGTTATTCTACAATCCTTTAGTATAATATATAATCTACCGATAATATTATTAACAGGTTACTATATAACCGATGAGGATTACTTAATATGCAGATACTTTCTAAAGAAGACCGCAATTTTGAAGATTATGTTACCGTTTTAAAGCAGGCCAAAATGGTTGGTCGTTATTGGAAAGAGGGGGAGGTGCAGCTTGTCTATGCAGCCAACCGCTACGTCCTGGTAGTTCGCCCCGGTCCGCAGCCTGAGAGTAATCCCGAGAAAATTGCAATTAAGCCATCCAGAAGCTTCTCTGAATCAGAACAGATTGCCAGGCAGATTCTTTCACGAGAAGCTGAACGGGGTAGTGATGTCCATTTTGAGGCAGGTTACCGGGATAGGTGAGGTAGCTATAGTACTTTGCCTGAAGAGCTCTCCGATTTTTGAATTTCTGGTGACTGTTTTCCCGCTACCTGCTCTCAGCACCCAGCATTCAGCAACAGCTAATCAGCTTTTCGGCTGCAGCTTAAATTTTGGCGAATAGATCTCTTCTGCCGGGTAAGAGAAAATTTACTTAGAATTCTTTAAGAGCTTATAGAGATGCGCTCCCAGGGAATCCGCCATTTTAATAGCCGGGGACTCTTCCAGTTCAAGCTGAAGAATAGCCTGGCATTCACGCAGCGAGCCAAAGGCTATTCTGTAAAATCGTCTCTGGTCTTTTCCGGGGAATCTTCCGTGCCCCTCGCTCAGATTAAGCGCAATACTGGACGAGGCTCTTAGAAGCTGGTCTTTAAGATTGCCCCTTAGCGGCTGCAAGCGGCAGAGCTTATATTTAACCGAAAACAGTAATGCTGTAATCTGAAAGCTGAAGCTGGGAGCTGAAAGCGGAATAGCAG
>RFHI01000127.1 GCA_003696425.1 Candidatus Dadabacteria bacterium | reverse complement strand
TCCTGAAAAAATAAACTTGACCCGAAGGATAAATTATATGTTTGTGTGTTATAGTACAAACCGGAATGGAAGTGAAAATAAAATAGGGTTTTATTTTCTGCTTTTCATGCCTATAGCCATAATTCGTATTAGAGATTAAATTCAGGGAAGATAATAAATTTAAAGGAATTAAGAGAGGTGTTTGCTGATTACTTCAAGCTCTGGTTTGGCAGGGTAATAACTGGTTTGATGGTTGCGTACGTAACAATTGTTGTCTGGCAGAACAGTGCGACAGTAAGTACACCAACTCCGTCACCTACGCCACCTTTTGAAGATGAAGACGATATGGGATGCTAGCTGTAAGAGGCTGGTAATTGTTTGAGATAGAGAAGCAATAATGAGAGAGCAGAATAAGAACCGAATATTATCACGGATAGCTCAGGTAGCCGGCTGGCTTGTTCTGGGACTTATGCTCTCAGGGGTTAATTACTGCCGCGAGGATTATGAAATTGGGGCGCAGGCAAGTGTAACAGAAACGCCCACTCCCACACCAACTCCAGATAACTCGGAAACCGTTCCCAGTCAGACACCAACTCCTGATTCTACTGAAACAGAGACTCCCACAGCAAGCCCTACTCCCAGCGAAACTCCAACTCCCACACCGGAATCATCTGCAGTCCTGCTGGATGCCCTTTCAAGGGTAGGGGAAGCCACGACCACTAATAATGCTGATAGAGGCTCGGTGCTGAAGCAGTACAACAACAACGGGAGAGGTCGTTCCGGCAACTGGCTTGGGCAGATTGGAACTGAAGTAAAAAAAGTCACTGATTCTGATAATGATGGTTTTAGTGACGAACTTGAAAATAGCTTGAGTACAGATCCAGCAGATCCGGCCTCCTGGCCGCGGGGAATGATAACCACTTCTCTGGTAAAGCGGCTTGCTTTAGATAGCGATCGCGATGGTCTGACAGATATGCAGGAAAGGTTACGCGGCACCAATCCTGTTCAGAGCGATTCTGATGGTGACGGAATAAATGATGGGGCTGAAAGTCTGTCAGAGACTGACCCGCTTAACCCCCAGAGCCGCCCGCTTGACAGTGATGGAGATGGATTAAGTGACAGCTTTGAAAATGAAAACGGGTTAAATCCTGCCTCGGCTGATACCGACGGCGACAGGTTGCGTGATGATACCGAGCTTGCCATTAATTCAAATCCGCTTAGCGCTGATACAGATGAGGACGGGATTCTGGACGGCAGAGAAGTTGAGCTTGGGTCGGATCCGGTTAAGCCGGAGCGGTAGTTTGAATGTCTGATTCGCCACGGGGTAGGTCACTGCTTAATTCAATCTCAGTTTCCGGTTTCCGGTTCTGATTCTGTTTACTGATTACTGTTTTTCAGATTTCGGAATAGATCTGCAGCCGGCAGCCCGCATTCAGCAGATCAGCTACTGCTGCTGCTGCATCTGAAAATCAGAAAGCTGTACAGCCGAAAGCTGGAGCTGAGAGCTGTTCAGCGGAATGCCGGATGCCGTTCTCTAACAACCAAATTTTTATACTTTTATAAGCTTCACCGTGTTAAACTTACGCTGTTGAAAACACAGGCTCATGATTGCTAAAAATGAACAGTCTTGCCCCTCAACTTGAAACAGAAAGGCTTCTCCTTAGAGAGTTTACTCTTAATGATGCTCCCAGAGTGCAGGAGCTCTGCTCGGATTTTGAAATCGCTGATACCACCGCAACTATTCCGCACCCTTATCCTGAAGGAGCAGCGGAGGAATGGATTAAGACTCACAGGCCGGGATTTGAAGCCGGTGAGCTTGCAAATTTTGCTGTGGTTCTAAAAGAAAGTGATGAAATTATAGGAACTGTCGGGCTGGTAATTAATAAAACTCACAGCCGCGCTGAACTTGGCTACTGGATAGGCAAAGAGTACTGGGGCAGGGGATATTGCACTGAAGCAGCAAGGGCGCTGGTCGACTGGGGCTTTAAGGAACTCAGCCTGAACCGGATTTTTGCCTGTTATTACAAACGGAACCCGGCCTCGGGAAGGGTGCAGGAAAAAATAGGTATGAAATATGAGGGCACTCTCAGGCAGCATATAAAAAAGTGGGAAAACTACGAGGATGTAGCCTACATGGGGATTCTGCGAAGCGACTGGGAGGGTTGCCGCTCCAATAACCAGAGCAGCTAGTTATTAAAGCCATTTGTCTTTCCGCGGGTCAGCATATATATTTCCGGTATGATTTTAAGCGCCAGTCAGGTGGATTCTGGCAGTTTACTTAGTCTACTGAAATGACAACAAAAATAGAGAGTTTAAAGCAAGCCGGTTTTAATATTAAAGAGCTAAAATTTGCCCGCCGGAAACGGCTTAAAAGGCAGGCCAGGATCTGGATACCGCTTGCTGTTATTTTTATAGCGCTGGCCGCTATGTTCATTGATTATCTTGCACGTATACCGCGTGAGCGGCATGCCAAAGATGCGTCATATTTTACCAGGGTAAAACTCGGCGCTGAGAAAACATTCCGGGCAATTTATCTTACCCTGATGGCCTATCCGGAAGATCCTAAACACACCCGGCTTCCAATTGTTGAGCTTTATATCAAGGGTAAACGTCTTGATAAACTTACTGAACATCTCCCGGAAAGCGGCGATATTTATCAAAAGGCGCTGTTTAGAATAAAGAACAAGGACTTTAAGGTTAGAGCGCGCCTCAGAGGCGACTCGATGAATCACTGGGCCTTTCCGCAGAAATCATGGCGCATCCTGCTAAGAAAAGGGAAGTACTACCGTGGCCAGCAGTATTTTAATCTGGTAGTTCCACGAGTGGATAACCAGATGTCAAATTGGCTGGGCTATGCCATGGCGCGTGAGCTGGGTGGGCTGCTTGTGCCGGATGCAGAGATTGTACATTTCAGGCTTAACCGCCGCTTTGATGGTATCAGGCTCATGCTTGAGCAGCCCAACCAGGATTTTCTTAGAAGACGCAATCTGCCTTACGGGAAGATTTTTGTTGGTGATATAGATTCAAATCAGATTTATGGCGGTGTGAAACGCAGACATCTTTATCAGGACGTTAATGCCTGGCAGGTAAGAGCACCTACAGAATACCAGCTTGATAGAACTGAAATTCAGGAACTTATAAGAGTTCTTCGTTATGAAAAAAATCCGTACCGTTTGTATTATAGGCTTGGAAGGATATTGGATATAGATTCTTTTCTGCGTTATGCAGCGCTGCTTGAAATTGTAGGTTCTGTACATGTTGATGACACCCATAATGGCAAGCTCTATTTTAATCCTGTAAGCGGCCGATTTACTCCGATTGTCTGGGATACAGTTGCGTATTTCTGGAAGGATACCAAAGGATTCGACATAGCGGCTAACCAGCTCTTTAAAACTCTGCTGGGCATACCGGAATTAAGAGAAAAAAAGGACAAAATTATCTGGCAGGCGCTTAATGGACCGCTGGCATCAGAGAACATAAGGCGCATGATAATCGCAAAGGCAAACGATATGCGCTCAGATGTTTATGCCTTTGCCTTAAAGCTGCATGCTAATGATCGCGGTATAAGGCATATCTCAAACCCCGAGTGGGAAGAAGCAGTAAAATCTCTGGCTGCTGTAGTAGAAAAACGTAACAACCGTATCCTTGATCGACTGAGAAAAACAAAAGCAAGTTACAGGTTTTTTAAATCCGGCAACAAATATTATTTTGCGGTAAAAGTTTCATCTCCCGCCGGGATAATTCTCAACCACTTGAGCTTTAAGGCCAAAGGCCTGAAGCAGGGCACAACCATTAAGCTAAAAAGACGCGGCCTCGGTGATATTCTGGTAAAAACCGATCCTGAGCGACGTTTCATAAAGGCAGAGGTAGCTGATGGAAGAGTGCGTTTTAAGATAAACGATCATCTCTTTTCTAAGCGGCGCTATAAGCGTGATTACGATCCGGAAGTTGTGCCCGCTGTCTATGTTTATGAAATTGAAGAACTGCCGGATGATGCGAAGCCGGGGAGAGTTATTGTTAAGGGGGTTAATGCAGTCACCGGAGGTTCTTTTAAGTTAAAGGCCGATCCTAAGCTAAGTATTTCAGCTGTACATAAAAAGAATTCTGTCTGGTGGCAGCCTGAACGTTTTGCCGGGCGGGAACAAAAGATTTTAGAGGGAGGTGTAGATCTTAAAAAAGATCTGATCATTAACGAATATACCGATCTGGTTATTAAAGCCGGTACAACAGTAAGGCTGGCCCCGCATGTGTCCATATTTAAGCGCGGCGGCAGCCTCAGGATTCAGGGGACGGCAGAGAGGCCGGTAGTAATAAAAGCGCTGAAACCCAGGAAGAACTGGGGCACGTTTGCTGTTCAGGACTTAAAGGACGGCTCAGTTAGTCATTTAATTCTGGATGGTGGCAGTGACGATCGAATCGGGCTTATGCGTTTTGATGGTGGTCTTGTAATAAACGGAAGTAATCTTAAAATTTCAGATAGCCAAATCCGTAACACTCGTGTTGTCGTAAATGATTCAGTTCTCTCATTAAATAATGTGGTGTTAAAGAGCATTTTTGATAATCCGCTTGGAGTCAGAAACTCTGATATCAGAAAAGAGCGGGTTAGAAATATAACGCTTCCCCGTATTCACAGTTCAAAGCTTTTAGAGGCTAAAGCCTACGGCACAGCAGCGAGAAAAGAGCGTGAGTTTAAATGGAGCATTCGAGTACCTCAGAACTCCGGCCTTAGCCTTAAAGAGATTGCCAGAACGATAAACTCAGCGCTTTTAAAATCGCTTGACAACAGCGCGAACTGGCAGGCTCCTGTACACACCGGAAACAAGTATTATCTCGATAAAAAAGCAAAAGAATTTGTATTCCGCGATATTTACTTTGATACCGCAGATCAGCTCAGCTACCGCGGGGATGTCTCCTACAGACTTAGAAACCGCTATAAGGATTACAGTTCATACAAACGCCACATTAAAAATCCCGATCTTCCGCAGTACTGGCCTTACCGGCTTGAGTATCAGGCCAAAGTAAACAGGAAGGATCTCGGTAACGGCTTTAGTGAAGTAGAGGAATCGCGCTTTGAGTTTAGAAAAGAGTCAAAGCCGTTTAGTGACAGGTATCTTCCTCCGCTGCCACCCTGGGATCTGGATGAATTTCTGCCGTACTTTGAAGCCGGCAATTTCCGCGGGCTGAATATTCTCCCGGCCCGCTCAGTTGTGCAGTATCTTGTGCCGGCCTTTACTGAATCGGCTGAGCTTAAGTTCCGGCCTTCGCTGGTACTGGTAACTGAGCGTTTCAGGCAGCATTTTAATATTAAAAGTGAGTGGGGTTCCGGCCCGAATCCCGAGCAGGCCTATATCATCAGTCTCGACCATTCCAGGGTTTATCCGGCTGAGAGTTATCTAAGCTATCTCAGAGCCCGTAAGACGGGAGTAAAAGGCGTTAAGCTGGCGCCGCCGGTTGGGAGTCTTGTAGAGATAGAAGTTGAATTTGAAAGAAATGTCTCTGACGTACTTGATCAGCGCATAATTGCTGCTAAAAATACCGGCGAGACCGAAGAGTTTAACCGTCTCGTAAGCGCCCGCAAGGCCTTTTTAGCTGACCAGAGAAAAATTATGGAAGTCATAAGAGATTATGCTGCCGTTGAAGGGCTTAAAGTCGTTCCAGCTGATAAAAGTAAATACCGACAGGCCTATGAGCTGCTTTACGGGAACAGGCAGGAGGTAAACAAAATAAACCAATAAATCTTATCGGTCAATTTAGCCCTGTGATTTTTATTGCTTGCAGTTGTGCAGTGCCCGGGTTATCGTTGCTGGCTTAATGTGTTTTTAAGCTGTGAAAGTTTTTTATGAAAAAGTTACTGCTTGTATGTTATCTGGTCTTATATCCGCTTACGCTGTACGCCCAGCAGGAGCCATCTGATCCCTGGGAAGGATTTAACCGGGCTGTATTTTCATTCAACGAAAAGTTTGATCATTATCTGATGAAGCCTGTAGCTCAGGGGTATGATTTTATCTTTCCAGAGCCTGTCAAGCGGGGCGTTAGCAATTTTTTTGAGAACATTAAGTATCCCTCTTATCTTGTAAGTGATCTGCTGCAGTTTAAGTTTAAACGCGCAGCCAGGCATACCGGCAGGTTTCTTGTAAATTCAACACTTGGTCTGGGAGGACTTGCTGATATTGCCAGCTGTCTGGGACTTGAACAGGAGAAAACTGATTTTGCAGTAGCTTTGGCCTATCACGGCATACCTTCGGGGCCGTACCTGGTTTTACCTTTTTTGGGGCCAAGCAGTGTTCGAGATGCCTTTGGCAGGGCGGCAGACGCATTTCTCGATCCGGCCTTTTATACGGGCGAGTACGGCCTTAAAAACAGTGAAGAGCTGGCGGTATCATTTGGGGCCAAGGGGCTTGAGTTTACGTCAATTCGCGCCAGGCTTTTGGGTGTCATAGAAGATGCCCGCAAAAGCTCGCTTGATTATTATCTTTTTAGCCGTTCGGCTTATTTTCAGTACCGCCGGGGCCTTTTAAAGGATGACTCATCTGATGAATTTGAAGATGAGTTTGATGACGGCTTTGACGATGATTTTTAAGGCTGCCTGAGTCGCAGATCATCTAACATAATCTCTTGACTTTATTCACATATACTCTCCTTTCCCGGTTTTTAGCGGCATGTCACTTATATGGCCGCTTTGGTAATAACATTTGATAGAAGGGTTAAGTTTGATAGCGCAAAAATCATTTTCATGCGCTTAAACCCTTTAAGGAGGTAAGCGTCTGGCCGGCCTATCTTGGAGGGCCGGCAGCACAACAGAAAGGAGAGGTTTATGAAAATCTTATCGGAAAAAGGTGTTACATCAACAGAGGCGATCTGGTACGCCATATTCTTTTCAGTTGGCTGTATGGCGTTTTTTCTGGTTAAGGACTGGATTTATGAGACTAAAGAGGCGCGTGCGCATGGTGCAGCGCAGGTGGTTGAAGAGTATCAGGGGCCGCCGCTGCGGGAGCCGGGGGGGTATACAGTTAGATATTAAGAATACTCAGTATATTTTGCTGATTTGCCGCGGACTTTATCAGCAGGATATTTATTGCGGTTAATTTCCATTTTATCGAGGAAGGCATTTTCAAGGTCAATGTCGAGATCATTTGCAATCAGAAGCACCCAGTAGAGCACATCAGCCAGCTCGTGTGAAATATTTTCGCGGTTACTTTCAAGATATTCTCTAATCTGATCTTCATTTTTCCACTGGAAGTGTTCAGCCAGCTCACTGGCTTCAATCATAAGTGAAATCAGCATGTCTTTTACGGTGTGATACTGCTTCCAGTCGCGCTCATCGCGGAAGGCAGTGATAAGGGAAGTGAGTTCGGATAGGGTTTTCATGCTGATGAGAGTATAAAAATTGCCCCAAAATTGAAAGCCCCCGGGAAAGGGAATCAGGACAATCAATCCAGATTTAGCGCATCGTGCAGAGCTTTACTGGCAGCCTTAAAGTAAGCGAGCTGATCACGTCTGGAGTCAGTTGCCAGGGCGGCCGGAAACTCAAGGTAAATTACACCACTTTTTTGAATCTCCCCCAGCACACCGGCTATATATGAAAAACTGAAGGGGTTTTCAGGGTCGCCATTTTCCATAATAGGAGTTCTGCAGCGGTAGGCTGCAATTACCGGATTGTTCGCCGATGCGGTCATACGGCCGTCAAGTGTGCTGAAGTCTTTTAAGCTGCTCTCTCCTATTTGTAGTCTCGGTACAAGCGTTATATTTTCCGGATCGAGCAAATAGATACAGCCGCGCCGGAAACCGAGCGCCGGAATAATTTCTTTTGCAATATATGCAATATTTTCACGCCTGATTTTGTCCGGCGTCATGGAACTGTAAAGCGTTCTGAACATCTCCTGAATGTCAGCAGGACAGAGATGCACATAGCGGTTGTCGCGGTAGAGTATACTGCTCTTCTGGCGGTTTAGATGGCTTTCAGGCTCAAAGTTTTTTAGCTTACTGAATATGTCCGGTGCTGAAGAAATATAATTCTCGCAGTGAACTTTTAGCTTTTCTCTAATCTTTTTAATACCTGTTTCACCTGCTATCTGTTCAATCTCTTCTTTTGCAGTTTTCCAGTCTTCACGCGCAGAGGGGTAGTGTTCAGGATTGCTGGCTCTGGCAAGGGCTTCACCAATTTCGCAGATTTTAGCCAGATGCTCTGCGGTTTCAGAGATCTCTCTTGCCTGCTGGCCGCGAAATTCTTCGGTAGCCTCTCTATCGCCCATAGCAGCGCACAGCTCAGCTGATAGCCCCCACTCACGCGCTATTGTTACAGCCAGAAGTACCGGTGAAAATCCGAGCTGGCGGGTAAGTTCACTGTCAAGACTGCGTTTCTCGGTCAGGCTCTCCAGCGTGCGTTCAAAAAGGGAAGGGTAATTCCAGGCGATAAGTGTAAGTCCGAGCTGCCTTAAAAGGGCTGCCGAATAGCTTAAATCGGGGTCGAGCAACGAATGTTCAGCTAATACTTCCGCAGTACTTGCACTAATCATTGATTGCTGCAGCCTGAGTAGTTGCAGGCGTGTTCCGTCCTGAAAAGAGTAGCTTGATATGGCCGTTGCTTTTTTCGGTAAGATTTCCCGGAAAGCTTCCGTTCCGGCGCTTCTAAAAAGCTCAACCGGTGTGCCAAATGGAGCAACTCTTAAGCGCCGCTCTTCTATAAGCTGCAGTAGCTCTTTCAGGCAGTACAAGAACAGGGCGCAGTCAGTTTTTAATTCATCGATTAAAAAGTCGATATCAAGATCGTAAACTCCCTCGTGCAAACCGCTTACCACACGCGTAAGCAGTTCAGGATTGGCGGGAAACCATGCGCTTTTAACTTTTTTGCAGGCCCGCATCAGGTTGCGGTTATATAGTCCGCCAGCAGCCTGCTGACCGGCTGTGCTTGAATGGGGCATATTTACCTCGCTGTGCAACAAAAACGCCTGTACTCTAATGAGATCGGCAATTTTCGTAGGCTGCTTTAGGAATTTTCGTCATAAACCGCGGTTGTCAGCAGACAGTATAGCGTCTGTGCAAAAAGCTAACATTTTGGATTTTAAGGAGTTAATTGGGTTAAGGGGGTATGAGTACGCCCGGCGCAAGCCGGGTGTAAGCTAGTAACGGGGTAGTCTTGCAGGTGTGGTAAATACACCGGTTACTCTTGATGAGAGTTGCCGGAGGTTTTTTTATTTAATACATACCACAAAAAAACGAAGCCAAACGCCAACAGCCCCACGCTTAACCACTGTCCGCGGGTTAGGCCCCACAGCTGAAAGCCGATGCCGATATCAGGCATGCGGAACTGCTCATCAAAAATTCTAACGATTGAATAAAAGATAAAAAAGCAGGCGGTAATTACTCCGGGCTTTCTGGGCTTTCGCCAGATAAAAACCAAAAGCAAAAACACCAAAAGCCCTTCCAATAAAGCTGCATAGAGCTGCGATGGATGGCGCGGCGTAAGTAAGGGCTCTATCGCCTGCTGTACAGCCAGATTCCCCGACTGAATTGCATCCAATACTGATTGCAGAGTTTCCCGCAGCTTAGTGGCAGCAGCAGCGGAGTAGGGTGCTTTACTTAAGATAGTTTTCCAGGCCTCAGCCTTAACGCCGATTTTTTCAACAACAGGTGTTAGTGAATACAATTTTGCATAGGCCACTTCAGGCCAGGCCAGAATGTCCTGCGGAAATTTTACTGCAAAGATAAAATCCTCACGACAGGGTCTGCCGACCAGCTCGCCGTTTATAAAATTGGCTATGCGCCCACAAAAGATTCCAAGCGCTGCACCAAGCGTAGATAAATCAATTAAGTGCAGGCCGTTTACCGAATGACGCTTTCCAAAGTAGAGACAGGCCAGCACAACACCGATAATTCCGCCGTGACTGGCCATACCACCACGGTTAATTGCCAGAACCCCCCAGAATGGTGGGGATTTTGTAAATTCAAAAAAGAGATCAGGGCTGTAAAAGATACAGTATCCAAGACGCCCGCCAATAATTGTGCCAAGCGCTGCAGTAAAAACAAAATCACTGACAAGCTTTGGAGAGAGTTCAGAGCGGCCCTTTTTAATCAGATAGTGAATAATCAGATAACTAAAAAAGAATCCGGCCAGATAAGCCAAACCGTACCAGCGGATGCCGAAATGATCGCCAAACTGAATGGCAAAGGGATCTAACGTATGTAAATAAGGATGATGCATCTTAATAACCGACAATACTTTCCGCTTAGAAATTACCTGTATGATAGAAGATTGGCAAGCAGGGGTGAATACAGCCGGTAAACCGGCTGTACGACTCCGGTAAAAAGTCTGAAATTAAGTAAGCGGTAAAGCCGCAAAGCAGGAGCTGAAAGCGGATGGCCGGTTGCAGATTGCTGGGGGCTGATTTTCTGATTACTGTTTCCCCGCTATCTGCTCTCGGCATCCCGCAGTCAGCAACCGGTATAAAAAACAAAATTCGTAGACGTAGCCGTCTACGTATACGGTTTTACGTCGACGGCAACGTCGCCGTGGACGCATACGCCCTACAAGCGCAGCTTTCCTTTGCAGGTGCAGCCTGAACCCTGGCGAATAACTCTCTTGCGCCGGGAGTATTAAGAGCGTCAATTATCTGTCACTCTTACCGCCCTTTTCACAACTAACCAACTGATATTACATCAGTGCACTCTGGCATACGGATTGCTCAGTAAGGTCTCTGGAGGAATATGCCTTATGTTCAAAACATCAATACTGCGAAGCAGTACAAAAAATTTCAGTATCCTTCCGGCAAGCGAAGCGCTTGACCGCAATGTCCTCGGTGGGGCAGCACTGGCTTTCGGCTTAATTGCCTTTGGCGTGCTGATTGGCGGACAGTGGCTGAATTTCCTTAATCCGGCCAGTATGTTGATAGTATTGGGAGGAACCCTGGGTGCAACCATGATTCACTTCTCCTCCTACGATCTGCGCTCTGCCTGGAATGCTTTTAAAAACGTTATGCGATCCGAAGAGCCGCAATCGATTGAGCGAATTGATTCACTGGTACGAATGGCCCACCTGGTAAGACAAAACGGCCTTTTGGTGCTGGAAAGAGAAGCGCGAACTACCGGCGATCCTTTTTTAAGAATGGCACTTGAACTTACTGTAGACGGACAAAAGCCGGAAGAAGTAAGAAGAATCCTTGAAACTGAAATGGCCACGGCCAGGGACCGCGGCGAAAGGGCCGTCCAGGTCTTTGAAACTATGGGGCAATACGCCCCGGCCATGGGTCTTATCGGAACGCTGATAGGCCTTATTCAGATGCTGGGGGCACTTGATAATCCGCAAACTGTTGGTCCGGCAATGGCTGTAGCACTTGTTACAACATTATACGGGGCTCTTCTGGCAAACCTGTTTTTTCTGCCGGTAGCAGGAAAACTGAGAAACCGCCTGCAGGCAGAGGCGCTGGTTAAGGCCATAAGTGTTGAGGGTGCAATAAGCCTCGGACAGCAGGAAAATCCGATTGTGCTGGAACAGCGCCTGCAAAGCTTTATGCCGCTTAACTCATTTAACAACTAACAGGATGCAGCCGCAATCTTCAAATACAGCAGTTTTATCCGGCCCGTTTTCACTTCAGTATACATCACTGATATTGATTATCTTAACTTTTGTAATCGGAGCCTTTGCAGGAGAGAAAATCGGCGCAAACATTAAACCCACAGCAAAAAATGGCGGCAATAAGCAGAAAGTTGAAGTTCCAATAGGTACGGTCGAGTACAATGACCTTTTTCCTGAAAAAGAAAGCAGACTTAATCATGCTGAAGCAGGCGCAATTACTGAAGTGCTTTTAAATCATGATCTTTCAGCCACAATTATCATATCAAGTCCGCCTGAATCAGGTGGTATCGAGCTTTCACTTGCAAGAAGTATTACGCTCTACCGTATGCTGGTAAAGGCGAAAGTTCCAGCCAGTGCACTCAATATCCTGGCGACAGAAGAGAGAAACTTACCCCAGGCCAGAGTGGCTTTTTATTATGAAAACTATGAAGAACAGTAAACTGTTACAGAGCAGAAAAAATAACATTTCTGACACTCAGCGCTGGCTGGTAACCTTTGGCGATCTTTTGACGCTGCTGCTGGTTTTCTTCCTTTCTATAATATCGTTTGGAAATTTCGGCTCACCTCGCATAACCAGTAATAATTACGCAAGTGCCCATAAAAACTTTAAAAACCCGGTAAGAAAAGAGTTCTTACAACGCCCCGGGCAGACTGGCATTACAATTGCACACCTTACTGATAGAGACTCCCCGGATGGCGAAGTCCGAATCGTGTTTAAAGAGACTGATTTTGAGAGCCAAAGCGGGGTGCTTCTTAAAAAAGCTCGGAAGCATCTTAAAAAGAAAGTGGTAACAGCTGCTTATTTAACTGAGCAGGCTGTTGTTGAAGCCTGCAGGGCTAATAACGGAGAGCGGGACGCAGCTGCCTGGTTTGTTTCCGCCGGCAGGTTGCTTGATTTAAGGAGTCAATTAGTTGACGCAGGGGTAGATGCCCGACGCATCTACTTAAGGGCAGTAGGAAGAGATTGCCAGACGCTTTCAGAATCTAGATCAGATACTGATGGGCTGGTAGCTGTTATAAGACTCGGAATTAGAGAGAGAAAGGATGCCTGAAGAGGACAAGGACCAGGAAACACCACAAGAGGGTGAAGGTCAGGCAAAAAAAAGTAAAAAGACGATGATAATCGTCATTGTGGTTGTTGTGCTGATTCTGGCAGCCGGCATTCCACTTGCATATTTTGCTCTTTCAAAAGGCTCAAGTGAAGATGGTGAAGCTGATAAAGACGCTGCCAAACACGCACCCGAGGTACTGGTTGAAGGCTATGATGACGAAGACGAGTACGACGAAAACGAAGAGCCTCTCGGTGCAATCTTTCCGATGGAAACTCTGGTAGTAAACCTCTCAGGTGGACGTTACATCCGCTGCCAGATTCAGCTTGAGTTTGAAAAGCGCACCATACCCAAGCGTTTTTACAGCCGGCTTGTACCGATTAAGGACGCACTTATTAAACTGCTTACTACCAGGACTGAGAAGGATGTTCTGACCGCTAAAGGCAAAGAGACTCTTAAAGAAGATATTAAGGACGTTGTTAACGAAATTTTGAAGAAACAGGAAGTTAAACGGGTGTATTTTACTCAGTTTGTTGTGAGGTAATTAATGAATCAGGTTTTAACTCAGGATGAAATAAATTCGCTCTTAAGGGGACTCTCTGACAGTGACGTCGAACAGGATGGGGTTGATACCCAGGACGGCAACGCCCCTAAAGCCAAGAAGTTCGATCTCGCCAACCAGGAGCGAATCATCCGCGGGCGTATGCCAACCATGGAGCTGATCCATGACCGCTTTGCACGTCAGTTTAGAACCAGTCTGGCCAAATTTTTGGGACGCACCTGCTTTGCTAACGTGGGTGGAATTGAAATGATTAAATTTGGCCTGTTTATGAAAAAACTCCCGCTGCCTTCGTCGCTGCATATTTTCAGAATGCCTCCACTTCCAGGGTACGCGCTGATGGTAGTATCATCGCCGCTGGTGTTTGGGATTGTAGACGGACTTTTTGGCGGCAGTGGCCAGGGCAGGGTCAAGATTGAAGGTCGTGAGTACACTCCGATTGAAAACCGGCTGGTTGGTAAAGTTGTAATGATGGCTCTGGATGTTTTAAAAGACGCCTGGTCGCCAATTCATCCGGTTGATTTTGTATATGTTCGCTCGGAATTTAATCCGCTGGCTATAGCAATTGTTCCACCAACAGATGTTGTAATTATCGTCACAATTGAAGTTGAACTGGAGCAGGAGAGTACTACTTTAACGCTCTGCACACCGTATTCAACTATTGAGCCGCTAAGAAGCAAACTGGCCACCGGATTTCAGAGCACCCGCCTTGAACACGATACCGGTGTTGCAAAACGAATGCGTATTAATGTTGAGCAAACCATGACAACTATAAGTGTACAGCTTGCAACCGGCAAAATCGGGACCAAGGATTTTCTTAACCTTAATGTTGGCGATGTTATTACACTTGATAACAACCCATCAGATGAGGCCATGATTATGGTTGAAGGACAGCCAAAGTTTTATGGATATGTAGGAAGTTACCGCGGCAACCGGGCAGCGCGAATTACCAGAGCTATTCCGGAACGCGATTTAATTGACTACCGAAACAGAGAGGAGCTTTTGAAAAATGGCGGATGAAGAAGTTCAGGAGAATAGTGAAACGCCGGAAGCTGGAGCGGAAGGCAGTGAAGAGGTAAAGGAAGGTCTGGAACAGGTTGCCAGTGCGGCAGAAGAAGTTGCTGATGCTGCTAGTGAAGCTGCTGCCGCGCCCAAACAGGGCTCACGCACCTTTGATTTCATCATGGAGGTGGGCCTGCAGGTGACAGTTGAGGTAGGTCGCGCCCGTATGACCATTCAGGATCTATTGCAGCTTGGCCAGGGCTCAGTCGTTGAGCTGGAAAAAATGGCAGGCGAACCGCTCGATGTTTATATCAACGGGCGTAAAGTCGGCAAGGGCGAAGCAGTAATAGTTAATGAAAAATTTGGCGTGCGCCTAACGGAGATTATTTCAAAGCAGGACAGGGTAGAGAGTCTGGGATGAAGTATAAGCTATTATTAAGCTTGCTGATTGTGTTCTCACTTGCGTTTTTGCCAAAGTTTCTGCTGGCGCAGGAGAACCAGGGTAAATTAGCTGATACCGCTGCAGTAGCGGCTCTTAAAGAACACGTAACCCGCAGTCGAAACACAGCAACCTCTACATTAAAGCTTAAAGAGTGGTCACCAAAATCAGACTCTGAACTACGCAGCTCAGCATTTAAAATGTTCCGTGGTTTAGGGTTTTGTATCGGGCTCTTACTTATTGGAGTTTATTTATTTAAACGTTTAAATAAATCAGGAACAAGTCTGCAAGGCTCTGAGATTCACATAATCGAGAAAAAGCAGTTAACAGCCAAAACATCTCTGCTTCTTGCTGAGGTACGCAGCAGAGAAGTACTTATAGCAGTGGGGCCGGAGCCCGTTTCTATCTGCAGAATTGATTCAAACCCGAGAGAAAGGGATATCTCTGAAACACTGGAGTTAATATGCAAGGAAGATGTAAAACTCTCAGCCTGATTTTTATTCTGCTGCTGCTTACTTTCGGCCTGACTGGCGTTGCGCTGGCTGAAGAAGCAGCCCTACCCGATCTCTCTATATCAATAGGTGGCAGCCAGCTGGTCTCTGACGGCGGTATGTCAGCTACGCTTAAACTTATCTTTCTTATCTCAATCGTTTCATTTGCACCGGCCATGGTGCTTACAATGACGTGCTTTACACGAATTGCAGTTGTTCTCGGTATGACCCGTACTGCCCTCGGCACGCAGCAGATGCCTCCGAATATGGTAATAACCGGCCTCTCACTGTTTCTTACATTCGCGATTATGAACCCGATTTTTTCAAAGATGTATACAGAAGGGGCACGCCCCTTTATTGATGGCCAGATGGATGAAGGTGAGGCAATTAAGAAAACTTTTGCCCCGCTGAAAGAATTTCTAGTGCGGCATGCACGTGAGAAGGATCTGGAACTTTTTCTTGAGATAACAAAAACCGAAATCCCTGACGAACCTCAGGATGTACCCATGTATGTAGCAGTGCCTGCCTTTGTCCTGAGTGAACTTAATATGGCTTTTCAGATTGGATTTTTAATTGCACTGCCATTTCTTGTGCTGGACATGGTAGTTTCTTCGGTTCTTACATCAATGAGTATGATTACGTTGCCACCAGTGGTAATTTCATTACCGCTTAAGCTTATGTTATTTGTGATCGTCGATGGCTGGCACCTGATTGTGTCATCTCTAGTGCAGACATATCAGGTCTGACTAAAAGTCCTGCTGGAATAATTGCGCTATTAAAGGGGCGTTTTATGGACATAGATACATATTTAAGACTAGGTCGTATGGGAATAGAAACTGCTGTGCTAGTTTCAGCACCCGTGCTGGTACTAGGTCTGCTTGCCGGTCTTGCCATCAGTATTTTTCAGGCAGCTACTCAGATTAATGATGCTGCTCTTGCATTTATTCCGAAAATTGCAGCTGTTGTGGTAGCGCTGATTTTATTCGGACACTTTATGCTTATGCGCATAGCCGGATTTACCTCCTGGGTGTATTCGCAGATTCCTACACTTTCGCCATAATAATCCGGAGCAAAAGTTAAAATGGATAAGATCCTGGCAACACCTCAGATTATCCTTAATAACTTGGATGCTCTTTATACTTTTTTTCTTTTGGTTCTGAGAACAACCGGACTGATGATTATGATGCCTGGTATAGGTATGGGGCAGCAGGGGCTTCGAATAAGGAGCGCAGCTATACTGGTGCTGGCGTTCGCTTCTGTGCAGACTGGAACATACGCTGAATTTCCCGATAGCTGGTTTACTCTGCTGGGAATGATGTTTTCAGAATTTTCACTCGGGATGATCATTGGCACAATACCACTTATGGTTATAGCTGGCGTACAAACTGCCGGACAGCTTACCAGCACTACTATGGGACTTGGAGCAGCCCAATTGGTCGATCCCAACTTGGGGGTCAATGTATCTACTCTTTCGCGAGTCATGGGGGATCTTACAATTTTACTTTTTCTTCTCTCCGGAGGTCATTATGCGCTCATTTATGCTGTAAGCGGCTTAGGAGGTGATATAGTCCCGGGCTCGTTTGCGATAGGGAACAATTCTCTTCAACTACTTGTAGAAAAAAGCGCTGATATTTTCACTGCTGGAGTGATGATTTCAGCACCGGTAATTGTAGCACTACTTTTAACTCAATTCGTTATGGGTTTAATTTCAAAAGCTGTTCCTACAGTTAACATTTTTATAGTCAGTTTTCCGCTAACAATAGGCATCGGTCTGGTACTTACAACTCTCTCGCTACCTGAGCTTATGGTATTTGCATCACATCAATTCAGTTCCATTGATGACAGTATCCTTACTGTTCTGGGAGATGTGATACCAACTGCCTCACCCTGATAAACAACTGTCAGCAACTTGACGTTGGCTGTCTGAGCTACGACTCAATATTAATTATAGTCGAGGATAATATTAGTATTTTCAAACAATTAGAAAGTTATCGGCAGCTCGCTGGCAGGCATAGCTTTTGCTTCATATATGGCAGGGTTCTGTGCGCCTGACAGTGGCTATAGGCAAACAGCGTTACGCAACCCCTGATTCAGTTTTGAAAGGCTAATATGTCTGAACACTCAACCCCTGAAGAACGAACTGAAATGCCGACCGAGCGGCGCATGAGTATGCTCCGTAAAGAGGGTCAGCTCCACAGTTCAAATGAAGTAACGCAGGTAGCAACACTTCTGGCAGGTTTTCTTATGCTGTTTGCTACATGGGACTGGCTGGTTACTGACATAGAATTCATTTTAATTCGATCATTCAAAATGATCGCTACTATAGACCAATTTACCCCCCAGCTTCTTTATGACGGAATGATCGGACTTATTAGGATTCTTGCTCCAGATCTGCTTGCAATTATGCTGGTCGTGGCTGTGGTAGCAATTCTATCAATTATGCTGCAAACCAAATGGAATGTACGAGAAAAGCTCTTTAAGTTTCGCTTTGATATGCTGAATCCTATTCAGGGAGTTAAAAAGATCTTTTCACTTAATCAGGTGGTCCAAACTCTTAAAGCTATCTTGAAGTTGGCTCTCATTTTGCCAATCGGTTACTTCGGACTCAAATCATTTGCACCTGCAATGGTTATGCTTATGCATACAACAGTGAACGAGGTGATGGCCTTTACTGGTATGGCTATCAGTAAGCTTTTCTGGCGAATCATGTATATTTTGATAGCCCTGGCAATTTTCGATTACTTTTGGAGCAAGTACCAGTGGTTGCGCCAGAATAAAATGACTAAAGAAGAGGTCAAAGACGAGCGTAAGGCAGTAGAAGGTGATGAAACAACCAAGCGTAAAATCATCGCCAAGGGACTGCAGCGCATTATGCAGAGGATTCAATCGAGTGTACCACAGGCAGACGTGGTTATTACAAACCCGACCCATTATGCCGTAGCGCTCAAGTACGATCGCGAAACTATGAGTGCTCCTCAGGTAGTTGCCAAAGGCAAAGGGTTTCTTGCAAAGCGTATTCGCGAAATTGCCAAAGAACACGGAGTGCCTGTTCTTGAGCGTAAACTGCTGGCACGGGCACTTTACGCCTCAACTGAGGTTGGCTCTGAAATTCCGTACGATCTGTTTAAGGCAGTGGCTGAAGTGCTGGCATATGTATACAAATTGAAAAATCCATACGCTTATGCACGGACTGGAGGTTAAAGTAGCTTATGGCTGAAATGAAAAAACCGCTCTGGAATCACCTGGCAATGCCGCTGGCTCTGGTAGGCATTCTGACTATCTTAATGATTCCTCTGCCAACACCAGTCTTGGATGTTTGTATAGCACTGAATATAACCGTGAGTTTTGTAGTTTTATTTGTTTCCATATACATGGACAAGGCAATTCATTTCTCCAGTTTTCCGGCGCTTTTACTTGTAACCACAATGTTTCGGCTGGGCATGAACGTTGCTTCAACCAGGCTAATTTTACTGAATGGCGATCAGGGTCTTGATGCAGCCGGTAAAGTTATTCAGGCCTTTGGACAATTTGTGGTTGGAGGAAATTACGCAGTTGGTATCGTAATCTTTATAGCCATCAGTATTGTTAATCTTAAAGTAATTACCAAGGGTTCGGGCCGTATCGCCGAGGTGGCCGCACGCTTTACCCTGGATGCCATGCCCGGTAAACAGATGGCGATAGATTCCGATCTTAATACCGGTCTTATCGGCGAGGAAGAAGCCAAACAGCGCCGAAAAGAGCTCAGCCAGGAAGCTGAGTTCTATGGTGCTATGGATGGTGCTGCCAAGTTTGTAAGTGGAGATGCTATAGCCGGCCTGTTTATTACCGGCATTAATATCGGCGGTGGACTCTTTGTAGGCCTGGTTCAGAAGGGCATGAACTGGATGGATGCAGCTCAGACCTATACGCTGCTTACAATTGGTGATGGGCTTGTAAGCCAGATTCCTTCGATTATTGTATCCACCTCAGCCGGCTTAATCGTGGCACGAGCTGCCTCAGGTGACGACCTGGGCACGGAAGTATTGGGCCAGCTCTCCCGCTCAACCAAGCCGCTCTATCTTACTTCCGCAGTATGTCTTGGACTGGGGCTGGTCCCCGGACTTCCTATAGTCCCGTTTTTTATTCTTTCAACTGTGACCGGTATTATTGCTTTTCTAAAAACACGGGTGGTCAAGCGCAGGGAAAGTGAGCTTAAGCTTGCTGAAACAACAGAAGAAGAGAGCGATAAGCCTAAACCTGGCAGTACTGAGGAAGTAACGGGTCTTCTCGGTGTTGATACCCTGGAGTTAGAGGTTGGCTATGAAATAGTCGCTCTGGTCGAGGGTGGCGATCTGGTTGAGAGAATAAGATCTCTCAGGCGGCAGTTCGCCATGGATTACGGGTTTATCGTGCCGCCTATACATATACGCGACAACGTAAGAATTAAGCCCAGTCAGTACAGAGTGCTGCTGAAGGGCGCACCCATCGGGGAAGGGGAGCTTAAATCTCATCACCTGCTGGCCATGGATCCCGGCAATGTATCCTCACCGATTGAAGGCACTCCCACAAAAGAGCCTGCCTTTGGCCTTGATGCTCTCTGGATTAAAGAGTCTGATAAAGAGCGCGCCCAGTTTGCGGGATATACAGTAGTAGATCCTTCAACTGTGATTACCACACACCTTACGGAGCTTATCCGTAAAAACATGCATGAGCTGCTGGGACGCCAGGAAGTTCAACACTTAATTGATACTGTTGCTGCAGATGCACCTAAAGTTGTTGAGGAGCTTATACCCAATCTTTTAACGCTCGGACAGGTCCAGCAAGTGCTGTGTCACCTGCTACGTGAAGAAGTCAGCATTAGAGATCTAAAAACTATTCTGGAAACTTTAGCTGACTGGGCACCGACTGTTAAACATCCTGAGCGGCTGGCTGAATTTGTCCGCAAACGTCTGTCACGAACTATAACGGCCAAGTATGTAACACCTGAAGGTATTTTGGCCCTCTCCAGTTTGAATCCCAGGCTGGAACGCTTGTTGGTTGATTCAGTACAGCAAAGTGACGAAGGCTCACAGCTTGCACTCGAACCGGGGTTGGCGCAACAGCTTATTAATCGGCTCAACAAAAATGCGGAAAAGTTCATTGAAGCCGGATTAACTCCTGTTCTGCTTGCTCCCAGCCATATCCGGGCTGCTCTCTTTAATTTCGTAAATCGTTTTGTTCCTGGTTACGCAGTCATAAGTCACCAGGAAATAGCACCAAATACAAAAGTTAAATCAATGGGGGTTGTATCGTTAGATGAGTAAGACAGTTTATCGTGGCCAGCAGATAGATGCAGTTTTAAATAAGATTCGTGATGATCACGGAGATAGCGCACTGATTCTTTCAATGCGTGAACAGGCAGATAATATCATTGAGGTTACAGTTGACATTAACCAGCACTGCGATCCCAGGGGTCTTCTCTTACGGGAAATTTTGCTTGAGACCCAGATTAGTGTTACCGGCACGGGTGAAATAGATTCGCTTGGCCTTACTCCTGGTGCCGCCCAATCGTTCGATCGCGGACGGCTTGTTGAACAGTTAATTAATACAGGCCTCTCACCGGAGATTATTGAGGGTATTTTAGAACAACCATCGCTGGAGCTGATTGCTGATGATTTAGAGCAGCTAATGACCTACGGACTCAGGGATCAAGTACGTTTTGACTCAGAGATTGATGAAGACATCCGTACAATTGCTTTTATTGGTCCTAAAGGAGCCGGGAAATCCACGGCAGCATCGAAGTTTGCAGCGTATTTAAAAGAATTTTATGGACTCAGGCCGGGTCTTATTTCCATTCTGGCAGTAGATGAAGAGCTATCGGCACTGGAGGATCTTGGGGCCGCATATGATCTGCCAACAATCTCACTCTCTGAAGAGGAGCTGTCTCCTTATACACTTAAAAAAGCTATAAATACTCTCTCTGACTGTAATATCGTAATCATCGATACGCCCGGAATTGCCAGAGTCAATAAACGCGATTTTAGAAAAATTCAGCATGCTTTGACCAGTCAAGAGGCTCTTGAACCTTTACTGGTAATCCCCGGAGAAGGTGTGGAATTGTCTGATTATGCCTTTGATTATCTGGGCTTTGGCTACAGCAGAATGGTGTTAACTAAGCTGGACCGGGTATTTTCGCCTGCTGCAATGCTTAATGTTGCCCGTTATTTCGGAAAAAGCATTGCATTTTACAGCGCTTCACCATCAAGAACTTCGGGCTTAAGAGAAGCCTGTGCAGAGGATTTGGCTGTCATGTTTTGCCGTAAAATTCATTAGGACAAAATAACGTTTTGAAATTTAAAGGAAATTTTATCGTATTAAACACAATATTTTATGAGTCAGGGGAGCAAATGAACGAATCTAAAAAGAAGCAGGCTGCAGAGTCTGCGCGGTTCACTAAAACAAGGTTATCTGACAGGAAATTGCAGGTGAAAAGTCTTACACGCGTAATAAGTTTTACCGGAGGAAAAGGCGGTACCGGCAAAACCAGCGTGGTCGCCAACCTGGCGGTAGCTCTAGCAGACCTGGGGAAAAGCGTTCTTATTCTTGATGCCGATCTTGGGCTGGCAAATGTCGATATCATTCTTGGTTTAAAGCCCCGTTATACCCTGCAGGAGCTCTTTGCAGGTAATAAAACTCTCGATCAGATTATAATAGATGGACCTAATGGCATCTCACTCATTCCGGCTGCCAGCGGTGTAAAGAGTATCTGTAATCTGAGTACTGAAGAGAAATTACTTCTAGTTGATGCAATCGAAGAAGTCGCTTACCGCTATGACTATCTTTTAATCGATACCCGCGCCGGGATAGATCCGGAAGTTATGTATTTTAACAGCTCTTCCGGAGAAATTGTTTGTATAATAAATCCAGAGCCTACTTCTCTTACAGATACTTACGCAGTTATAAAAGTCCTGTCACGTGACTACGGCGAAAAAGAGTTCTCTGTGGTAGTTAATAATACTCCCTCAGAGGCACAGGGCAAAAGAGCTTTTCAAAAGCTGGCATCGGCAGTTTCACAATATCTGAACGTAGAGACGAGATTGCTTGGATGTATCCCCAGCGATCCAGCTCTGCCCCGCTCTGTGCAGCAGCAACAAGCTCTTAATCTGCTTTATCCAAGCAGCCCGGCAGCCCTTGCCATTAGCGAGCTTGCCAGGGAAATTGACAGTCAGTTTCATCAGTATCGCATTAAAGGTGGTATGCAGTTTTTCTTTAAACAGCTGCTGGAGGTAGGTACATATGGCGGCTAAAAAGAATATTAAGGTGCGCAAAAATTACGCGCACATTCACAAGTTATTCGCAGGAGTATCACTGCTTGCATTTCTAGTGGTAGTTATTTCAGGTCTGCAGGCACAAGCTAGTGTTTTCACCATAATTATTCGTTCTACAATAGTTATCTTAATAATAGGAATTATTGGCAGGATTCTTCTTCGTATCCTTGCTACTTATGAGGAGATGAACAGTGGCAAAGCCTAAAAGCAAGGGAGTTGAAGCATATAAAAAAATTGATGACTTCGAGAAAGAAGAGTTAATAAAAAGCTATCTTCCTCTGGTCAAAAAAGTAGTACACCGTCTTTCGGGGCGTTTGCCAAAAGAGGTAGACGTAAAAGAAATGCTCAACTCAGGCATCATCGGTCTGGTTGATGCACTTGAAAAGTATGATCCAAAGCATGAAACCAATTTTTCAACCTACGCGCAGTTCAGAATTAGAGGGGCAATACTTGATAGCTTCAGATCGCAGGACTGGTTGCCACGTTCTTTGCGTTATAAATCACATAAAATTGAAGAGGCTTATCAACGGATTGAGCAAAAACTGGGGCGAGCTGCCACCGAACAGGAAGTAGCGGATGAACTTGGCATTACTACTGCTGAGCTGCAAAAACTTCTGGGTGAAGTAGGGAGTATTGTAATGCTCAGCTTTGAGGAGCTCGGCTTTGGTCACGGTGAAGAACGTTTTCAAGCCGACGAGTGGCTGGCCAGTAAATCACAGGACCCGCTTAATAAACTCTTGGGCAGTGAGAAAGTCAATCTGATTGCACGCGCACTTGACCGGTTGCCTGAAAAAGAAAGACTGGTTATCAGTCTTTATTTCTACGAAGAGCTTAATTTAAAAGAGATCGGTGAAATACTGGGGGTAACCGAATCGCGGGCCTCGCAAATCCGATCACGTGCCCTAATTCGGCTTAAGAACTACCTGCGAAACGCTATTTAAGCAGGGGGCGCGCATGGATAGCGATAGCCGATACTATCCGGCACATGGCACACCCCGAAGAGTGCTTTTTTTTAACCCCGGTGAAGATGCTGTAAGAGACGTTCTCGAAAATCTTGAAAACACTTTGCCGGAAGTTAATGCAACCAGAGTTGTATCGCTTGACGATCTGCGTAACAAATTACATCAAGATTCATTCGATATAGTCATCCTGGATCATCCATGGAGTCTGGAGAACCCGGTGCATTTAATTTTTGAAATGAGAACTCTGGAGGAGCGCCCTTTTGTGATAGTGGCCCTGGATCAAGAGCAGCATGCAGCCGTAAATGACCTGTACAAATTTGGAGCTCATCGCTGCATTATCAAAAATGATTGCTGGCAGTCTGAGTTAACTGTTGCGGTCAAACATCTTTTAAACCTCAGGAAAGCAATAGAAGCAAACCTTGAGGCCAGAACGCGCTTGACTGAAGCCAATAAGCTCTTAGAAGAGCGCACCCGCCGGCTTGATGAGTTCAGTGCAACGGTCGCCCATGATATCCGTGGGCCGCTGGGCGGAATTTGTATGAAACTTGAATACTTAAAGGATATGTATGGGGGACAGCTCGACTCCCGCTTCCGGGAAATACTGAGTCGAGCCTTTGACTCTTCACAGAGACTGACAGAAATTGTGCAGGCAATGTATGAATTCGCAAGAATAGGAAAGGAAGCTGCTCAGATGGAAGAAGTAGCGCTTTCAGATCTCTTGGAAAATATTGGAAACGATCTCAATTTTGATGCAAATGATGATATAGAGTTAGCGATCGATGATCTCCCGCACGTGTGGGGGAATCGCATGCTTCTTAGTAGAGTGTTTATAAACCTTTTAAATAATGCAATTAAATATAACGATCGTGACAAAAAAATAATAAAAGTCGGTGTAAAGCGCTACTTTGAAACAGGACTGGCGCCTTTCTGTGAAATTTTTGTGGAAGACAATGGCGTAGGGATCGAGGAAAGCGATCTTAAGGATATATTCTGTATGTTTCGCCGAGGCAGCGCCTCAAAGGAAGCAGATGGGGGTATTGGAATAGGTCTTGCCGTAGTGCAAAGAATTATTGAGCTTCACTATGGAAAAATTTCGGTCGAATCAGTTAAGGGCGAGTATACCCGTTTCACTTTCTCACTGCCCTTAAAGCAGGTGGCCATTGCTGAAGACTAGCAGTAAAAAAGCAATTATTTTAGAATAGTTAGCAATAAAAGAAAAATTTGACTTTGAGGCAAGCTTAAGCTTTCCGATTTATGATACAATTAGGTTATAGAGCAAATCTTTATGCTCGCTGGTTTTTACGTTGATGTGGTTTTTTGGTGGTTGTCATGCTTAAGAGTTATCTTCAATTTGCAATTCTTGGAGCTGCAATCTGTTCCGTTACATTCGTTATATCGATAGTAATGCCAACCGGCGGAAGAGCACCGGTTGGGATAAAAAAACAGCTTAATCAGAACCCAACACAGTTTTCTGAACAGGCACCTGAACAATTCAAGCTGGCACGAGCTGTCAAGATAGATAGGGTGTAGCAGGTTTTTAGCTTATTCGACGCACTACTTGTCAGCCGCTAGATAAAGTTTACATAAGCAACTAGCCATAACTGACCACTGAATTTTTAAATAATAAAATTCGTAGACGTGGCCGTCTACGTGAACGTTTTTTCGTCTACGGCAACGCTTACGTAGACGTACTACATCCTATCAGCCACGTATTAATTATATTCTTAATTTTCCTTGAAGCTATTATCTCCGTAAAGTTATATTAGGTGTATACCTTAAAGTCTTTCCTGCTGCTATTGCCTGGTAATTGCCCCCTGTAATATCCTGATTTCATGTCCGCCCTTAAACTTTTAATAGTAAACAGAGATGTTGACCGTCCGGAACTTTACGCCTTTAAGGCTCTGGCCGAGCGAGGTCATCAGATTAAAGTTATTGGAAGCAATCTGGCAGAAAGAAACCGCAAGCTGCTGGCTGAAAGTGGTATCGAAACTGAAACGATTAAAATAAAAAGCCGCATCAGTCCGGCTGCTATATCATACTTAAGAAATGAGTTTAAAAAAGTAAATTATGATCTGGTACATTATTTTAGCTCCCGCGCATTATCCAACGGACTGATAGCATCAAAGGGCTTTAGCCACAAGAACATTGCCTATCGCGGCACGTCAGCTAAATGGCCAGAACATAAATGGATATTACGGCATCTGCCGGCAGATCCGCTTTCACGGCTTACATATTTTAACCCTGCTATAGACAAAATAATGTGCGTATCTGAAGCAGTTAAAGAATACCTGCTGTTACGTGGCGTCCCGGCTGTAAAGCTATGCAGAATCTACAAGGGCCATCTCGAAGAGTGGTATAGCCAGCCTGCTATTGCCCGAAGCGTACTGGGCGTACCTGAAGAGGCTTTTTTAGTAATCATGGTGGCAAATATCCGGCCTGAAAAAGGAGCTTATATTCTGCTTGAAGCCTTCAAAAAGCTCGTTAACCAGCTCCCAATTCACCTAATGCTGCTTGGTGAAATACGCTGCCGTAAAACAGCGCGAATCATAAGCTCCCTTTCATTAACTGAAAAAAACCGTGTCCATCTTCCCGGGTATGTCAAAGAAGTCAGCAGATATTTAAAAACAGCTGATGTATCCGTTCTGCCATCGCTTGCAGGAGAAGGTCTGCCGAAGGCAATTCTTGAGTCTATGTATTGCCGAGTTCCGGTAATTACTA
>RFHI01000126.1 GCA_003696425.1 Candidatus Dadabacteria bacterium | reverse complement strand
TGCATGTAATGGCAGTGAAACATGTTCAAGTTGCCCTGCCGATTGCGGAAGCTGCCCGCCAGCATGCGGTGATGGAATGTGCAATGGCAATGAAACCTGCTCAAGCTGCCCAGGTGATTGCGGAGCTTGTACACCAACAGGTGCCTGCTGTTTTAGTTACTCTACTACTTCTTGCGATGTAATTACAGAGGCTGAGTGCGTAGGTTTCTATAATGGGGATAATACTACTTGTGATTTTGGTGATGACGATGGAGATGGAGTTATAAATTCATGTGACCGCTGTCCTACGTGTAATAATAATGACAACAATATTTGTGATGGGCAAGTAGCCTGTAACCCGAATACAGGGCAGTGCGAACAGGTCGCTCCGCCTCTTAATTGTGATGATTCAAATTCATGTACGGTTGATAGCTGTGATCCTCAGAGCGGTTGTCAAAATATTGATTCCTGTACTATTCAAATAAATTGCCAGGATTTTCCGGATCAGGGGGCCATTGGTAACGGGGGGACTCTGCAGATTGTCGGAGATGTTCATCAGATGACTGCGACCGCCATAGGTCCGGGTGACCTGAGTGGCGTTCAGTGGGATGTTGGTGGAACACCTATGACGGGGCAGACGGTTGTGTTTAATCTCAGCGGGCCGTCGCCTAGTGGATTTTTTCTCTATAATGATCCTCCGATCCCGTACGCGGTTACCGCAACCTTTCCTTCCGGAGATGTAAAAAGCGGTACTGTGCTTGCCTACACAGTGGTTAAACAATCATTCAGGGTGGCCAAAAAGAACCCATTGAGCTCGTTTAAACAGGCACTTGGCGCCTCTATACTAAAAGGGCCTGAACTATACCAGAAAAAGTACGGACTCAACATGATTTTTGATAATATGTGGAAAGAAAGGGGTCCAGTTTTAAAAAATGGAAGCCTGCTTGCTGAACTGGAATGGAACGGTCGGTTAAGTGGACGGTTTAATTATTTGAATGTGCGTGTGCCTATCGTCAGCTCAATGGTAGCTGCCCTTCCTCCGTTTCTTCTTACTGCACATTTATTTGTTGCTGCCCAGGGATACTTTCATGCTGACATTGGTGCTCAGTCGGTCATTAAAGAAAATTTCAGTGGTGTTGGTTCTCTTGGTGCCAAACTTGTTTTTTCAGTGGGTGGAGAGGCTGATATCGCACTTGGAGTTGTTGCGTTAGAGGTAGCTGGAAGAAGTGGTGTTTCCGCAAGCGCCTCAGCAGTTGGCAAAAGTCACGAACCCAGCTTTGGGATTCAGGGAAATTACAGTATTGGCGGGTTGAGCGTAACCACAACTGAGACGGATTTTTGGGGTGCGTTTACTACCAGGCAGTCAGTTGAGGTTGTCAGCCCAACAACAGGTTCGTGGGGGCCTGTTTATCTAATCGGAGGACCATGATTGCTTTGGTGTCTGGTTAAGCGTGAGGGATATGTAAAGATGAATAAATTAGTTACATTATTGCTCTTATACTTACTGACAGCGAGCGCTGCTTTAGCTCAAAATAAATATCATACAATGACAGTTGTAGGTTCGGGCGCTGTGACCAGCGTTACACTGAATGGTTTTGAAGTGTACAATACGCCTGTAGGGGATGCAATTAATCTACACACGGACATTTCGCGTTATTTGTTGAACGGCGTAAACACATTACAGATTAATTCAGCTCCACCTCCGGGCTATGTCCCTGATACTGATCCGCTGCCATCGGTTGATATTAATGTAGAAGAGCGGACTTCAATGGCCAACGAATACCGCTCAGTTCTAATTTCACAGGATGAGGTCGCAGCAGGTACTCTGAATGCTGGAAATTTTGACAGTTTCGGCAATATATTAACTTTTACCGCGAATGGTAGCAGTTATGAATGGGAATTTACCTTTGCCGACACCCGTAAATTTAATTACTTGCCAACACGCATAAGTTATTTCTCGCCCTCTATGAGTGTAGGCAATATGACGATTGAATTTTCCGATGCTGCTCAGTCCAAGGCTGTCGTTTATTCAAATATAAGTGTTAAGGAAGAGGCTGGTGTCATTGATCTTAGTTCTCTGACGCCGGTATCCGGCGCCTCATTTGTAAATGATTCGGGGTTTTCCCGCATTAAGTTGAGCTATACGGGCACATCAGCGCTCTCTTGGACTGCTGTAACATTAGAGAGGCGCACAGTTAGGAATTTATTTAACTTGCATTTGCCTGGTTTTAGTACGCAGCTTATACAGGGTTTTCTGGATGATGGCACTATAACAGCTGGCAGCGCAGCAGACTCTGAGCTCACATTTGCTGATAACGGTACAGTATGGGAATGGGAGTATGAATTTCCACCGGGAGCAGAACTTACCACGATACCTTCAGACATAATCTACGTTGCAGCCAACGTTAGTATAGGGAATATGTCTGTTGAGTTTTCTAATTCTGACAGGTCTCACAGTGTAGTCTACTCAAACCTGAATTTTCCCGCTGTTAGTAATCAACAGACAACAATTAACCTTTCCTCTGTGGTTCCATCATCTGGGTCGCAGTTTCTAGGTGAAACGGATTTCTCAAGGGTTAAACTCTCATACAGTAGTCCGGCCTCTGAATTGGTTCTCGAAGATGTAGCCTTTTTACAAAAGGGAGTTTCTGTCAACAATACCTACACGTTCAATGCATCTCCTTCTCAGAGTTGGGCCTGGCAGGGTGCTCAAAGTGTTTCCTCTCCTCTTTCTGCATCTGATAAAGCAGCAATTGAGTCTATAGTTAGTTCTATTCATGCAGCGTTAGTTGCTAAGGATGTGTCCACACTTTCATCGCTACTTCAAGTCAAGGCTGAGGAAGTTGCCAAGTTAACGTATCAGAGTTCTACTGCAGCTATAGCGGATCAAGAAAACTTTTTTCAGACTAATTTGTTTGCTGATCCAAATTGGGGTATGCAGCCTCTGGTTACGGCAAACCTGGTTTACAGTGTGATTGCCGGTGGTAAGGTTGTGCGTGTTACTAATACTGCTGCAAAATATGCAATAGCCAGTAATGATATCACTTATAAAAATACAGTGACAACTTTTGGGCTTAATTTTGACTTCAGTTTGTTGCCAGATGGAAATGGAGGTTTTGCCTGGCGGGTAGTCCATTAAAAGCGACTTTAACGAAGTGTCACCTGTGTTAAACTGATGAATTTGCAGGTAATAAGTATAGTGTATTTTGGCCTTGAATAGAGAAGATAGAGTAATGCCTGAAGGAAGTACGCTATAAACTTTTCGCATACGTAACCTGCTAGATTGCTCAGCCGCGTAGGAGCCACAGACGGGCACTTCGTAAGTTGCTAAGAACTGGACTAAAACAGGAAGAAAGCTCTTCCCACGGGGCTTTATCTTTTAGCTCATCTTTTATAGCATTAATTCTGGAAGAGACGTTCAAGTTTGGCGCCCGGCGCCAGTAGTTTGTGATAATAAAAAGGTAAATATGAAAATCTTCTGGAGTATTGTAGTCGCGGTTGTGGCTTTTGTCGTTCTGTTCATGTTTCAGGCGACTCGTGGAACAGCTACTACTGTTTTTCTGCCATCAAAATTAATTGAGATCGAGTCAAAAAGCCACCTCAGGAGAGTAAGGGTGGCCGGTAGAGTGGCCGGTGATTCGATAGACTATCAGGTCGAGCCTAAACTTAAGCTTTCTTTTGAAATCAAGGATCCGCAGGGTAATTCAGAAACGACTCTTCCGGTCGTATACAATGGAATTAAGCCTGATATGTTCGCTCCTGGACGAGACGTTATAATAGAGGGTGAGTACAAAAACGGTACTGTCTATGCCAGCTCACTACTGACTCAGTGTCCCTCAAAATATGAACCGCCTGATAGTCCTGGCGTCAAACGTCAAGGTGACTACCATCAGAAAGGGCTTGGCCAATGAATGATATAGGAAATTACGCATTACTATTAAGCTGGTTTACAGCTCTGGCAGGCTGTCTGGGCGGGGCTGTCGCAGGGCTGAAAAAAAGCCCCCGTTGGCTGTTAATGGCCCGTAACTCAACGATTCTTAGTGCCCTTTTCGGGGTAACAGCCTTAGTCATGCTGGGCGCAGCCTTTTATCACAATGACTACAGCAATAAGTACGTCTGGCAGTTTTCCAACAGAGATATGCCGGCAGTGTATAAGGTCTCGGCCATCTGGGGTGGTATGGATGGTTCAATGTTATTGTGGGCTGCTATTCTTACGGTTTGTGGTGCTCTGGTGGCGTTAAGGGTTGATAAATATCCCCGTCTTCTTATGCCCTGGACGCTTGCAGTAATAAATTCGTCTTCACTCTTTTTTCTGTCTGTCACGCTGTTTTTTACCAATCCGTTTCGCTATATCGCTGCTCCGTTTGTGCCGTTTGATGGTAACGGACTTAATCCGTTGCTTCAAAATCCATTTATGGCGATTCACCCACCAACTCTGTATACCGGCTTTACTATGTTATCGGTTCCATACGCGTTTTGTCTGGGAGCGATGCTGTCAGGGTATTTGACCAACGACTGGATCCGTTTAACAAGACGCTGGACGCTGGTAGCCTGGGCTTTTCTTACTGCAGGCATAACCCTGGGGGGGTACTGGGCTTATATTGAACTCGGTTGGGGAGGCTTTTGGGCCTGGGATCCGGTTGAAAACGCATCTTTTCTGCCCTGGCTTACCGCTACTGCATTTTTGCACTCAGTGATGGTACAGGAACGAAAAGAGATGCTTAAGTTCTGGAACGTATGGCTGGTAGTTGCTACTTATGGATTAACAGTCTTTGGAACTTTTCTTACCCGCTCCGGGATTGTGCAGAGTGTGCACGCTTTTGCGGCGACTGACATAGGCCCTGTCTTCTTGATTTATCTGGCTGCCTTGCTGATTGTTACGGGGGTTTTAAGCTACTATCGCCGCCAGGAGCTAAAGTCCCCGCGAAGGATTGAGAGCCTTTTTTCAAGAGAAGCAGCATTTCTGTTAAATAATTTGCTGCTGCTAAGTATCTGCTTTGCGACCCTCTGGGGAGTTATGTTTCCGGTTCTGTCTGAAGCTGTAACAGGTGAGAAGCAGACAGTTTCAATCCCATTTTTTAACTCTGTCAATGTTCCGCTCTTTCTGGCGCTAATTTTTTTAATGGGTATAGGCCCGCTGATTGCCTGGCGGAGGGCCAGCCTTAAAAGTCTCAGGAAAACTTTTCTTATGCCCTTTCTGGCCGCCTTTGCTATGGCGATAGTACTTGTCTGGGCCGGTATAGTAGAGTTTTATCCGGTGCTCTCGTACAGCCTGGCTTTTTTTGTGTTGCTTACGATTTTGGGCGAGCTTCATCGCGGGATTAAAGTTCAGCGCGGTGCTGCAGACAGTCGCAAGTCTGTGCTGTCCGCTTCAGTGACTGCCCTTCGGCGGCACAGAATCCGGTACGGAGGATATTTTGTTCACTTTGGTGTGCTGGTTATGGCTGTCGCTATTACAGCTTCAATGGCACATAAAGTTGAGCGTGAATTTGTATTGTCTGACGGAGGGGAGTATCAGATCGGACGTTTTACTCTCAGGCTGGAAGGAACTAATGAACTAAACAACAGGAATTACCAGGGGATTCAATCGCAGGTGTCAGTAATTAGGCGAGCAGATGGTAAGAAGCTCGGAACATTAAAACCAGAGCTTCGCAGGTATTTTAAAAACGATGAATCTACTACCGAAGTTGCTCTAATGAGCTCGCTAAGAGAAGATCTCTATCTGGTGCTGGCGGGAACCGATTCCGGTGGCCGCCGGATGGCATTTAAAGTGTTTATTAATCCATTGCAGTGCTGGCTCTGGATAGGAGCGCTGCTGGTAGTAATAGGAACGGTAATTGTGCTAATTCCGCGCGGAGCCCTGGCTCATGTGGCTGTTGGTGTGGCGGATGAGAGCTTTGCTGCTGCTAAAGGAAAGTAATTAACGGTGCTGATTTTTGCTGCAACTGTTTTAATGAGCCTTGTAACGGCTTATTTGCTGCTAAGGCCGCTTTTAGCGGAAGTTCCAGAGAGCAGATTTGGCAATACAAATTCCGCACTTGGCGATCTGCATGCAAAAAAAGAGCGGCTTATTCAGGTGTTAAAGGATCTTGAGCTTGACTATAATACAGACAAGCTGGAGGAGCAGGATTATATTCAGACAAAACGGGCCATTTCTGTTGAGTTGGCTAAAGTTTTAACCAGGCTAGAAAACCTTGACAATTAATGGACAACCAGCTTTTCAGTGTTGAAGATCTGTACAAATCTTACGGCGTCAGGAAAGTTCTGCGAGGCCTCTCTTTTAAGCTTTTTCCCGGGGAAATAGTACTTTTATTAGGAGCAAACGGCGCCGGCAAAAGCACCTTGCTGAGAATATGTGCCCGTTTGCTACGAGCCGATAGTGGCAAGTGCAGCATTGCTTCCAACAAAGAACAAAGTGTCAGTTTTGTAGGACACAGTTCCTTTCTTTATCGCACATTGACTGTTAGAGAAAACCTTGAGCTTGCCGCTGATCTAATTGGCGTTAATGGAAACGTTGAAGAGCAGTTAGCTAAGTGGGCTTTAAGCAGTCATGCTGATAAGCTTGTGCCCGAGCTCTCCGAAGGGCTTGAAAAAAAGGCGGCATTGGCGCGGGCATTTATAAATAATCCGACTATCGTTTTTCTTGATGAGCCAACATCTTCGCTTGATGACAAATCTGTATCAGCTTTATTTGAGTTTCTTGAAAATTCTGTATGTTCAAAAGATAACAATGGTGCAGTTTTAATTGCCTCCCATGATATAGCGCGTGTCAGTCGCTATTGCAGCCGTGCAATTATTCTTAATAACGGCAAAATAGTGCGTGACAGCCGCATTGATGGTTGCTCCGTTGATGATGTAGTGGGATTTTACCGTGATATTAACAGGTAAAAGGGCGCAGGGATAAAGACGGAGTGGCCCGGGGAAGAGTGGTGCTTCCCCGGGCCTGTTGCTAACCTCCTTTTAGAAGCATTACTGCCTCTTGGCAGTGTCCAGCGCACCGTGCGCCAGTTTGATCATCCTACCGGCGGTGGCCATATAGACCAGACCGAGCGCGATGCAGACTGCTGCCAGTGTCCACCAGGGCGGCAGATTGAGTTCCTTCAGGATTCCATCAATCGTACCGGCCAGGTAGCCGCCTACGGCTATCGACATGAAGAAAACAGCCGTAAAGAAGGCTTTCATGTGGGCCGGTGCGAGCTTATTGACTGCTGAAAGGCCTGTCACCGAAATGCAGACCTCCGCTGCCGCGATGAAGAAGTAGATAGCGATGAGCCAGACCGGGCTGACTCTGGTACCAACTCCGGCTGCGGCAGGATCATGCACTCCGGAAATTCCAGCCGCTGACTGTGCTCCCTGAATCAACAGGAAGACAACTGCGACAAGGATAAGTCCCGGACCGAGCTTGTGCAGATCAGTTACTCCTTTCGATTCCACCTTTCCCCAGAACCAGGCACCACTCAGGGCCAAAGTCATAACCCAGATCGGATTGACTGCCTGGTAGAACTCGTAAGGGATACGAACCCCAAAAAGGGTTTCGCTGGTGAAGTTTTTGGCGAAAAGGTTAAGCGATCCTCCCGACTGCTCGAGAGCAATCACCAGAAAGAACATGGCAAACGAAACTGCCATGATCACTTTGATGCGGTCGCGGTCAACTTCTGTGAGCGGCCTGGGATTGGCCTCCTTCGGGGCAGCCTTGACATACACCCAGAGGAGCACAGCCACAAGCGCCATACGCACCAGGAACTTTACGGTGTCGCTGATTGTTTCACCGAAAAGCCAGGTCGGTGTCCAGACGGCGTTTAGCAGATCTGGAATGAGCAGGATTGCTCCTCCAACCAGCACGACTGTGCCGGCTGAAGCCAGCGCGACCTTCCTCCAGCCCCCAGCTGCCATACGGATTTCACCGGATTCACCCCGCTTTTCTTCGGGGCGAAGGCCGGCAATACCCAGCTTTGGCTCAAAAGCAGCAAAGGTCAGCAGGCCCACCAGCATACCGATCCCTGCCGCTGCAAAGCCGTAGTGAAAGCCGTAGTGATCCCGCAGCAAGCCGCAGACGAAAGGAGAGAGCGTTGCACCCAGGTTAATCCCGAAGTAGAAGACCGAGTAGGCCGACGTCCTCCAGGGATGTTTTTCCGGGTACAGATCTCCGACCATGTTTGTTGCACACGGCTTGAAGAAGCCGTTACCGGCCACGATCAAAGCCATGCCGACAAAGATCAAGCCGTCGAAAGCCATCGCAAAATGGCCAACGGCCATTACGATCGCCCCGACATAGATACTCTGCCGCATGTTCATGAAACGGTCGGCAATCACTGCTGCAAAGAGCGGGGCAAGATAGACCCACAGGACGTAGCCTCCCAAGATCTCCTTTGCCGCACTTTCGCTGTAGCCGATTGCTGCCGTCATCAGGAACGGTACCAGCAGCGCCTTCATTCCGTAAAATGAAAAGCGCTCCCACATCTCAGTCATGAACAGCGTAGTCATGCCGGCTCGATGTTCACCGGTTGACTGATGTGAATGCGAATGCACAGAAAACCTCCTTCTATGGCATGCGAAAACAAAACCACACTTCGCATGCCGGTTGGGGGTATATCCCTAATATAAGTTTACAGAGATAATATTAATAATATCTATCAGAACCTGGCTCATAGGGCGTAACACGTTTACGTAAACGTGGCCGCAAACGAAAACGTCGACGTCTACGAATTTTATTCCTTCCTGACAGCTCCCCATTACTTACTTTGGGCGTACATTGCGGTTACGTCAACGTCAGGTTTGATCGGTTAACATACTGTTATATTTTAAGAAAAGTTAATTATTGATGTAAATTGTTTTTAAGTAAACCAGTGCGCCGTGGCTAAGTTGCAGC
>RFHI01000125.1 GCA_003696425.1 Candidatus Dadabacteria bacterium | reverse complement strand
ACAGCTAATATCGAATATTTTAAGCGTACCCCCTTCTCCAGAAGGGTTAAATAACTAACTGTGGAAAGTAGCAGGCGGGGGCTGTCAGGAGGGAATCAACACAAATAACAGAAGACGTAAACGGCCAGCTGAACATTTTGCGTTCACGGTAACGTACATGTCATACACAATACGCCCTTTGCGTGCACAAACGCACTCACCCTCCTTCATCTCGGGGATTCATCTGCGGTATCAGTTTTCAGTGATAAGTGAATTTCTTCTCGTCGTCCAGGGCCTCAAAGATTTCTTCCATCGGATCAACGCTAACGCCCTGAACAAAAATGCGGCCCTGAAACTGGTTCACGGCATTCTCAACTTTGCGCTTAAACTGTAAAAACTTCCAGGCCAGATAACAGAACACTACCCCCACAGATATGCACAGCCCGGCCAGTACAGCGATAAGAAGACGCGGAGCCAGAACTGCTACCACACCTACCGCCACCAGAAAAATTCCCGGCAGAAATAGCAGGGCTATATTACTGCCTTCAAAATTGATGTTTTTGTTAATGTATCTCATCGTCTCCTTTGTGTCCGATCTCTGGTAACTATTCAATATATTAATTAAGCATTAAAAAGCTAAAAGTCCACCTTAATTGTGAATTATTTTCCTGACCTGCTTCTCCTGTATATTAGACAAAAGTTATGTCCAAAAATTCACTTCTCTGCAATACTACTTAAGAGCTAGATGACCGGTCATTTGATGCACTCATAAAGCTAACCATCTGAGACGACTGCACTTAACATGAATGAACTCTTTACACTCAATATCTCCTACTGGATACTGCAGACTATTGCGATGCTGATAACAGCCCTTTTGATTCCGGGGCTTAAGGTAAGCGGTCCGATCCCCGCTTTTTTTACTGTCCTTGCGATAGCCTTTGTTAACTCCAAGGTCTGGGATGCAGCTCTTTTTTTCCAGGTCCCATCAGGGTTTACAGTACAGACAGGGGTGCTACTCCTTACTAACGGTGTCTTATTCTGGATAATTGTTAAATTTCTGCCCGGAATTGAGGTAGAGGGGTTTATGCCTGCAGTGGCAGCGCCTGTGATTTTTACAGTAACAAGCCTGCTTATAAGCACGTACGGCCAGAATATTGACTGGGCACGGGTGCTTGATTTCATAATTAATCTGCTTGAGTATCTTAAAGAATACTTAAAAGAGCCGGCAATAAATGTCAGCTCAGTAGGCTCAGGCTAAAAAAACTTATGCAGCCCACCCATAACAGTGCCAGAGTTATCAGCATCTCCCGTCGTCTGGCCACTCTACAGCTTAACACAGGTAACATCATTAGCGCCCAGGTAACCCGTAAAACTTCAGATGTTACAATCGGTGACATAGCCTTCTTTAAGCAGGAAGGTAAAAAAACAATTCTGACCGGAATTGAGCCGCGTAAAAATACATTCTCACGCAGCCTGGGGAAACGCACCAAGCTGATTGGTGCTAATATAGATCGCATCTTCATTGTTACAGCCCCAACACCTTTGTTTAACACAACCTTTATCGACCGCGTGCTGGCGGTGGCACAGCGGGAGAACATCCCTGCTTCACTCGCAGTAAACAAAAGCGACCTGGGCTTAGAGCAGGATAAAGAACTTATTGAGTATTACCGCAGCATCGGTACGGAAGTAATTACAACTTCAGTGCTCACCGAGAATGGTCTCAGCGATCTTGAACAACTACTGGCTGCCCCGGAACTTTCAGTAACAGCATTTGTAGGAGTTTCAGGTGTTGGTAAAAGCTCAATTATAAACCGGCTGGTGCCGGAAGCCGCACAGAGAACCTCAGCAGTAAGTCATAAGACCGGACAGGGAAGGCAAACTACCAGCAGAGCCTTCGGTTATATCTATAAACGGGAGCACGCCAGCGGGCTATTGCTGATCGATCTTCCCGGAATACAAAATTTCGGGATCTGCCACCTTACACACGAAGAAGTGAGAAATGCCTTCTTCGAATTTCAACAGTACCTGCCACAGTGCGAATACGCTGACTGCTGGCACAGGGCAGAACCGCGCTGCGGGGTAAAAGATGCACTTCGTGCAGGCAAAATCAGCCCCAGCCGCTACAATTCATATTTAAATATGCTTGATGAGCTTGAAGCAAACCGCGAATATTAGCTATCAGGCCGGGGGCGCTCAACCCATAAAAAACTGGTATAGTTTTCTTCAAGATCCTGGAGGTTATCCTCGACAATTTTAAGATTGTAAATATCGGCCAGCACTTTACTGCCCATGACCGCGATATTTTGATCAAGTTTGCCCTCTGAAAGAGCTTTAGCCACATTTGCCGAGTCTATCAGCTCGCCTTCGCCGCTAATGGCCTTAAGACGCGGAAAACGGCGCTGCAAATTACCGCGGCACTGTTTTATAACCTGTGGATGGGTCATAATTGTATCTACATCTTCAAGATCAGTATCTTTTCTAATCATAAGTGCGTGTGAGATCTTAATCGCAAACTCCTCAACTATATTAAAGCGGTAGCGGCTGATAGCATAAACTGTTTCGTTTACCACACCGCCAGCTGAGTTGTGAATAGCAAAAAGGCCTCTATCAATCTCTCCACGCTGCAGCGCATTCAGTACTTTCTCAGTAGTATAAAGATATTCAATCTTAAAATTTTCTTCGGATTTACGGCCTAAATAATAATTGGCCGCTTCTTCATTAAAACTGCCCTTACCCCCCTGGATACCAACTACTAAGGTATCAGTGTCTATTCTGTTTGGAAGCAGAGCATCATAAATTTCGTTAACCGCGCGACCGAGCCTTACGCGCATATCAACGGTAAAGGGATTTTTAGTCTGCAGATCGGTAAAAAGCTCCCAGCTGTCGTTACAGGTCTGTTCTTTAATCTCAATCAGTTTTTTAGCCCCAAGAGTATCAATCGGAGTGGGCTGCAGGTCGAACTTCTCCAGCACCCTGCCTACAAAGTGAGCCAAACCCTGGCTGTCAGCAGCCATTTTATCGTGCTCTTCAGCCGTACACTCAAAAATGTTAAGTCCTTTACTGCTAAAATACTTCTTCCAGCTGTGGTACTCTTCCTTATTTGCTGTAAACTGATCCATTACCATGACCTGGCCGGAGAGTCCCTGCTCGCGCACACTGTCAGGCCCAAACATCGGGTGAGTAAGTATGGCGCGTGCATTCGGTGGAAGCAGCGCCTTAAAGACATTTTTGGGGTAAACCTTAACTGAAAGTAAATCAATTAAGAGCTTTTCGCCGGCATTTTTAATAAGGGCGGTGTGCTCCTGAAGAGTCTCTTCAAAGGCTGATATTGGCACAGCATAAAAAATGGTATCGGTTGAAAGCGCTCTTTTAAGATCAACCCTGGTGGCCTGCTCAGGCAACTGATCACTTATTTCATTACAGTCATAGACATACACCCGCATATCCTGAGCCAGAATCTCAGTAAGCAGACGCCCAAAGCGCCCGTAGCCTATAACCGTTACATCCATTCTATTATGCTATGAACAACTATGCTATTTCTTCTGATAGACCTTAAGACCAACCATATTAGCACGTAGAGCGGATTTGTCATCAAGCAGGATAATAGTTCCTTTTACTGCCGCAAGCGGGCTT
>RFHI01000124.1 GCA_003696425.1 Candidatus Dadabacteria bacterium | reverse complement strand
GGGTAATACAAAAATGATGAATCATGATAAGGCACCGGAGCAGGTTAAGCCCGAAGATCTGCGGCGTTTTGTGTTAGAAGAAAATTCCGAGGCATTACTTAGAGTTGCACTAAGTCAGGGGCTTCCCTGGTCAAAAAGAAGTGATGCAGCACATCACCTTGTGGCGCTGGTAGATACGCCCCGGGAGAATGAAGCAATTACCGGGCTTGAGTACATAAGAGATAAGGATCCTGAGAAGGACGCCAGAGAGGACAGCGCTGTTTTTCTTGAAATGATCAGGTTTTACTCCGGCAGGAGCGGGAATCCGGATTTTTTACTTAAGGCCCTTAAGGGCGACGCACTTCCGGCTGAAAGTTTTGGAGCGGAAAGCGGTTCTGTGCCGGATTCGATGGAATACAGAACGGCGGCTGCGATGTTACTTGAGTTTAAGCATGCAGCTGGACCGAGGGCGGAAGAAATTAAAAGAGCAGTTGATGACTTCTTCAGCAGAGACACTCAAAATCGTGCGCTGGATGCAAAGACTGTCTTCGACCCAACTTTAAGAACGTTACTAAAAGGGTTGCGGCATAACAAACCCGATGAGTCCTGAGGCGAACTCATTCCAGGCACTCATGCCAGAAGAAATCTAAATCAAAAACGGCAGTTAATGACAGCGTTAACCCGGTAGTCCGGCTCTACTCCTCGTGAATCTGGTGGGGATTTAATTGGCAATTGAAGCCCGGCTTCACCATACCAGCGCAGTCCATAGGTAAAGGCAATCGATGGCCCCAGAAAGATACGGTCATGGGCGCTTAGCGGTATTTTCTCACCGTTTACGCGGTCATTTGCCTTTGATTCACTGGAGAGGTTAAGCAGGAACGAAGCTGAATACGAGTGTTGAAGAGCAATCATATAACCCGGTGCAACTGACCAGCTTACTTCATTCCCATATCTGAAGTCATAAGATCCTTCGCTCCTTAATACATATTGCAAACTGGTATTAACAAAATAACGTTGATATTCGTATCTGAGGTTGGAACCAATAAGCAAATCAACTGAGCCGCTTCCGGGCGTAAGATCATCGCCACCAACAAGTGAACCATTTTCAGCAGATCCATGGCGGGTAATAAAAGGCTTAAAAGAAGATGGAAGAAGTGACTTGGCAGGAGAATTTCCAGCAGGCTCGCTGTCACTATCAGCTTCTTCGGAAAGCCTGCCTGAATCGCCGGTAGGCAACTTCAGTCCGGCGTACAAATTGGAGCTTAATGATGAAGAATTAAAAGTTTTTTTAATAAAATCAGCATTAACAAGTAGAGCCAGATCGCCGATTCCGGACAGGCTGCCTTTTTCTATAGTGCCATCGCTAACGCGTCTAAAACTGCGGTAAATATAAGGGAGAGTCAGCTGGAATGATAAATCTGTGGTAGCTCTGTAGTTAAAGTAAAACTGTGTGACCGCACTGTTCATATATTGTTGGGAATTTGTAGCGCCTGAAACGCCGTCCTCTTCAGCCTTACCACTAAAGCGTGTAAAACGCTCAGCAACTCCAACCTGAAAAGAGCCGACACCTGTGCTGCGGGCATGCCGCGCTGTATAAATTGCACAACTGTCGCAGGCCCTGGCAAAAGCAGCCAGGCAGGTCAAAAACATGACACCTATAACAGAGAGGGCTGTAATATTTTTCATAACAAAAACCTATACACTAATTACAGTTTGCGTTCAATGCGCTTGAAGGGGGGACAGATAGTACAAGTGTTGTTACACTTGTTCCTGCTAGTGGATCTAATTTTTACCATTTCTGCTGTAGGTTTTTTGCGGATTATTGCTCGCCTAAAGCCAAAGGTTATAGCTATAATAATACATACATGAAACAGGAACGGATCGGAGAATTATATTTAGTAAGCTCAGCAGTGCTGTGGAGTCTGCTACCGGTTGTGACAGTACTTACTTATTCAGACTTAACGCCGCTTTGGACGGTGGCAATTTCAAATGGAATAGGAATCGTGCCGTTTGCGGTTGTGATTACTCTTAAAGGGAGCTGGCTGCAGATCTGGAAGAGAGAGGCATGGGCCTCTGTTTTAATGACAGCACTTTTTAATGGCTTGTTGTTCCACTTCTTTCTTTTTATGGCTTTAACCGAGACTTCTCCGGGGAATGTGAGTTTGCTTGGACAGATGGAAGTCTTTTTCTCTTTTTTGATCTTAACTCTATGGGGGAAAGAGCGCTTATTTAAGCCCCATTTTTTAGGGGCCATATTCATGGTGCTGGGTGCCGTTCTTATTCTGGCTGAGAATAAATTTGAGTGGAACAACGGTAATCTGTATATGTTGTGCGCGACCGCACTGGCTCCGGTGGGGAACAATTTTAATCAAGAGGCTCGTAAAATTATTGATGCCAGCACCGCGCTGTTTCTAAGGAGCTCTCTTACCACGCCAGTGTTTTTAATTCTTGCTTTAATATATGAAAGAACCTTGACCCCGGCTAAGTTAAGCCATTCGTTTATATTTTTAATTATAAACGGTATATTTATGTTTGGACTTGCCAAGTTATTTTGGCTTGAGGCAATTCATCGTATCCCGATAACTAAAGCTGTTTCACTGGCTGCCTTTGGACCTGGGCTTACACTTATTTTTGCTGCAGTTATTTTGGGGCAAAAACCAACTACTGCGCAGCTTATCGCGTTTGGACCGCTTGTTATTTGCACTGTACTTCTGACGCGCAGGGCAGGGGGCGAAAAGACTACAGTCATACTCGGTTCGGAAAGTGGCATCGGAGACTGATTGCCCCCCCGACGACTGGTGCCCCCGACGGGAGACGACTGGTGCCAGGCCAGGCGCCCCCGACGACTGGTGCCAGGCAGCTTTTGCCATTGGAGGTGTTTGATTTTGAATAAGGTGGTGTTTTTTAGTTGTTGAAGATTTATAGGTCTTCACTTAAGGACTTGCCGGGCTTGTTTAGAACCTAAAACTGCCCGCCATTGGCGCGTAAATGGAGGCTTAGCCGCGCTGAGGGTGCAGCCTGCCTGTCGAATGTTCAGATTTAATCAAACTTTAAGATACTATTTTATGCCAGAGCATTGGCGCGTGGTGGCAGTGGAGGGGGAAAGGTCCCCGGGGGCCACGGGACAGAATACTCGCCCCTTTTCCAGCACTGGTATACATACTTACAAAGCGCATCTATGGCCTTTGCTTCATTAATAATCCTGATTCTTACTTCTTTAAATTTAGAGTGTACAAAAATCTTTCTTCCATATTTTTTAGGCTGATGTGGTTTCATAAGCGGCTGGCGCATTAACCTCTTTCTACCAATAACCCCCAGGCCTTTTTCCTGCCGGATGCGCTCATTCTGAGCTTCCTTTTCTCTAAGACCTTTAACTATCTCCCCGTTT
>RFHI01000123.1 GCA_003696425.1 Candidatus Dadabacteria bacterium | reverse complement strand
GCCCTGATCCTATACCGGATAATAAGCAGCATTTTATCTCTGAAACGACCAGAAGATGACAAATTTCCGCTTTTTTCCTGGGCTGACCTCGGTGCGGTTCTTACCGGACATGCTGTCTTTGCTGCTATCTACACAAGACTCTGGGATCACTGGAGCGATTACCGCGTAAGACTTCAAATCAGAATCAGGCTGGCCAAGTATTTATTCCAGACAGGCCGGTTTTTCCAGCTGCATAGTTACTACTTTATCGGATTAATAGTTGGTTTGCTGGTAGTTGCCGTTATCACGTGGAATTATTTCCGTCGAAAGAAGAGTGGTATCTGTTACCACACATCGCTACTAATGTTATATTCTATAATTTTGCTCTCTGTCCTGACTGCCTTTCCGGCAGTCTTTGAAAACTTTGCCCGTTTCTGGAAGTGGGTAGCAACTCTTTCCGGCGAAGGGCATGACTCCTTTGGCAAAATAATCCCTACCGTTAAATACGGATACGCGGGGCTCTTTGTAACCAGGCTTCCGGTTTATGTACTTTTGAGTTTTATTGCTGGAGTAATGCTTGCTGTATTTAAAATGCTGAAGAGAGGGGATTCTTGGGCTGAAAAGTTTATTCTGCTTTTAACAGTTATAATTATTTGCTGGGCAGGAATTCTAAGTGTCTCTTCAAAACAAACCTGGCGCTATCTTGCACCTGTAATACCATTTATATATGTCTGTGCCGGCTATTTTATCGCCCGGATTGCAGCCAGGCTGGCTGATTTGAATCTTAAGAAAAAAATGAGAGTCTGCCTGCAGCGCGGTATTATGGGTGGACTGGTTTTAAGCCAGTGTGTTGGACTGTACGACTGGCGGCCGCATTATATGCTATACCGCAACTCTTTAGCTGGAAGCCTTGCTGCGCTTATAAAAAATAATCTGATTCGTGATGTAGTGGGAGAAAAACAGGTTATAGGTTTTATTGTTAATACTGCTAAAAACAACCCGGTAAGCTATGTTTCTGTCGTAGGTGATGCAGGTGCAATGTCCTACACCCTAAGGAGATTTTATCCGGACTTTAAAGATAAAATTAAATTCGGATATTTCAGGTATATAGTAGCAGATTATCTGATTGTTCCAACAACACAGGTAAAAGTCTTAGGGCTTGGAGAGCTGAAAGACAGAATTGAACCCAAACCCGCATATACTTACTCTTTTAGGGGAGCTGAATTTATGCATGTGTACCGGGTACTTTCCCCCGACTATAGTAAGCCTGAGGTTATTAAAATTGATGACGGTTTCAGGCATATTGGAGCCATTAGATACGATAAGCGTCTTAAAACTAAAGTAGTTGGCCCGCTTAAAACTAGTCAGCCAGGCTACCTCTTTTTCTATCCTGCCATTCATATTGGACCAGGTAAATTCACCGTGAGAGTGCCGGTACTGCTGGATGAAAATAAAGCTCCCCGAAAAGCAGCAGAAGTGCTTCAGCTTGAACTGGGTTCGTATTGCATAAGAACAGTTAAAACCTCAGAGCTTTCTACAGAAAAAATCGTTCCAGTTTCTCTTAAGTGCAGCTTTAACAGTGAGACTCACGCCGTACCACGGGTTTACTGGAAGGGTAAATACCAGGTTCTGGTAGGTGATATAAGTATCAGGAGAGTAAGGGGCGCTAATCAATAGCTTGATATATATAGATATTTTATCGCCCGGCAGACTCTCTGTAACAATTTCTGGTTTAATGCGAATTAAGGCATAATCACGGGGGCTTCAGACACCGTGGTCTTAAAAGTTTTGTAACTGTGCGATTGTGAAGCAGGTTTAAAACGATGAAAAAAAATCTTACGAGAGTCCTGGTTTTACTGGCTGTTATTCTGTTAGCGGGTGCATACTTTTACTTTGATGCAGGGAAGTATTTAACACTTGAAAATTTAAAATCACATGAAGCGGTACTAAAAGATTATGTAAGTTCTAATCCGCTAAAAGCCGGCCTGATATATTTTTGTGTATACGTTATAATTACCGCACTGTCACTTCCAGGCGCTGCTGTTATGACCCTGGCCGGCGGAGCGATATTTGGCCTCCTCTGGGCTACCGTTATTGTTTCATTTGCCAGCACCATTGGTGCAACGCTCGCCTTTATAATTTCAAGGTTTCTCTTCCGTGATTTGGTGCAGAAAAAATTCGGAGATAAACTGAGAGTTATTAATGAGGGAGTTAAGCGTGAAGGCGCCTTTTATCTATTTACACTTCGACTGGTTCCGCTTTTTCCTTTCTTTGTAATAAATCTGGTTATGGCGCTTACGCCAATTAAAACAGCTACGTTTTATCTGGTAAGCCAGCTGGGTATGCTCCCCGGCACCCTGGCCTATGTTAACGCAGGTCGCGAGCTGGCAAAAATCAACTCACTCTCCGGGATTCTTTCCCCCGGCCTGATTCTCTCTTTTGTAATAATTGGAATATTACCACTTGTTTCACGCGCAGTTGTTAATTACCTGCGCGCCAGAAAAGTGCTTAAGCGCTTCAGCCGCCCCGATTCCTTTGATTACAACCTGGTTGTAATAGGAGCAGGCTCTGCCGGCCTGGTCTCTTCCTATATTGCTGCTGCTGTAAGAGCAAAAGTTGCCCTTATTGAAAAGCACCGCATGGGAGGTGATTGCCTTAATACCGGCTGCGTGCCCAGCAAGGCGCTTATCCGCTCAGCCAAAATGCTCTCTTATGCTGCCAGGGCAAAAGAATTCGGCTTTAGAGACGTTTCAGTTGATTTTAATTTTGCTGAGGTAATGGAGCGGGTTCAAAAAGTAATTAAGGCTGTTGAGCCGCACGACTCGGTTGAGCGATACAGCTCGCTTGGTGTGGATTGTTACCAGGGGGCAGCTAAAATTCTTGACCCTTATAGGGTCGAAGTAAACGGGCAGGTATTAAAAACCCGTAATATTATAGTTGCAACTGGTGCTACGCCGCTTGTTCCACCCATTGCGGGGCTTGATCAGATTGATTACCTGACCTCGGATACCATCTGGGATATTAGAGAGCTTCCTGAGAAGTTTGTTGTTTTAGGAGGAGGGCCAATCGGCTCTGAATTAGCGCAGGCTTTTTCAAGACTCGGCGCTAAGGTTTCAGTTGTGGAGCGCTCAGAGAGGATAATGACCCGCGAAGACAGAGAGATCTCTGCCATGGTGATGGACCGCTTTGAAAAAGAGGGCATCAATCTTTACTGCGGATACACAGCCACGAAATTCGAAGTTATTGATGGCAAGAATTACTTAATCTGTGAATCGGAAGATAAGCAGGAACGCATAGAGTTTGACCGTGTCCTGGTAGCTTTAGGCCGGCGGGCGAATGTTAAAGGCTTTGGACTCGAAGAGCTTGGAGTTGAATTAAGTGAACGTGGTACTATCAGGACAGACTCTTATCTTAGAACTAATTTTCCTAATATTTACGTTTGTGGTGATGCTGCCGGCCCTTACCAGTTTACTCATACGGCAGCACATCAGGCCTGGTACGCCAGTGTGAATGCACTCTTTAGTCCTTTTAAATCTTTTAAAGCTGACTACAGCGTAATCCCATGGTGCACATTTGTTGATCCCGAAGTCGCCCGTGTCGGTTTAAACGAACTTGAGGCAAAAGAGCGGGGAATTGAGTATGAAGTTACACGGTACGGTATTGACGATCTCGATCGCGCCATAGCAGACAGCGAAGCCCACGGAGTTATAAAGGTTTTAACTGTACCGGGAAAAGATAAAATTCTCGGTGTAACCATAGTTGGACCGCACGCCGGAGATTTAATTGCCGAGTATGTTTTTGCCATGAAACACGGCCTGGGACTAAATTCAATTTTAAGTACGATTCATATCTATCCCACCCTGGCAGAAGCAAATAAATACGCTGCCGGAGCCTGGAAAAAACAGCACGCACCGGAAAGACTCCTGCGGCTGGTAGAGAAGTTTCACAGCTTCCGGCGGGGAAAAGCTAAAAGCCGCAAGGTGGCAGTACAGGCAAACACTTAAAG
>RFHI01000122.1 GCA_003696425.1 Candidatus Dadabacteria bacterium | reverse complement strand
TTTCTATATAGAAAAAGAATACTAGCAGGGTTATGATGTTAAGTCAAGTAAAATGCAGGCAGGTTTTTGCGTATCAACCGGATAAAAAAACATCCAATAACATAATAAAATCAGATAGAAGAAAATCAGATGCACGATTACTTTACAGCAGAGACCCCGCTTGCGGCAGCTTCGCTTCAACCGATGAAAGTAGTTACCATTCTTGATCGTGGCTTTGGAATTTTAAAGCAGGTTATTGGAAGGGTTAAGTTTCTGTTATTCATCTATGCTGCTGTAACAGTTACACTTGTTATAGAACCCCATGGGCAGGAAATGGGGATCCATGATCATAGCGGTTCTTCTGTTTTAAGCCAGGCTCTTATTGTGTTCACATCAGGAACTCTGGCGCTCTGTTTTAAAATAATTATAACACGGTTGGCCGCCCTGGCGTGGCAATCCAAATCTTTTCCAGAGAGCCTCAAACAGGAAATCAGTATAGGGATCTTTATCAAGGTTGTTGCTCTTAGCACCTGGATTATTATGGTAACGATAGTTTTAGCTGCTATTAGCTTTGTCCCCGCAATACTTATTGTCAGCCTTGTTTCAGCTGTAGACAGTGACATTAAATTATTTTCTATTCTGTTATTGCCGATTGCTGCCATCCCGGCGATCATTTATTTCGTTAACAGAGTTTTGGCATACTATGCGCTGGTAGCAGATGATCTTTCTATTAGTGAGGCACTGAAGAAAAGCAAATTTCTTATGACCCGCGGAAGCTGGTATAAGCTAAGCAGTCCGGTAATGCGAATCTCCGGATTATATATAGTAATAATTATCATTTCATTTATTACGGGCGGGGTATTTGGTGCGGGCGCATTGCTCTCAGTATTATGGAAAACCTCAATGACAGCCTCCGTAATTATTCTGCTGGCAATAGGACAGGTTATTAATATAATATTTCAGATGTACTCGGTTATAGTGCTTACCGGCTTTTATTACGACCTGCGGGCCCGTTATGAAGGGATGGATCTTCTTGAGACCCTATCCAGAATAGAAGCAAAGGCTTGAATACATAAAAATGTTAAAATTAAGCTTTTTGATAGCAGCGCTTTTGCTGAGCGTTTTTTGCTCCATCTCGGTATGTGCTGAAAGCAAAGGCTTTACTGCAGAGATAAAAAAAGAGCTTGATACTATACTGGCTGATGAAAAATACCAGCCACGCCGTTATGTAAAATCACCCTGGCAAAAATTTAAGGAAAGACTCATCGTTCAGGCCGGGGAGCTTATAAGTCGCATTGCGCGCAGATTAAGAGAGAGCATAATTTTTAGCAGTGGCAGCCGCTGGTTAAAAAAGCTTCTTGATCCCCTGGCGCATCTGGCCGGCACACTCCTTTACACTCTGTTTTATTTTCTTTTGATACTTTGCGGGCTGGCAGCATTTTTCTTTTTATTAAAGTATCTCTTTGGGGTCCCGCCAGTTGCGCAAAATAAACAAGAAACTGTTTCAGCAATAAGCGAAGAGATTAGCGATGATATGTTGGAGCAAGCCTTTAAACATCAGCACTGGGATGCTCTTTTATCAATGCTGAGGGTGCGGCTTCGAAGGGAGCTTGAGTCAGTATCCGGTATGCGAGGCTCAAGTACCGATCGAGAGCTAAACAGAAAATTAAACCAGCTTGGAAAGTCTGATCCTCTCTTTGAAAAGATCGCCCGGGCATTTGAGAGAGTAACATTTGCAAATCTTCCGCTTAATTCGGAAGAGATCAAAGAAACTTATTTGGTTTATTCACGCAGAGACAGATGAAGCGCAGACATGTTTTTCTTTTAATTGTCATTATAGTTCTCTGGCTGTTTGTTTCACTTTTTTCTTCAGAACACGCAGGTACTAGTTTTTCTTACAGGCCTACCGGTAGCCACGCGATATTTGAGCTGTACAGTCGTCTCGGTAAGAACCCGCGGCGGTTTCTTAAGCCTTTTTCAGAGCTGCCCTTTGAAACCCGGAGCGCTCTTCTGGTGATATCTCCTGAAAGTACTCCTGGTTATCTGGATAGCGTGTTAAGCTGGGTTAAAAGAGGAAATAAGCTCTTAATTTTTGAGTCACTATCAGGCGCTACAACAGTGTTGCGTAAAAAGGTTGGACTTGGCGGAACGTCCGATAAGCCGCTCCGGAATGTGATCTTGCACCACGAAGAAAAACGGGCAGGCGTATCCTGCCCGCTCAAATTTTTTAAAGCCTGTAGAGGCGTTAAATATATATCTACACCGGGCCACTCTTTTACAACAATTCACTCTAACTGGCGCGTTTTGGCAGGTGATCAAAGTGCGGCTTATTTAGCGGCCAGGCAGTACGGAAGTGGCGAGCTGTGGTGGTTTGGCGGGCCTGAACCAGTAATTAATACAAATATCGATCGCCATGATAATTTAAGATTGATTTATCAAATCCTTGAAGATTCCAGCGGTATTTATTTTGACGAATTTCATCACGGCTACCGGGCTCCCCTTGGGGGCAAACGTAAACGCGACTGGCAGGTGGTAATTTGGACAGTTATTCTACTGACTATTGCTCTAACAGTTGGCATGTTTTCGCGCATGATTCGCTTTGGCCCTCCGATTCCAAAGCCTAAAACTCCGCCGTCAGCCAGCGTTGAGTTTGCCGTTGCCTTTGGTATGTTGTGCCGCGAAAAAGGGAGACCGGCTATTATTGCACGCTATCTTGAGAGCTGGAGGGAGCGGGTTCAGGCAACTCATGGTATAAGCAGCCGCTTTTCGACACAGCAGATGGTAGAAATGTTACATGAACGTGGTATTGTGGATAATGCTCTGGCGCAGCGCATCCTAATAGCTATTAAACGTATAGAATCATATGCGCAGGAAAGAGGGCCTGTTCCGGGCGACTCCGATTTTGTTACTATCGAGAAGGTTTTTGAAAGTTCAGGCGATAAGGCAGTAATAAATATTTAAGGATGAGGACATGCAAGTTCAGAGTGTGGCACAGAGCATAAAGGAGAGCGTTCAGCAGGTAGTTTATGGACACAGCGAGGCTATTGACTACATAACCGGTGCGTTTCTGCTTGGGGGGCACGTTCTGATTGAAGGCCCTCCAGGGATTGCAAAAACACTGCTGGTTAAGACCTTTGCTGCATCGCTTGGGCTTAAATTCAAACGTATTCAGTTTACCCCCGACCTTATGCCTGCTGATGTAACCGGAGTCAGTATATTCGACAGGGAGACAAACACATTCAGATTTGTTCCCGGGCCTGTATTTGCAGATGTGCTGCTGGCAGATGAAATTAACAGGACCCCTCCCAAAACCCAGTCTGCTCTGCTGGAAGCGATGCAGGAACGCTCAGTCACTGTTGATGGCGCTGAGCACAGCTTAAGCGATAATTTCTTCGTGCTGGCCACGCAAAATCCTATTGAACATGAAGGAACGTTTCCTTTGCCAGAGGCTCAGCTGGACAGGTTTCTGTTTAAGTTAATTCTTTCTTATCCCGGAAAAGATGATGAGCTTAAGATGATCGAGCGTTTTAGCTCCGGGACTGGTGAGGATCTGAACAGCTTCGATGCTGTTAATGAAATTAAAAGCGAAGTGTCTTTAGAGGATATTCGCCGTGCAAGGCAGGAAATTCGCCAGGTGTTAATGTCGGCAGCTATCTCCGATTATATTTACAGGATAGTTGAAGCCAGCAGGTCGCACCCGCTGGTAATTCTTGGAGCAAGCCCACGGGCAGCATTAAACCTTGCGCTGGCAGCTAAAATGAAAGCTGCCTTTGATGGAAGAGGATATGTTATACCTGATGATGTTAAAGAGGTGGCTTATAATGTTTTAATTCACCGCCTAGTTACCCGAACGGATTTGCTTGAAGAGAGTTACGAAGCAAGTGGTGTAATAGAACAGATAATTACTAAAACCCCGCTTCCGCAGGGCGAGCTGAGAACAGCCTAGTCATGTCCAGAGAGAGTTACGTCCCGCTTCCCGGCATAACCCGCAGGGGGTTTTTGGTGCTGCTGATAGTTGCTTTCTTCCCTCTGTCTGGTTTCCTGATTGGTATAGAGGCAGAACAGCTTAAGACTTATATTCTGCTGGTAGCAGGTATATTTGGCCTGGCCTTTATTCTCGAAAGTCTACTGCTTTTTAATCTACTGCGCGGATTAAAATTTTATGGAAAGCTGCCGGCAAAATTACGCTCGCTTGAAGAAACTTTTTTGGAAATTACTGTTCAAAACCCGGCGCTTTTTCCGGGTACCAGTATACGTGTCAGGCCCCAACCGCCGCAGGCAGTAAGAGCTAAAAAATTAGCATACAAACTCAGAAAAAATTCGAACGACACTTTTTCTCCTATTAAACTGAAATTTATACCGATATCACACGGTCAAATCTGCTGGCCTTTAGTCGATATTAGAGCCAAAACTGCCTTGAGGCTGTTTTTCTGGCAGCGTTGTTATCCGCTAAATGGGGAGATCCGAGCCACTGTTTATCCCAATGATATTTATATTCAAAACCGGGCCAGGTTTGCTCATACACGTGAAATGACAGGTGAGAGGATCTTTAAAAATTATGCTGGTGAGGGCAGAGAGTTTTATGCCCTAAGAAATTACGCAGTTGGTGATGATCCGCGCATGATCGACTGGAAGCGAAGCGCCAGGGCAGAGTCTGTCTATGTTAAAACCTTTCAGCCTGAGTCGCATCAGCGGATTGAAATAGCACTGGATTGCAGCCGGCGCATGAGTGGAACAGTTAATGGACGCGCACGCTTTGATTATGCACTTGACGCGGTAGCTGTATTAGCCAGTGCAGCAGTTAATAATCGCGATCATATAGGCCTGTGTGCCTTTAGTCTTGACGTGCACGGTAGGAAACCAGCTGCCGGCATTAAAGGGCAACATAAAGATATTCTTAACTTACTCGTAGATTTATCAGTAACAGAAAGTGAAGCGGATTATTCACTTGTAAGCAGCTGGGCGCGCACAATCAGGCGGCGCTCTTTGCTTGTTTTAATTACCAGTATAGCCAACCCTTCCGGTGTTGCAGATATTATGCGTTCATTGCGGAGTGTTTCCGACAGGCACTTACCGCTTGTTGTAGCTATTGCCGACCAGGAGCTGGAAGAGATGGCTAACCAGAGCGCAGGTAATATTGATCAGGCCTATCAGATAGCAGCTGCTAAGGAACAAATTGTTTTAATGCAACGGGCTATAGCTGCACTTAAGAAAGCCGGGATTGAGGCCATGTATTGTCGCGCCAGTGAGCTGCCGGAACGTTTGGAGCAGGAATATTACAGGCTTAAAATATCAGGGCGGTTATGACTGCAGCTTAGCGTCAAGGTAGGGCCAGTACCTGAAAAATCGGGAATTTCATCCTGTTTTATTTGATTAACAGCTAATACAGGTGTAAATTGTTTAATTAGTTACTGATATTGCTGAAACAGTCATACTTGCCTGTGTACCGGATTGCTTGCTTTTGTTAACTGGAGGACACATGAAAATAAATCACTTTTGTCGATTGATTCTGTTTGCAGCTGTGACGTTAGTTTTGCAGTATGCAGCTCCAGCCACTTCACAGGCCATATCGTTAAAAGAACCGCAGACTGGTCTTACTGTTGATGCTCCTGCTGGTTATTCGGTCAGCTTTTCGAAAGGAATTTACACGCTCAGCAAAGGTAAATTAAAAATTCGGCTGATGCTGGCGCGCTCTCCTTTCTCATTATCCGATACCGTTAAATCATATCTTAAAGCAGCCAGGATAAAGCGGGCCAAAAAACGGGGCAAGGGTGATATCGTAAAAATTCAGGGCAAGCTGCACGGCAAAAGTGTTGTAGTTATGTTTCGTAAGGCTGCTGACGCTATTGAGATAGCTACTCTAAGCGGCTCTTCCGGTAAAGGCCGGGTTCATGGCAATAAGCATAAGCATAAAAGGAAGAAAAGAAAAAAACACAAAAAAAGGAAAAAAAGGAAAAGATCCCACAGGGCTGTTTTGATGAGCGCTACCTATGAAGCCAGACCGCTTACGGTAGCAGACGTACTAAATTTAGCCAGAATTTTGCGTAGCCGCAGGGGAGGCAGAACCGTACCCCTACAGCTTAAGATACCAATGCGTAAGTATGTAGCTCCCGACCGCGGCTCCAGCGCACTGGTGCCTGATATGCCTGGCTGGAAGTATACTGGTGGTGGAGGAGTTGTTGCTGGTGGTAATCCAGCGCAGGGAGGATTTGCCCTGGGTGTCCCTGTGACGGTTACTGTTCCAGGGTTTAGCGGACAGATAGTTAATCCACTTGTTCCTCCTGATCGCGCAATTATTGAGGTGTGGCCAAAATGGGTAGCTCTGGGTGGAGATAATCTGCAGGTATTATCTGTACGTGCAGTTCCCGGAACTAATGGCTGGCTGGGCCCCAACTTTTTTTCAGCTCTTTATGCCGTACGCTTTACTGTAAATGGAGTTCGATGGCAGGGGCTTATGGCATCCGGAGTTTTTGATATAGGCACAGTGCTTGGTTGGGGATGGTATCATTCCTATATAGCTGTTCCGGAAAACGGTCCTGGAGGGTTTGGTCCGGCGCTTATTGATACCTGGGCATCCTGGGACAACAGTAAGGCTTCTGAGCAGCGCCTGGCGCAGGCAATACAGACCATATTGAATACGCATGTGCAGGGATGGCCGATAGACCCGGATGTTTTTCAGCATGCTGCTAACGCGTGGGATGCTTATATCAGGGAATAGCAGGTTCTTTTTGGGATCCACCGCTAAGGATCAGCCACCAGTATACAACCCCTGCTGTAATCCCGGTCAGTAGCTTTATTTCAAAGGCTATATCCTGCGGAGACATAAATCCCTCTATAAGTCCAGCTACAACAAGAGCCAGTGCGCTAAAAATAATTAAATCCATGATTGATTTTGCTCTTTGCTGAATTGATTCTTTCCTGGTTAAGTCACCTGGTTGTAAG
>RFHI01000121.1 GCA_003696425.1 Candidatus Dadabacteria bacterium | reverse complement strand
TAATATTAATCTGCTCAGTTCCAATGGTGACACCTGTGATGCCGCCCATAAAACCAAAGATGATTACTGAAAGCACCATTCCCGAAAATCCCGGATCACTCCAGGGCGCTTTCCTTAGCCACTCGAAGGCGCCATTTGTAAACCCACGAAGCCTCTGCCCCAGCTCAATACCGGCCGGCACTGTAAAGCCGTGAATCATGCTGGCAAGTACTGCCAGATACATGGCGTAACTTGTGTTCCAGACCTTCCAGGCCGGGCCCATACCGGGGTCTACCAGAAGATGGTGGGCTGAAGCCATTGATATAAAGAGAATATATAATACAAATGCTATCCTGCTTATTTTCTCATTTAAGACAACTCCACCGACAGTCAAACCTGCCAGAAGGTACCAGACAGATACCATTGCAGCCACATTAATCTGCTGAGATGAATGTCCCAGGCCCCAGAAAATTAGCCTGTAAACTTCCGGGTCGATTTTTATTAAATCCATCGACCAAAGCCAGGTGGGGATGTAAATTATCGCGCCGTGAAGCAGGGTAATAATGGCGATTATGGTTGCAGCCAGAGCGCCAAAGGTTACCAGCGGAACTGAACCTTCATAAGTCTTTTCCTTTTTAGCTACTACAAGCGATGCCATAAAAAGGCCACAGACTGTAAGGGCTCCTACTGCAAAAAGAATTATTCCAAAATAATATTTAGGGTCAGCTCTAAGTGGCGGGTAGCTGGTAAAAAGCACATCGGCCTTCCCGGCAAACACCATCCAGTCAACAAGAATTGCTCCAACCAGCATTAATATAAATGCCAGCCATCCGAGAGCAGGAGCAGGCAGCCTGGAGTTAAGCGCGACCGGGCCCGCAAAATAAAGTACTGCCATCTCAAAAAAGATAATAAAAAAGATGAGCATATTAAGGCCGTGTGCAGTTAACAGGCGATAGTACCATGTCGCAGAAAGAAGATGTACTGCCTGCCAGCGAGTAAGTACCAGGCCGATTGCGGCAGTAACGCCGATTAAGAAAAATACCACGGCTACAACAGCATTGATTTTAATTAGCGTTTCAGCCTTTGAATCAACTTTTAGCCCTGTAACGGGGCAGGTTCTAAAACGATCGGCGATTGATGAAATTGCATTTGCCATAACTAATCCTCCTTACTCCTCGACAATTATTTTCCCTATCATGGTGTGGTGCCCGATACCGCAAAACTCATTACATATTATCCTGAGTTCTCCAGCCTGGTTTGGTGTTATTTTAAGGGCGTAATCATAGCCAGGTACTACCTGAATATTTACGTTAACAGGAAAGAGACTGAATCCATGGTTAACATCCAGAGATGAAAGATGCAGGGTGTATTCAACGTTCTTTTTAAGTTTAAGAATTGGCCACCAGCGCCACATCTGTGCCATCAGGTAGATATCTGAACCGGCAGGAGGTTCTACAACAGCAAAGCCCTTTTCTTCTCCTACTTTGTAATCATTAACAAAACGCTGCACGCGCGCCATATAATCAGTCGGTTTTACCCTTGAGCGAATACCAGTTGGATTCTGGCCGCCCCTAATGTGCCAGAAAGGCATCATTGCAAACAGCACCAGGCACCAGATAAAAGCTATGGTAATCCAGCGCTTTTCCTGCTTATGGGCCGGTTTCCACCAGGTTCCGGTGGGGGAGACTACTGCCGAGTGAAATTCAGAGCTCATAATTTGATTCTCCGTTTTATAACTTGATAGTTGACTTAATCACTAAACTATTTGAGAGACTCCGGCTAAAAATTATCTTACGGAAGAGTAGCCTGGGGCAGAGTCATAATTTCAAAAATGCCCCAGAGCGTATAAAAACCGAACATCACAATCAGTCCTGCAAAAAGCAAAAGAAAGGGACGGTCAAATATCTTCTGCCAGAACGGAACTTCGCTGTTATTATCTGATTTGTTCATCTTGAGTGCTCCGATCAAGTATTATTTGTAAACTCAACTGCTTGACTTCAGATACCGCACGCACTACTTAATAACACAGGTCAATAAAGGATTAAAGAGTCCGTTTTAAGTTTTCTCTCATCACACTACAAGCAGTTTTGCCTGTAGAAGTTTGCAGGTGGCCAAAAAGAGAGGAGCTTAAACTAACATAAATTATTAAACAGCAGTTAAAACGGAGAGCAGCAATGAAAAAAACAAGAGCCATAAGATTGACTCAGTGTTTGGCATTCCTTTTTGCGCTGGCAGTTTCACTTCCAGTGGCTGCAGATGATGGGGTGCTGAACGAGAGACCACCTAAGAGTAAGCTTGAACAGGGCAAGGCTGACTTTCTTGCTAACTGTGCTGCCTGCCACCAGCCAAACGGTAAGGGTATGCCGGGAGTTTTTCCCCCGCTGGCAAAATCAGATTTCTTAAAAAAACCGTATGCAGCAGCAATTAAACAGGCGCTATACGGCAGTAGCGGAGAGATGACTGTAAATGGGGTTAAGTACAATAATACAATGCCTGCAATGAGCCACTTAAGCGATGAAACTCTGGCAGGCATTCTCACCTACGTTGTTAACAGCTGGGGGAATCCCGGCGGAAACATTACGGCAGCAGCGGTTAAAAAAATTCGTGGCAAAAGCATAGCCAAAAACGATCCCGCTCAGGGTGAAAGCCATCCCGGTACAAATGTTGCCGAGATGAAATATAAGGGTGCGCCGGCGGCAGTTCCGCCAGCTGCTGCTAAAGTTGTATATGCCCCTGGTGCTCCGAAGATAACAAAAAAAGAGTTCGAGGAAGCCAAAACCATATTTTTTCAGCGCTGCGCAGGCTGCCACGGGGTATTAAGGAAGGGCGCAACTGGCAAACCGCTAACACCTGATATTACCAGGAAAAAAGGAACAGCCTATCTTAAAGCGCTTATTAAGTTTGGCTCCCCTGCCGGTATGCCTAATTGGGGTACATCCGGCGAGCTTAATGACCGTCAGATTGATCTTATGGCGCGTTATCTGCAGCATGAGCCACCAAAGCCGCCTGAGTATGGCATGAAGGAGATGAAGGCAACCTGGAAGGTGCTTGTTCCTGTAAATAAGCGGCCAAAACGAAAGATGAATAAGCTGAATCTTGACAATCTTTTCTCCGTGACTTTGAGAGATGCAGGAAAGGTTGCCCTGATAGATGGGGACTCCAAAAAAATTGTTTCGATAATCAATACAGGTTATGCGGTGCATATTTCACGTCTCTCACATTCGGGCCGCTATGTTTACACCATTGGTCGCGACGCCAAGGTGAACCTTATAGACCTTTATATGGACCCACCGCAGGCAGTAGCTGAAATAAAGGTGGGCCTTGAGGCGCGCTCAGTTGAGACCTCAAAGTATAAGGGCTATGAGGATAAGTATGCCATTGCCGGTACATACTGGCCTCCGCAGTACGTAATAATGGATGGAGCGACGCTTGAGCCGCTTAAAATTGTATCGACCCGTGGTATGACTGTGGATACGCAGGAATATCATCCTGAGCCAAGGGTTGCAGCGATTGTGGCGTCTCATCAGCATCCTGAGTTTATAGTTAATGTAAAAGAGACCGGGCATATCCTGCTGGTTAATTACTCTGACATCAAAAATCTGACTGTTACCACAATTGATGCTGCCCGCTTTTTACATGATGGCGGCTGGGATCGCACCAAGCGTTATTTTCTGACAGCGGCTAACAAATCAAACAAGATAGCAGTGGTTGACTCAAAAGAGAGGAAACTTGTGGCTCTGACCGATGTAAGTAAGATTCCACATCCAGGACGTGGCGCCAACTTCATTCATAAGAAATATGGGCCGGTGTGGGCAACCAGTGCGCTGGGGAATGAGAATATTACAATTCTTGGAACAGATCCGCGCCGTCATAAAAAGTATGCCTGGAAAGTTGTTCAGGTGCTAAAAGGCCAGGGCGGGGGCTCACTCTTTATAAAGACTCATCCGAAGTCAAAAAACCTTTGGGTAGATACACCACTTAATCCTGATCCGAAGATCAGTCAGAGTGTAGCTGTATTTGACATTGACAATCTTGATAAGGGTTACCAGGTGCTGCCGATTGCCGAGTGGTCGGGTATTAAGGAAGGACCGCGGCGGGTGGTTCAGCCGGAGTATAATGCTGATGGAAGCGAGGTCTGGTTCTCTGTCTGGAACGGTAAGGACCAGGAATCTGCAATTGTAGTTGTGGACGATAAAACCAGAAAGCTTAAGGCTGTAATACGGGATAAGCGTATTATTACGCCTACCGGTAAGTTTAATGTCCACAATACGGTTAACGACATCTATTAGTTGTTGAATTTAAAAGGCGTTTCGGGAATGCTTTTGTTTCTGAGACGCCTTTTTATTATCTGCTGCCTGCTGATTTTTAGTATTGGCAGTTTGTTCAATCGAGGTGATTATTAAACTTTAACAGCTTATCGGGCGCAGTTGTATATTGTGTCTGGTCAGTGTCAGTTAAATTAAGGAGATGAAATTATGAGGTACCTTCATAAAGCTATTCTCCTGGGTGTATTTATTGTGGCCTCTGCAGGAGCAGTTTCTGCAGAGAACGCCAGCACCATCAGGGAGATGTTTACTAACGGAAAAGCTTATGTCCATTTCCGTTATCGTTATGAATTTGTTGATCAGGACGGATTTGATAATGATGCCAATGCGCTTACCTTAAAATCTGTTCTGGGATATCGTACTGCCAACTGGAACGGTCTGAGTGCTGTGCTGGAAGCAGAGGATGTGCATGCTACCGGCCAGGATAATTTTAACAGCACTGATAACGGTAAGACGCAGTATCCTGTAGTTGCCGATCCGGACGGAACAGAGGTTAACCAGGCCTATATCTCTTATGATGGGCTTCCGGATACGGTAATCCGTGGCGGACGTTACTTGCTAACGCTTGATAACCACCGTTTTGTTGGTGATGTTGGCTGGCGACAGAATGACCAGGTCTATGATGGTGCAGGTCTTACCAACACTTGGATTGATGGTCTGACCTTCAGCTATAATTATATTAACAACGTTGAACGGGTTACAGGAACAACTGTTGACTCAAGTTCGCATCTTATTAATGCCCGTTATAGCGGTATTGATGCATTTGATATTACGCTGTTTGCGTATTTAATAGATCTCGGAAATGATGCGCCGGCGCTTTCTTCTAACACCTTTGGTGGCCGCTTAAACGGCAGCACGAATTTAAGCGAACAGGCAACTCTGCTCTATGATTTGTCATATGCAACTCAGAGAGATGCCGGTGATAATCCGACCGATTACGATGCTGACTATATAAACGTGGAAGCTGGAGTAGGGTTTGGTGGTTTTACCCTTAAGGGTGGCTACGAACTGCTCGGCAGTGATAATGGCGCAATAGGCTTTAGTACGCCTCTTGCAACCCTGCACAGATGGAACGGTTGGGCCGATATGTTCCTTTCAACTCCGGCAAACGGCCTTGAGGATATCTATGGCTCTATTGGGTATAAATTCAGCGGGCTCGATAGCTTCTTTGATGGCACCCAGTTTCTGGCTGTCTACCATGACTTCTCCTCTGATGAGGGCAGCATGGATTACGGTACTGAGTGGGATCTTAAGCTTGTAACCCCGATTGATGATACCTGGACAGTTGGTATGTGGTATGCGTCATACAGCGCCGATAATTTTGGCTCTGATACCGATAAATTCTGGGTGTCAATATCAGCCAAATTTGACCAGGGTGGTAAGGCCTGATAAAGCGCTATTAAACTAAACCACCAAAAGGGCCGCATGAGAGATTCTCTCTGCGGCCTTTTAATTTTTTGCTTAAAAAAAGATCTTCTTATCTGGCAGGGCGATCTTTTCGCTCTCAGTATTGATTTCAAGCTTAACCAGCCAGAGCCCGCTGAGTTTATGGGGTAATTTAGCCGAATACAGCAGTTCGTTTTCCTTTTGGAATTGGATGGTAAAGTCAGAGGTTTTTGATGCGGGTTTTATAAAGCGAGCCGATACCGTGAACTCTTTTGGAAGAGGAAGCTTAGCAGTAAGTTTCAATAATATATTTTCAGCGTTCGTAGAAAACCTGGCTGTTAGACCATAGTGTTCTCCCCGTTTTAAGGCATCTATTTCACGTTGATAAGTTATACCATCCCTGTAAGGGCTTTTGCTAATATAACCTGGATGACTTGTAAAGGCTTTGTAGATTAAACGGGCATTCAGTACAGCCAGAATAAGAAAGAAGACTACTATTGCAGCCGGCCAGAGATAATAATCAACCTGCTTTTTGGTACGTGTTCTATTCATCTGGACCCAGTAACGTAATTTCCTGTTCACCTTTATAGCCTGAAGAGCCATTTAAAATAATTTTTAGCCTGAACTTACCATCTTTTAGGCGATCTTTGCTGAAAGTAACAAACAGGGGGACCTCTCTAATCTCTCCTGCCTTTAACTTAAACGGAGAAAGCGGTGTTATCAGTTTAACGCCGCTGGCCGGTGAACTGAAAGTATAGCTTTCAACCTGTTCACTCTTGTTACTTACGTGCACCCTTAACTGATTAGTAACGTTCCCGTCAGGCTGAAGTATAAAGGGGCTAGCCACTGTCCCCCGCAGTATCTGGAACTCAGTTAAAGCTCTTTTTTCCAGCAGTGTAAAAAAAGATCCAATGAATGCCAGCAGAATAACGCTATAAACAAATACACGTGGACGCAAAAAACGGCCCGGCCGGCCATAAAGCCGGTTTTCGGTGTCATAACGTATAAGGCCCTTTGGCCTGCCGATTTTCTCCATTATAAAATCACAGGCGTCAATACAGGCAGTACACGATATACATTCAAGCTGATTACCGTTTCTTATATCAATTCCGGTTGGACACACTCGAATACACAATTTGCAGTCAATACAGTCTCCCCTGTTATTTTCTTCGGATTTTCGCGCAAGCTTTCCGCGCGGCTCTCCGCGCACCTGGTCGTATCCAACAGTTATAGTGTCAGCATCCATAAGTACTGACTGAAAACGCGCGTAAGGGCAGAGTACTGTACAGAACTGCTCTCTGAACCAGCCAAACTGGAAGGCCATAAGTCCCATAATAATAAGAGTCATAACAAATGGTAGCGGGTGATGCCCGGGCCAGTCTGTCATCATATTAAGCAGCGGCTCACGCCCTATAAAATAAGCCAGCGCTGTGCTTGCGATTACCCAGCTAAGAACAGCACAGAGAAGGTGTTTTAAGGATTTTTTTGCGATCTTATTAAAACTCCAGGGCGCTTTATCGAGCCGCATACGCTCTGCGCGGCTTCCTTCAATCAGCCGCTCAATCGGCCTGAAGAGAAACTCCAGGAAAACTGTTTCAGGGCAGGCCCAGCCGCACCAGACTCTGCCGAACATGGCTGTAAACAGAAAAAGTGATATTCCCAATCCCCCGAGTACCAGAAAGAGAAACATAGTATCAGTGGCCCAGAATGTAGTGCCAAAGAAGATAAACTTTCTCGATGGAATATCAAGTAAGATGGCCTGTTTCCCGTTAATGGAGATCCAGGGCATCAGCAGATAAAAGGCCATAAGCGTGTAAGCTACTATGGCTCTAAGCTTAAAAAAACGCCCCTTAACAATATCGCTATAAACCCATTTTCTGTGCCCGCGTTTATCTACTGTATAAAGTGTTTCCCGGAAATCATTCATAGCTTTTTTATACTTATTATTGGCCGCGAGGTACAACCTATACTCACAGTATTTAAGGATGCTGCAAGTGGCCTATAATTCTTAGTCTCTTGGGACAAGCTTACCCTGTGGAGCTTTGGCATTTGTCGGGTTAGTTCCGTGTAGTGTCCAGATGTATGCCACGACGTTATTAATCTGGTCTTCTTTCAGCACCCCTTTCCAGGCCAGCATACCTTTTTCAAGTACACCATTAGTTACAACTTTTACCAGATCTGTGATTTTTCCGCCGTGCAGCCAGTAATCATCAGTCAGGTTGGGACCAATAAGTCCTTCGCCGTGCTGACCGTGGCAGGCGGCGCATTTTTGTGCAAAAATAGTCTTTCCTTCTTCAAGCGCATTTTTATCTTTAGTAAGTGCAAGCAAAGCCTGTTCGGTGATGGCAGCAGAGGATGAGCTTTTTTGTTTAGCTGACTTTAATGCTTCAATTTCTGCCAGTCTGCGGGCCAGGCGCTCCTTCTGGCTTTCAAACATACCGGAGTGAGTATAGAAGATATAGCCAACTGCAAAAATTGTAGTCAGTACAAAAATGCCCAGCCACCAGCGCGGCAAATCATTATCGTACTCCTGAATACCATCGTAATTATGCTCAAGCAGTTCGTCTCTTTCCGCCATTTATAACCTCACATGAATATTTAAATCCCCTAATCATCCAGCGGCAGTTCAGCCATTTTCTTATAAAGTTTAGTCCTGCCCGATCTGTATACCCAGGCTATAACCAGGATAAAAAACAGGAAGGCAACCGGGGTATAAATTTTAGCAAGAAGCGGCAGCTTAATTAACGGCACCAGGTGTTCCATCAGTTACTCCTGTTTTTATTAGCAGTCACTTTAATGTCAGTACCGAGACGCTGGAGATAGGCAATCAGCGCAACAATTTCTTTATTCTGAAGCCCTTCAGTTTCCTTGAGGCCTTCGCTTTTCAGTTTATCTACAACGGCCTGGGCCTGCTCTTTAAACTTGTCCGGGCCGTTATTTATCTCGCTCTCTGAGTACGGCACTCCAACTTTTTTAAGTGCCCTCATCTTTGCCTTTATGCCTTCTGGATTAAGCTCATTAGTATACAGCCAGGGAAATGGAGGCATAATTGAGCCTGGTGTAGTAGAGCGCGGATCGCGCATATGCTGGTAGTGCCAGTAATTGGGGTACTTACCGCCAACTCTGTGAAGATCCGGCCCTGTTCTTTTCGAACCGAACTGGAAAGGATGATCATAAACAAACTCACCGGCCTTGGAGTATTCACCGTAGCGCAGGATTTCATCTCTAAAAGGTCTTATCATCTGGGAGTGGCAGTTATAACAGCCTTCGCGGATATAAATATCGCGACCTTCAAGCTCAAGCGGTGTATAGGGGTGGACCGATGAGATTGTGGGAATATTACTCTTTATAGCTACCATAGGAATATAAGTAGCCGGGCCACCTATAATTACCGCAAGAAAAACCAGCGTTGTAAATAAGGCAGGCTTTCCTTCCAGACGGTGGTGCCATGGAGTTGGGTGAGAAGAATCTGCTTCTTCTTCAGTTGCGCTATAACGTGTTGCCTTAACTGTCGGGTCGCTTAAATCCACACCGCTTTGAAGAGCTACCGAGCGGGTCTTTAAGAAGTTATATCCCATGATAAAAAGCCCAATAAGATACATTGAGCCGCCTACCGCTCTTATCCAGTAAAACGGCACCAGTTTTGTAACAGTTTCAATAAAGTCGGGGTACTGAAGTGTGCCCTCCGGGGTGAATGCCCACCACATAAGTGCCTGTGTTATTCCGGCACTCCACATGGAGGTGATGTATAAAACTATCCCTATAGTAGAGAGCCAGAAGTGAGTCATCATCAGTTTTTTACTGTAAATTTCTGTTTTCCAGAGGCGCGGCAGCAGATAGTAAATCATCCCGAAGGTGATAAAACCGTTCCAGCCCAGGGTGCCGCCGTGAACATGGCCAATAGTATAGTCTGTATAGTGCGTAAGTGCGTTAACCTGCTTTATGGCCATAACCGGCCCTTCAAAGGTGGACATGCCATAAAACGTTACGCCTACTACAAGAAATTTTAGTACGGGATCCGTTCTGAGCTTATCCCAGGCGCCGCGCAAAGTAAGCAGGCCATTAATCATCCCGCCCCAGGAAGGTGCAATCAGAGTGATTGAAAAGACAACGCCAATTGTCTGTACCCACTCCGGTAGGGCTGTATTCATAAGATGATGCGGCCCCGACCAGATATAAATAAAGATCAGCGACCAGAAGTGAATGATAGACAACCTGTAAGAATAAACCGGCCTGTTGGCAGCTTTGGGCACAAAATAATACATAAGACCGAGAAAGGGAGTAGTAAGGAAAAAAGCAACCGCATTATGGCCATACCACCACTGGACCAGGGCATCCTCTACACCAGCAAAAATTGAATAGCTTTTAAAAAGTGAAACCGGTACAGCCAGCGAATTTACAATATGAAGCATTGCAACTGTTACAATCGTGGCAATATAAAACCAGATAGATAC
>RFHI01000120.1 GCA_003696425.1 Candidatus Dadabacteria bacterium | reverse complement strand
GGTGCTGCCAAAGGCGGGTATCCCCGGTGCGAATTGCACCGGGGATATGGCTGTCCGAGATAGTGGCCGTCAAAAAGTTAGGCAGGAGCTGTCATTCCTGCCCGTTGCGATCGAGAAGTGACCGCAGAGGTACGTTCTGGTTGTGTCTGTATGAGGTTCTGTATGTTTAAAGAAAATGGATGCTGTAAAAACAGGTAATATTTTTTTAAAATCTGCCGCACTCTTTTAACCTTAACTAAAACCAGCACAAAGTTTTATAAAAGTGGAAGTGCCTTCCCTGGCTTCCACGTAGCCTCCCTGCCGCAATAACGGCATTACCGGGCGGGGTGGCCCTCCCTGGTCTCCCCGTCAGCAGTAACATTAATGGATATGGAAGAAATCCTTCACGGAAGTTTCACGAACTCATAAAAAATATTCACAATTGCAGCCAGGGAGCGTCGAGACAGCTTTAAAGCTTGAAAATTACGCAATTTCAGCGGGTTATGTTGCCAGAGATGCGGAAATTTACCACTTGAGTATGTACGGGTTTCTACGTATCATGTTGGGTATTCTACGGTGTAGCTGCCGTAGAGCTAACAAACGACATCGCACAACTTTGTTTAATTCTTCCTGTGGCTTGTGTCTTTAAGCAAGGCCTCAGTGCAGTAACTGACTGGAGGCAGTAGTCTTATGCCCGGCTCTTTAAAAGGAAAAACACTACCCCTTACACTGCTTATTAAGCAGATCTTTGACCAGCTCGATGAGCTTGCGCAGTTAAAAAAATCAGGCTCTAAAGCCAATATCTCGCAAATGATCCTGGACGATATGTGCAGCGTTTTAAAAAGCCTGCCTGATGATCTGAAAGAGCACTACCTGGATCTGCTGGTTAAAATCGGCTCCAGTCACACCAACGGAAAGAATGCAAGTTATACTGAAGAGTATGCAGAAATGACTCTGGAGGCTAAAAAGAAATTTCTTGAGCGAATTGTAAGTGAACTCAGGATAAAGGTCGCTTGAAAGTTGTGCTGCTGGCAACAGCTTTAGCTTTTAAGTAACTCAAGCGTTTCCGAATAATCCAGTAAACGCGCTTCTTTTTCAGACCGCAATTTAACTTCAATTTTATTAGCAGCAATCGTTTTCTTACTGACTGTAATGCGGCACGGTATGCCGATTAAATCAGCATCGCTGAACTTCTCACCGGCCCTTAAGCTGCGATCATCATAGAGTACATCAACGCTATCGTCTTTTAGCTGCTTGTAAAGTTTTTCCGCTTCATTTTTGACACTTTCATCTTCAAGGTTAATGCCGATCAGATGAACATCAAACGGAGCAATTGCTTTTGGCCAGATAATGCCCTTTTCATCGTGGTTCTGTTCAATTACTGCGGCAGCCATACGGCTAATACCGATTCCATAACAGCCCATATACATCGGTTTTGAAGCACCGGCACTGTCAAGGTAGTTACAGTTCATGGCTTCAGAGTATTTAGTGCCGAGTTTGAAGATATGACCGACTTCAATACCACGCGCTTCTTTAAGCTTCCCATCGCAGCGTGGGCAGATATCTCCCGCTTTTGCCAGCTTGAAATCACCAAAAACAGGATCTGGAAAATCGCGTCCGAAGTTTACATTTATATTATGGTAGTTTGTCTTATTTGCTCCGCATTCAAAGTTTATCCTGCCGCGGGTATAGTTATCTGCCAGTACTTTTATATTCTCAGGAAGCCCCACTGGCCCGGCGTAACCTACTTCAGCACCGGTCAGTTCCTTAATTTTTTCAGGGGAGGTAAGCTCAAGTCTCTTACAGCCTAAAAAGTTGGCAACTTTTATCTCATTAACATCGCAGTCGCCTCTAACCATTACTGCTACAATCTGGTCATCAGCCTCGTAAAGAAGAGTCTTGGTAGTTTTCCAGACAGGAATACCGAGAAACTCGGCCAGCGGTTCTACGCCAATGATTCCTTCCCCTAAAACTTCCTCCATAGGAAGCTCTTCTTTATCCTGTTCAAATTCTTCAAGTCTGGACTCGGCTTTTTCCTGGTTTGCAGCGTAATCACAATTATCACAGTATAGAATTGTATCTTCTCCGGTGTCAGCCAGCACCATAAACTCTTTACTGCCGCTGCCGCCGATTGCCCCCGGGTCGGCCTCCACGCAGCGGTATTTAAAGCCAATCCTCTTACAGATACGGTGATAAGCGTCTTCCATTTCAGCAAAGGATCTGTCGAGACCCTCCTGGTCAACATCAAAACTGTAAGCATCTTTCATGATAAATTCACGCGCACGCATCAGTCCAAAGCGCGGGCGGATTTCATCACGGAATTTATTCTGAATCTGGTAGAGGTTTACCGGCAAATCACGGTAGGAATTCAGTTCTTTTCTAACAATGTCAGTTATAACTTCTTCATGTGTAGGTCCCAGGCAAACCATGCTTTTTCTTCTGTCCTGGAAGGCAAACATGATACCGTCAATATCGGTGTATCGCTCCCAGCGGCCTGATTCGACCCACAGCTCTTTCGGTTGCAGCGCCGGCATCAGCAGTTCCTGCGCTCCGCTTCTGTTCATTTCTTCACGGACAATTTGAGAGATTTTTGTAAGAACCCGCAGCATAAGCGGCAGGTAAGAATAAATACCGGCTGAGAGCTGACGGATGTATCCTGCTCTAAGCATAAGACGGTGAGCTGCCGTCTGGGCGTCCCGTGGCGTTTCCTTAGAAGTTCTACAGAGATAAACTGACTGTCTCATTTAATCCATAATAATTAAGCATTGTTGAAGGGGGTATGTTATCGCAGAGGGGGATGAACAGCAATTTATCTGCTGTTTTTAGCTTAGAATCCAGGGGTGCTTGCATAACATCTTAAAATTGCTAGTATTTGACTGTAGATTAAAAACTTAAAGCAGCACTTGAAATTAATCTTGCGCGTAATTATCTGAAATAACACAAATTAGTTTTAATAACAGGAGTAAGAGGTTATGCCGATTTATGAATATGAGCGTGAAGACGGGACCCGCTTTGAGATCATGCAGAAAATCTCTGACGAACCGCTAACTAAATGCCCCACTACCGGCCAGGCGGTAAAGAGGGTTATCTCCGAGACTTCTTTTATCTTAAAAGGGAGCGGCTGGTATAAGACCGATTACGCTTCATCTAATGGTGCCAATGGAAGCTCTTCAAAAAATGGTGCTAAAGCCAAAAGTGATTCATCGTCAGAATCCAAATCTGGATCGTCAGGATGCGGAAAGGATTGTGCCTGTGCCAAAGAGTAGTTCAATCTAGTTTTTAAAGTGGGGCAACAAATATTTTGTGCTCCGCAAGGGGAACCCTGTGAGTTTTTTCCCGAACCGCTGCCTGATTCAACCATAGTAAGTTAGATCATTACTCAATTATTTATCAGTAATTGACGGTTATTACTACCAATTTCTGAGTGTCGATAGCAGAGTACCAACCTGATACGAAATTTATTTTGACTGAGGTTCATAGGCTGATTAGTATAGTTTTAAGGAATAGTTGCGTTGTGAAGTAGTTTGTATGACCAGTTTTGAAGAAATTGCCTCCCGCTCTTCGATAAACGAGGGGCCTGAAGAGAGGGTTGCTGCAGACAGTAACGGGCTTGATAGCCTTGTTCCTACTGATGTTATAGAGAGGCTGAGAGAGACATCTTTTAATGAGCGAGTAGATAATGATCCAGCTTCTTTCGGAAAGACCCCAGAGGAGGCTTTTGATAGTGTTTTAAAAAAGATAACCTCGTCCGGGCTAAGTGTTGATGAGTTCATAGAAGGCAATCTTACTCCTGTTTTCACGCTTTCCGCCGATCTTTACCGTCAGATTCTTAACGAGCTTGATGCAGCAATTATACAGCCTGCTACTGAATGTAGTCATAGTGATGTTGGTTTTAGCGACGGTTCAGGCAGGGTTGCTGATTATCACGCCCGGTCGGCAACAGATCTGCCGGCGCTTTTTGCGCAGGCCGGAGTGTATAATACTCCATTTATCGCCGGAGCGCCGCGCGGATATAATATGAATATTCGCTGGGATGAACTTCGGGAGGTTAGGGAGAAGATAGGTTCTTATTACAGGGAAAATCCGGCTACAGTAATATTTCCTTTTCACCGTGAACCCGGGACGATATCCGGTAATATTATTGAAGGTATAAACACTATTGGCGCTGAAAACGTCCTGGCTGTAAGTACTATGGGGGATCCGGAGTCAGAAGATCGCGCCAGACAGGCAGTGCAGGGTGGGGCAGCTTTGTTAGCCAGACAACCTGAGATTTTAGCCGCTATTGATTGGGCTCAAGTTAGTAAAATGTGTTGTATTAGTCCGAATCCGGCAGGCGATCATTTGCCGCCGCCCGGGGCTAAGGGACTCACACTGCTGGCGGGGCTTTTAGCAACGCATGCGCGCGGTCAGCTTTTGGAGAGAGATATAATTTTTCACGACACAGATATCGTCAATCCTTATGATTATGCAGCCTTACATTATCTGGCAGTGGCTAAGATTTTTGCTGAAGATCAGCCGCACGACCACGTCCTGATTGCCAAAACAGGGCCAGGACGTAATAACGAGGCTTGGACTATGGTTGCAAATTTAATTGCGCACGATCCGCGGGTGAATCCGGATGTCAGGAAAATGGCTCGGGTGGCTTCCTCCTTTATATGGCCACTATCGGGAGAGCGCATGATGAGGGGGGAGGATCTGTACAACATGCCGTTTACGAATGGAATGAGCATCGAGACACAAATTGATATGTTTTATGCCGGGCGTGCCGTTGAGAGCGGCAAGGTTTGTACCGGCCAGGTGTGTAACGGTGTGCGCAAGGAAGAATCCGAAAGTGTATCAGAGCTGCGCGAGTGGGCACTTATACTCCGTTGCGCAGCGTGGTTTAATAATGTGGCCTATTTTCTGAATGATAGAGGATCGTTGTTACACGACCTGACTATAGATGATATTGCTAAATTTAACAGTACAATTGCCTCTATTCACTGGCAGCCACTTTTGCAGTCACCAACTGATAGTAGACAGGCAGATGCATCAATTTATCCGGATCGCATGCTTCCCAGCCTCAGGCAGTTAGATGAGCATGGTTTAATTAACTGGCATTATTTGCGGAATCTGCTCGACGCTTAATTATTGTCGTGTTCCATTGCTTTATAAGGTGTGTTAGCTTCTACCGCTATGAATTGCGATAAGGTAGCTCAAATTCGTTCCGCATTAGAATATGCACGTCAGCAGATTGTTCGCAAGGCAAATGGGGCGCTGCCTTATGATTACCTGGTCCCGGCTGGGCCCTATAGCGAGCAGTGGGATTGGGATGCTTTTTTTATGGGAGTCGCCCTCGCTTCTGAAAACCCGCAAGATGCATGTTACCTTAAATACTGGGCGCTCAATTGCCTGGCTAACATGGAGGCGGACGGAAAGATTCCCGGGTGTATTACACCGGCTGGCAGGGATGTTCGCTTGAACCATATGAAGCCGTTTCTGGCGCAGGGGATGTTAATTGCAGCTAAAACTCTTGGAGATTTCAGTTGGGTTAAAGAGAGCTGGCCAGCGCTGGAGAAGACTTTTGAGTACAGGCGGAAACATCTCTGGTCGGATCGATTTGATTTGGCTGTTTGGTACGACAGTATGGAATCGGGCGCAGATAATAACATAGCCCTGCTTGATTACCCGCCTAAAAGCGTAGTTGCCTGTGATTGTAATGGCTTTGTTTATCGGGAATATCTTGCTGCTTCTGAGCTGGCTGCCGAGACAGATAAACCTGCCAGCAGTAAAGAGTTTAGAGCTTTTGCTGATAAGCTAAAGGAGCGAGTAAACAAATACCTCTGGTCAGAGCAGCAGGAGAGCTATTTTAACCTTAATGCATTAAACGGCGAGCATATTCAGACGGTGTCATATTCGAACTTTATTCCGCTTTGGGCCGGCATGGCGACACTGGAAAGAGGGCGGCGGATGATAAAGAAGTACCTGCTTTCGGATGATCACATGAAGTCGGCTTTCGGTTTTCGTACGCTTAGCAGGCGAGATCCCTGCTATAATAATATTAATATGATTAAGCCGCATTCCAATTGGCAGGGGCCGGTTTGGCCTATAGCGAATTATCTATACATGCACGCTCTTTTAAGATATGGATTTAAAGATGAGGCTATATGGGCAGCCGAAACAATTAGTGAGCTGGTCTTGGAGGACATAAAAAAGAGCGGCGGCATGCATGAAAATTATAATGCTGAAACTGGAGAGCCGCTGGCTGCTCCTGATTTTATAAGCTGGAATATTCTGGTACGTAACATGCTGGACGAGGCCTTAAATGAACGGGATCCTTTTCAGTTATAAACTGGCAGTAATATCTCGCAATTAATTTGACGGCAGTAAGGTTAGAAATTAATAACCGCTTTGAAATTATTTAATTATAGGAGTGACCATAACCTGAAAAACACCAGGGGCATTTCCAATTATGGAGCAGTGAGAGCCTGACGGGTACTGAACGATTTGTTATCAAGATAATTCCCCAGCGACGGTATACCTGCCAGCACCACCAGTAGCACCAGCATTGCTATCAGCAACCCTTCTACAAAGTACCCCTTTACCTTCTTTTTACTGAAATCAGCTTCTCTTTCGTGCATGTTGCCGTGTACCCTGTTGTAACTATTAAGACTCAGCGCCGATTAGATCGGTTCTTCTGCTCATAAAAATATCGGTTTAAAAATTCATTTAGCTGACAGCCGGGTGCTATTTAGTAAGCTGCGAAGTTAATTATCTGTGATCACAGGGGGTTATGGTGCTGTCAGGGGGAAACTCACTGATACCGCCCGCATCTAATATCAAAGCAGAGGAGTAGATGTGATAAGAAGCTAATCAATGGTTTTTTGAACATCTATCTGGTGCGGTCGCGATAGAAAGAACTATAACGAAAATAACATTCAGTAATGTATCTTAAAAAGCAACCGGACAATTTTAGACAAGTTTACAACTTTTTAAAGCAATTATTTGCACGCTATCCGCGTGCTGCTGCATGCATAGTTGTATTCTCCGGTCTTGTACTCTGGTTCTATGCTTACTCATTTATTAAGTATGACAACGGTATTGTAGAAGCTGCAGAGAGAATTTCCCGGGTTGCCCGGGGGTTAATGCACCGTCCCGAAGAGTTAGCACTTGATATAAAGTTTAAACACTTTCAGAAAATACTGAAAAAGCGAAAAGAAGCGCTTGAAAACCACCTGCTGCTTACCTCTTCTGAAGATTTTGTGCCAGCCACTATAACCCGCGGCAGTAAAAAGGTGCGAGTTAAGATTCGCCTGAAGGGAGACTGGGTTGATCATCTGAAAGGTAAAAAATGGTCATACAGAGTTAAGGTGCGCGACGGACAGACGCTCTTTGGCTTACGAGAGTTTTCGCTGCAGCATCCCGCTACCAGAAACTATATCTATGAGTGGGTTTTTCACAAAATGCTTGCTCATGAGGGTTTAATTGCACTGAAGTATACCTTTTTAAAGCTTAAAATAAACGGGGAAGACAAAGGTGTTTATGCCCTTGAGGGCCACTTTGATAAATATCTGCTGGAAAGTAACAATAGAAGAGAGGGGCCTATATTAAGATTTAATGAGGGGGTCTTCTGGGATGAACATGCCCGTCATATAAAGGAGGCCCGCAGCATAAGTAATCCGGAAAATTTTGTGCCTCCGGCTTCGGTCACAGAACTTCGCGATCGGCGCTATGCCAGAACCAGCATTATTGATGCCTTTAATATGAAGCGCCTGCGTCAGGATCCGCAGCTTTTTGAAGAATTCTTAGCTGCTCATGACCTGTTAGAAGCATACCGGCTGAATAAACTGCCGGCCAGCAAGGTCTTCGACCTTAAGCTGATGGCCCGCTATTTTGCCGTGCTGGAGATAATGGGGGCACACCACTCCAGCCGCTGGCACAATATGAGGTTTTATTACAATCCAGTCACTGCCTTATTCGAACCGGTTGGATTTGACGGAAATTCCGGTAGAGTTATCGAAGATATTCTGGCAGAAAGCTATAAAAGCGATCTGGATGATATCCGCGCCCGCATATTCAGTGATAAAGAGTTCTTAAAGCTCTATATGCAGTCGCTTGAGCGTCTCTCTAAGAAAGAATATTTAGATAAGTTTCTTAAAGCCAATAAAAAAGAGATAGATTACCATCTGCAAACTTTGCAGGCAGAGTTTCCTTCTGTGGGTTTTACCGGCCGGGTGCTCTATATGAACCAGTCGCGGATAAGGCGTATTATCGATCCTACCAGAGCTGCAGTCGCCTATTTAAAGAAAAAAGAAGAGGGACAGATTCATCTTCAGGTCGGCAACTTCCATACCCTGCCTGTTGAGCTTGTGGGCATAAAAGATAAAGATGGTCTGGTGGCAGCGGTAAATAAAAATGATGCCTTTCTTGCCGGAACTGACTTTTCTTCTCCGGTAAAGTATCAGAGTAGGGAGTTTAAGATTATAGAAGAGCCAAAGAGTGCCGCGCTAAAGCTAATTTATAAGATTTATGGAACCACTAAGATCTATCAGCAGGAGATTTTCCCTTACCGGTATTTTGACCCGCAAAGATTCAAGCTTGCTGTGGCGGCCAAATTGCCTAACTTTGATGAGTTCTCCTGTCTCAAAGAGGAAAGCAATGGGGTCGTTACTTTAAAAGGGAGACAATGTGAAATTAACCGTGACCTGGTTATTCCAGCTGGAAAACGCTTTTATCTTTCACCAGGTAGCAGTATTGATCTTAAAAATAATGCCAGAATTTACCTCGGATCAGCACTTATTGCTGAGGGAGAGCCGGATAATCCCGTAAGGATATTCTCATCAGATAAAAGCGGGCGGGGGCTTGCGGTAATTAATGCGGCTGGTGAATCTTACTTTCAATATGTAACTATCAGTGGCCTTAAAAACGGATTTCAGCCGGGGCGCAATATAAGTGGTGCTGTTACTTTTTATAATTCGCCGGCAAAGCTCACTTCTATAGAGTTTAAAGATATTCAGTCCGAGGATGCCTTAAATATTGTAAACAGCACTTTTGAGATTAACAAAGCCTCCTTTTTAAATGTATCATCGGATGCGTTTGATTCTGATTTTAGTAACGGAGTTTTGCAGAACTGCTCATTTACTAAGACTGGTAATGACGCCTTGGATTTTTCTGGCAGTGTTGTAACTCTTACTGATATTAAGCTCTCTGATATAGGTGATAAGGCAATCAGTGCTGGGGAGGCCAGTAAGATAACAGCAGAAAATGTTACAGTAGCAAAAGCAAGGCTTGCACTGGTAAGTAAGGATCTCTCGCGGCTCAGTGCCAGCAAAGTATCTGTTAGCGGCTCTCAATACGGTTTTGCTGCTTTTCAAAAAAAGCCTGAGTTTGGCGGCGGCTGGCTTAAAGTCCGTTTTGCTGATGTAAACAGCGTAAATCACCTCTTTTTAAGAGAGAGCGGCTCGACTATTCTAATGGACGGTAAGCCGGTAACACAAAAGATAAGTAATGTTAAAGAAATTTTATATCCGGCTGAGGAATAACAGGCTGTTAAATGTGAGGCATTAAACTATGAAAACTGCTCAAGCTGCATCGCAGTTTTTCGCTACAGAAAGCATACCAATTATTATATTTGAATTCGGCCTAAACCTGCTGTTGGCAGCTCTTCTGGCCTGGGTGCTTGAGTTCTTCTATGTACGCTACGGTAGAGCATTATCTGACCGGCGCGCCTTTGCACGGAATTTTATGCTGATCACCACTACAACCATGATAATTATCTCTATTGTAAAAAGCTCACTGGCGCTGTCGCTGGGGCTGGTAGGGGCGCTATCAATAGTGCGCTTCAGGGCAGCCATTAAGGAGCCAGAAGAGTTGGCTTACTTATTTTTGGCTATTGCTATTGGTCTTGGATTAGGTGCTAATCAGCGAGTAGTGACAGTTTTAGGAGTTGCTGTAATACTATTTCTTTTAACCGTTAGAGCTATCTTTTCCCGTGACAGCTCTGATCACAATCTGTTTGCCCGGATAAAATCAGGGAGCGGAAGCTCACTTAGTCCGGAAAGAATCGTCGAACTTCTGAAAAAGCATTGCAGCATGGTAAAATTACGGAGGCTTGATTGTCAGGCCGAGCAGGTTGAAGCACTCTGTCTTGTGGAGCTTGAAAACTTTGAGAATCTTTCCCGGCTAAAAGACGAATTAAAAAAAGAAGATATGGAAGCTTCTATAAGTTTTATTGAAAACCAGGGTTTTGTGTAAGGAGCTATAGTACTG
>RFHI01000119.1 GCA_003696425.1 Candidatus Dadabacteria bacterium | reverse complement strand
GTGGCCAGACTGCTCCAATTAAAACTTATGGCTTTGATACTAATTTTGCGCTGATGATAGTTGGTGGAATTTTACAGAGTTATTAGAGAACATTTACTCTTTAAACTGGATCCGGAAACAGCTCACAATGCTTTTATTTCCAGTCAGCCTTTAATTAAATTTTTTTTGCCTGCACTTCCACTCTCCCGATATGATAATTTGAAAAGAGATTATTTCGGGCTCTCATTTAGTCATCCTCTCGGACTGGCAGCCGGCTTTGACAAGGATGCACGAGCCTTAGAGTTACTCGCCAAACTAGGCTTCAGTCATATAGAGATAGGCACTGTTACACCTCGTCCTCAGGCTGGCAATCCGCGCCCCAGGATCTTTCGTTACCCCCAGAATCAGGCGCTGATAAACCGTATGGGCTTTCCTTCGGCGGGCGCTGATGTGGTCGAAAAACAGCTGAAAAGTTTTAGCTCCCTTTTGGAACGTCCTGTGCTAGGCATAAACATTGGGAAGAATAAGGAAACCCCTAATGAACGAGCTGTTTATGATTACCTGGAAGTATTTAAGCAGCTGTATCTTTATGGCGATTATTTTGTCGTAAATGTCTCCTCACCCAATACGCCTGGCCTGAGGGAATTACAGGCTAAAACCTCCCTCGGTCCGATCATAGCTGCATTACAGGAAGCTAATCCAAAGAGGAAGCCGGTGTTAGTTAAATTATCACCGGACTTAAATATGAACCAGCTTGAGGAAGTTGTTGAGTGTTGCATTGAAAATAGTGTTAGTGGAATTATAGCAACAAACACTACTCTTGCGCGTGAAGGGCTGCAGACTGCAAAGATGGAAAGCGGTGGGCTTAGTGGACGTCCGTTATTTGAACGTTCTCTTAAGTGTGTGCAGGCAATCTCAAAGATTACTGCCGGAAGAGTCCCAGTTATTGCAGTAGGTGGGATATTTAATGGGATGGATCTAGACAAAATGTTGAGTGCTGGCGCGGTGCTTGCGCAAATTTATACGGCCTTTATTTACCGCGGTCCTTATGTAGTTAAACGCATTTTAGATGAATACTTGTCCTGTATGGTGCACAAAGAAGACAATAGTTAATTATGTAGCAACACATTTCGGGGGCGTAATTATAGCATAAAACCAGTTATAATCTTAAAATTTTATTCTGTTTTTGCAGCAAGTTTCAGTTTGCTCAGCAGCCTCCTTTAGGGTATAATACAGTTGTTCGGTGTTAAGAGTTGCTGTACGTTTTGTGTTTACTGCTTTGTGCGGTTTTAACACTTCAGGTAGTTAACTTCTCTTTTGATATTCAATTGTAGGTTTTTCCCGCAACGACAGTTCCGGCCGGGGTGTGATTGTTGTGTATCCGGCAGCTGTGTTTGCACTTGATTTGTTTGAGAACGACATTATAAAGGAGTGCACCTTGAAAACTAAAACATTTAAAGCTGGTGAAAAGATTGTTTATCCTGGTCACGGTGTTGGTAAGATTAATGAAGTGCAGACTAAAAAAATTGGCGGGCAGGAGCAGAAGTTTTATGATATTACGATTTTAGACAGCGGTATGAAAATTATGGTACCGGTTTGCCAGGGCGAGGCTGTAGGCCTTCGTAAGGTGGTGGATAAAAAGGCTGTAACTAAAGTTTATAAGATTTTAAAAGATCGCAATTTCAGAATTGATACACAAACATGGAACCGCCGTTTTAGGGAATATTCCCAGAAAATAAAGACGGGATCTGTTTATGAAATAGCTGAGGTGCTGCGTGATCTTTCAGTTTTAAGTAATGACAAAGAACTCTCCTTTGGGGAGAAGAAGATGCTGGACACTGCTCAGAATCTACTGGTTTCTGAGATAGCGGTTGCCAAGGCACGTGCGCCGGAAAAAGTACGCCAGGAAGTTCAGCAAATTTTTTCCTGATTAACCGTTAATATCTAATCTCCTGGTTTGTGTTGTGGCGTTGTTTCTCAGGAGTGAACTACCGGAGTGAAGTTACGAATTCTTAGTTAGGATTCGCATTTCCGTTTTACTGTGCTGCCATTACTGATTTGCTGAATTATTATTGGCTTTGTGCTATAACACTGCTCCATGATTAGTGAGCAAAAAATCTACGGAATAGTTCCAGCCGCAGGTAAAGGCAGCAGAGCCGGAGGGGGGCTAAATAAGGTATTTAGGGAATTAGCTGGCAGACCGCTCTTGCTTCGAACACTTGATGCGCTTTATAACACCGGTCTATTTGAGCGTATAGTCGTTGTTGTTTCTAAAGAGAACTTAATTCTCGCAAGAGAAATGCTTGCGGAATTTAAGTCTGTTGTTCTGGTAATTGGGGGTGAGCGCAGACAGGATTCAGTCAGAAACGCTCTCAATTATCTGGAGTCTGAGATACAGGTGGACTCATCAGCTTATGTAGTAATACATGATGCTGCCCGCTGCTTTGTAAGCCCCGCTCTTGTTAAGGCAACTTTAGCTGCAGCTATAGAATCTGGGGCAGCATCAGCTGGGCTTCCATGCATCGACAGTCTGAAGGAGGTTGATAATAACAACCTTGTAGTACGCAGCGTTGATCGTAATTCGTATTGGATTGTACAAACCCCACAGGTTTTCAGCCTGGCTGTGCTGCTTAAGGCTCACGCTGAGTTGGATGGTGAATTTACCGATGATGCCTCGATGGTTGAGCAGTTTTCTACTGTAAGAATGGTTTTAGGCGAGAGAACTAATATCAAGGTAACTTATCCTGAAGATTTTGAGCTTGGTGAGATCCTTTGTAAACAAAAGCAGCAAAGCTCAAATTTTTAGACTCAAACCGTCATAACAGAGTCGTATGTTATCAGGTAGTTGTTTGGAAGTTTTCTCATAATCTACATCGTGGCTCATGTGAATAAGGTAAGTTTGATCAGTGTTCAGCTTACCAGCAAGCTCAACAGCTTCGGGGATAGTCAAATGTGTGTTGTGAGGGGCTTCCCTTAACCCGGTAAGAATTAAGAGTTTTGCATTATCAACATAGTCCATAGACTGTTTCGGTATGATTTTACAGTCGGTGGCATACGAAAATTCCCCAAAGCGAAAGCCCGCAACTTCCATAGAACCATGTAAAAGCTTAAACGGTGTTACATCAAAGCCAAACAACTTAATTGGCCGGTAATAATCAAAAGGCATTACTTTAAGTCTGGGGGGAGTGCCACCTTCAATATTTAGATCGTGGTCGAATACATACCAGAAGATTTTTTTTATTTTTGAGAAAGTCTCATTTGTGGCATAACAGGGAATTTCTGCTTTTTGAGCAAAATTATAGGCACGCAGATCGTCAAGCCCCATTATGTGGTCAGCGTGGGCATGTGTAAAAAGCACAGCATCAATATGATCTACTTTATGTCTGAGAACCTGGAATCTCAGATCGGGCGAAGTGTCAACTAAAATATTCTCTCCCCCGGGGAGGGTAACCAAAATTGATGTACGAGTTCTCTGGTTTCTCGGATGCTTACTAAGGCATACCGGGCAGCGGCAGGCAGGGACCGGTACGCCGGTAGATGTTCCGCATCCTAGCACCGTAATATGTAACTTTTCAGAATCCTTCATTTAAGCAAGGCTATATAAGGCATATTAATTATGACAAATTAAACCAGAGAGGCAGCAGGGAGCAATAGCAATCGTTACTACTGTGCGTACAAACGGCAATTAAATGCTATTACTCAGTTATTTTTAATGTTAGACCATAAAAGTTGACCGTGTTAGCTTAGAGACTGTAAAATTTCATCGATTTTGACCCACAGGGAGATTTGATATGGGTGATGAAAATAAAGAGGAAGGACAGGGATTTAAGGTCGTTGACAAAAGACGCTTTGATTCAAGCGGTCAGAGCAAAGCCCCCTCTTCGGAGGCGCAGCATGATCACACAGACAATCACAAGGCTCAGGCGGGTGCTGAAAACTTAAAGAACAGCCATTTCCCGCAGGTAAACTTTGCATCATTTGTCATGTCGCTTGCTACCCAGGCACTTATGCAGCTTGGAGAGATGACACCGCCTGAAGGCCTTCAGGTGGATGTTGATCCTGAAGCGGCCAAGCAGACAATTGACATACTTGCAATGCTGGAAGAAAAGACTAAAGGAAATCTGGATAATAATGAGGCGCAGCTACTTGAAGAGATTTTACATAACTTGCGAATGGGATATGTCCGGAAGAAACAGTCATAGTACCAAACTAAACCTCTTTTGCTGGCAACGGGCGTTATTGTTCTTAAGCGTGCTAATTGCTTTTAGCGATTTTGCCCTGGCAGAGAAAAACGGAGGAAATTTTATTAAAGAGGGCATGCCTCCTGCAGTGTATAAAAGTCAGGGGGCTCGAGCGATCAGCGAGCTTCCAAGTTTTGCTGAATTAATTAAAGAGCTGCGCCCTGCGGTAGTTAATATTGCCGTAAATAATGAAGAAGACGAAGACGATAAGAGCGATGATAAAGCTCACCCCTTTTTCAAACACCAGCCTGAATCACCCTGGCGGGCACTTGGTACAGGCTTTATTATTTCAGACGATGGCTACATTGTTACCAATAATCATGTTATCTCAAAGGGGACACAGGTCATCGTGCGTCTTTTAAACGATAAAAAAGACTACCATGCCAGAATAGTTGGAAGAGATGCAAAAACTGATATCGCACTGCTAAAGATTAAACCTCCATACAAGTTAAAAACGGTATATTTCGGTGATTCCGATAAGCTCCAGGTTGGAGACTGGGTAGTCGCTATAGGGAATCAGTTTCAGCTTGGCCAAACAGTGACAGCCGGGATCGTGTCGGCGAAATCCAGACGAGTGCCGTCAAGTAAAGCCGGGCCTTATGATCAGTTTATTCAAACCGATGCATCAATCAATCCGGGAAGTTCCGGGGGCCCGCTTTTTAATACCCACGGCCAGGTTGTAGGTATTAATACTGCCATCTTTTCTCCTGGCAGAACCCAGCTTGGTGGTACCGGCTTTAATATCGGAATAGGATTTGCCATACCAATCAATCTGGCTCGTGACATTATTTTACAATTAAAAGATCGTGGGAAAGTTACCCGCGGTGTTTTAGGGGTGATAATACAGCAGGTAACAGTAGATTTGGCAGAAATGTTTCATGTTAAAGAGCCCTACGGTGCGCTTGTGTCTGATGTTCAGCCTGGTAAACCTGCTGAGAGGGCAGGTTTTAAGCCCAAAGATATTATTGTGAAATATGATGGCAAAAGGGTACGCGAGTATAGCGATCTGCCACTGATGGTAGCGTCAACCCCTGTGGGCAAGAAGGTTCCAATTGAGGTGATTAGAAATGGTAAGCGTATAACGTTACACGCAGTAATAGCCAGGATGGAAGAGCCAAAGGAAGTTAAAAAAGAGGCTAACGACGAAGAGGAAGAGGTTGAGCTTTCAATAGGTGTAACAGTTACAGAGCTTACCCGTGATCTTTCTCGCACATTAAAATTGAAAAATCTCAAAGGGGTACTGATAAAGAGAGTAGAGCCCGGAACCCAGGCTGCAAAAGCAGGCATCATACCAGGAGATGTGATCATTGAAATTAATGATCGCCCGGTAAGGACAATTTCTGCCCTAGAAGAGCTGCTTAAGAAGTATAAGGGCAAGAAAGTATTGGTGCGTGCCGGCCGCAGAGAAGGTAAGCGCTTTTTGACGCTTCTGGTTAAATAAGTGTCGAAATTTTGACAGCTGTTTAAAAGTTATACGATTTATATTTTATCGTAAGATCTTTGCTTTTATTGCTAACTGCCTGTTAGATCGGGGGAATTTTGAACTCCGCAGTTCTCTCGGCCTGTTAAATATTAATCTGATTTTCTGGCAAGCTTTTCGCAGTGTAGCCCCCTGTGCAGGCGCTGGTGCCTGTACAACAGAGAAGGGGTAGAGGTAATGTCAGGCCAGAAAACAGATAATCAGCTTATCGAAGAGTTTAAAAATGGCAGTACTGAGAGCTTTGAGCTATTAATTAACCGCTATAAAGATAAAGCTTATAGTCTTGCCAGCAGGCTCACCCGCAATCAAGAGGACGCTGAAGAAGTATTGCAGGATGTTTTTGTCTCTGTGTACAGAAAAATCCATGCCTTTGAAGGAAAATCTACATTTTCAAGTTGGCTGTACAGAGTAACAGTTAACGCAGCGCTGATGAAAATTAGAAAGCGAAAGCAAGATCAAAGTGTTTCTCTTGAAGACATGATGCCGCATGTACAGGAAAGCCTGATGTCTAAAAATGGAGATCAGATTAATGGCGATACTGCAACTCTAAGGGCTGAAATTGCTATTGCGCTGGACGAAGCCATTAGAACACTCCCCGATGAGTATAGACCAGTATTTGTTCTACGCGATGTCAACGGACTTACCAGTAAGGAGGTCGGGGAGATATTAAATTTGACTATTCCGGCAGTGAAATCAAGGCTGCACCGTTCACGTCTAATGATGCGTAGAAAACTGGTTGACTTTTACCAGGAATACCAGGGCCAACAGCAGGATCAAGGTCAAAAAGCGGGTAATTTTTAAGGTTAATTAAGCCGCTCCTTTAGGATTCTTGTCAGTAAGTATAAAAGCATATTATAGTAGGGCTTCTGAAGGAGACAGATGTGTAGCTCTATGAAATTACCGGACCACGTTGTTTGTGTTATGTTTGTGGATACTGTGTGGGAGATACCGGCTTGAATAAGAGGTCTTTATCTTATCTGTTGTTAACGGTTTTTTTGATTTGTTGTCTCGTTAACTGTAGTCCAAGACCTGGCGATATTACCATTGAACATATTGATAATCCTGAAGTGCTCTCACGTGGCCGACATTTGGTACGGGGATTAGCTGCCTGTGGTATCTGTCATGCAACTGAGGCTTCGCCGGATGCGGTATTAACTGGTGGAAGGCAGATGGAAGATAGTTATGGTAAAGTTGTCGCTCCCAATTTGACTCCGGCACGCTCCGGATTATATGGATGGAAAGCTGTGGATATAGTAAATGTGCTGAGACTCTCGAAAAAGCCTGGCGGTGAAAGAATTTTGAGTGATGCACATATAGGTTATGAATGGCTTTCAGACAACGATGCTTATGCTATTGCTGCTTATCTAAGAAGTCTTCCACCAATTGAAAAATATAATCCAAGGCGTTCAGTATCATTTTTTAAACGTAATACTAGAGGGCTCTTTAAAACTAAAAGAGAAGTTAAAGGATATGTCCCTGATTTAAATCCTCATAACACAGCAGCTTATGGTGCTTATCTTGTAGATCACGTTGCCCGCTGCGGCTATTGCCACAATACCCCGGGAGATCTGTTTAATGATGAAGTTTACCTGGGTGGGGGTAAAACAATTAGCTTTAATGGGAAAAGCAGGGTGGCGCCAGCTATAACCCCATCAGAGATAGATGGTATTGGGGCTTGGAGCAAAGAAGAGCTGGTTGCATTTCTGCGAACTGGTCTTACGCCTGATAATAAACGGGTTGACCCGCAGTTCTGTCCGGTTCATTTTTTTGCACAGGCTTCCAGAGAAGAACTGAATGCAATTGCCGAGTATCTGAAAAACACAGATAAATAAGACATTAGTTTTTAAAAAGTTCAGCCGGTTTTGACTGTGCCTCGTGCTTGCCTGTATATTCGCTTGCATGAACGTAGTTGCTATAGAAACAAGTTGTGATGAAACAGCGCTTGCTCTTCTTCGTTTTGATGATCGTGGCAAGGCTGTAGTTTGTGATGAAAAGATTTCATCACAAACGGATCTTCATAAACTGTACGGGGGAGTTGTACCTGAGCTGGCATCCAGAAGCCACTTGAAGAATTTACCAGTTCTTTATAGGGCCCTTCTCGATCAAACGGGTATAAAGGAGCAGGAAATTGACCTGCTTGCTGTCACTCGTGGCCCTGGCCTTAAAGGCTGTCTTTTGATGGGGGTTGATTTCGTAAAGGGGCTTGCGCTTGGGCTAAGCAAACCCTTTATCGGTGTAAATCATATAGAGGGACATATTTTTTCCGTTATGCTTGATAATCCCGAACTTAATCCTCCTTTTCTTGCCCTGGTTGTATCGGGTGGGCACACTGAAATTCATATGGTCTTGGGGCTGGGATGCTATCAGTTGATTGCCCGCACGGTTGATGATGCGGCCGGAGAAGCTTTCGACAAATCAGCAAATCTTCTTGGCTTTGAATACCCTGGCGGTGCAGCCCTGGCCAGACTGGCAGATAGTGTAAACAGCACTTGTTTCGAGCTCCCGCGGGTAATGCGCGAGGCTGAAGGGTTTAGTTTTTCAGGGTTAAAGACCGCTATATCGCTTTTAATTAGAGATAATGAAAAACTTATTGTAAGCAAGCCGGAAGTAAAGGCAGAGCTTGCTCATGCAATACAGGAAGCAATAGTTGATGCTCTTACTTTTAAGTTACTTCGTGCTGTTAAAACATCCGGCTGTACCCGAGTGGCAGTTTCGGGCGGGGTATCTGCTAATAAGAGACTTCGAAGAGTTTTAAAAGAGAGAAACAACCTGGAAGTGTATTTCCCTGAATTTAAACATACCGGCGATAATGCAGCGATGATAGGCTTTGTCGGCGGTCTCAGGTTCCTTAAAGGAGAGCAAAGCAGACTGGATATGGAAGTTCTAAGCCGTTTCCCGGTTGAAAAAGTGGGAGCGCCAGGATGAGTGTTAGGGAGGATCTTTTAAAATTAAAGATTATACCATCTAAAGAGCGCGGGCAAAATTTTTTGATTGATCCGGCTGCCTTGGCGGGAATTGTAGAGTTTTCCGATGTCAGTGAGTCAGACTCCATTGTGGAAATTGGGGCCGGTTTGGGAGCATTAACTAACGAGTTAAAGCATTTTCCTGATGTAACTGCTATTGAAATTGAAAGCCGTTTTTGCAATGAGCTATCTTCTCGTTTTCCATCTGTAAAAGTGGTAAACGCAAATGTGCTAGAGGTAGCTTTTGAGGAATTTGGAGATCAGCTGGTTGTTTTTGGGAATCTCCCGTATTCACTCAGTACTGATATTCTTTTTCATGTTATTGGGCAGGCCTACTGCATAAAACGGGCAGTATTTTTGCTTCAACGTGAGTTTGCTGAGAGAATAGCGGCGCGTCCTGGAACGCGTGAAGCCAGCGTGCTTACTATTTCCTGCCAACTGAGAGCCAGGACCACTCTTGGTATGATTGTTCCCGGAAGTTCTTTTTACCCCCAGGCGGGCGTTGAGTCACGGCTGGTAAGACTCGATTTTTATCGTGAACTGCCGTACCGAATTGAAGATGAAGGATGGTTTCATATGTTAGTGCGGGCTGCCTTTTCACAGAGGCGCAGGAAGATGTTTAATGCGCTGCTTTCTACGGGCTTACTTACAAAAGATCTGTTAGAGAAGGCCTTTTCAGCTGCAGGGCTGGATCGAAATGTACGGGCGGAAATGCTTACCATTGAAGAGTTTGCAGAATTTGCCAATCAGACATTAAAACTAAAGTCTTAGTTATTGAAAATACAGCAATTTTTGCCTGTAAAGTTTGTGCTTAAGCTGACCGATCTTTTCTGCGGGTTAATTATATCCGGTAGATAGAAGGTGATTTTTAAGGAGCCGGCATGAGAGTTTTAATTGTTGAAGATGAGAGTGTAAGCGCCAAACTGCTGGAGTCGATTGTAGCCCCTTATGGTGAGACTGTGCGGGTTAAAAATGGTGAGGAGGCCTTTGATGCCTTTTGCGATGCTGATGAACAAGGACGTCCCTTTGACTTAATTCTGCTTGATATAAAAATGCCGGAAGTTGACGGTCAGGAAGCACTTACTGCAATACGGGAGTATGAAGAGGCGCGTGGCCGTGTTCAGTCAGACGGTGTAAAGATAATCATGACTACAGGGTGCGACGATTTGCAGAACCATCACTATTCTCATGTGGCTGGCTGTAACGATTACCTTACCAAGCCGATTGAGCCTGAAGTCTTAATCGGGAAACTAAAACATTTAGGTCTGCTGCCGGCTGAAGAATCAAGTGGCCAGTAAGGGCCCATCCCCGGTCTTGCCGATCTCGGCAATCGGTATATCTATGTTCTTGGGTGTTTCGTCCTGCTGACAATCAAGTATGTTATTTAGAAGTTCATAAAACTCCTGCTCGGCAGATTCGAGTGTAATATTTTTCATAAACTGGTGTCCGTTTTCTGCAATCTCGTAACACTCCTGAGAATGTGCAAAGACCCATTCCAGCAGCTCCTCAAAGTGGAGCAATTTGTCATCAACAGGGATATAATGTACCCAGGGCTTTAGTCTTCGGTAGTACCACTGTTCAAAGGGACGCTCTACCTTAAGAACAGCACAGTGAGAGGCCAGTGTTAGATAATGCATAGGCCAGGCGCAGTGCATCCCATCGATATAGATTAAATAACGGTGCTCAAAGAATTCTTTAAGCGGCCTGAAATCCCGCACCAATCCGGCCTTTTCTGGCCGGGCAGTTATTTCAGGATCGCCGTAATCCACTACTCGGCCAAACCAGGCGTCGAGTTTATCGGGATCGTTGATTTTTTGTGATACCTTGGCAAGCAAAACCCGTGGTTCAGTTTCCCACCTATCCGTACGCATCATTACACCGCTGGTTGCACCACGCCAGAAGACCTTATTTTTTTTCTTCTCCCAGGGGAACTTTGTTTCATGCTCAAATATCTCTGCAAGTGTGTCTTTGTAAGCATCTGTTTCGAAAAACTCAGAGTCCGGCATAAGCAATGTCTGGTTGTCATAGCAGTACTTACCCCAGGCAAAGATAGGCGCTCTGTAAGACAATTTACCCTTAGCAAACCAGAACCCATCTTCCAGGCAGAAAATGACAGAGGTCCTTTTTCTGGGCTCACGCCAGTTAGGTAAAAACCTCTTCATGACTGCCAGTATGATCGGAAAATGTCCGGCCTGTTCATCTACAACCCGCTTTGAACATTCAATGATTGCTCCTTTTACCGGATCAAGCGTTACTTTAGCGGCTAGAAGGTCGTTTTTAATTTCCTGCCAGACAGAATTTAGATCTGTGTAGCGGTATCCGGTCTTTTGCCAGTAGGTTAACGGAGCCTGATTGGGCATGATTCTATTGTGTCCAGTAACTGTTCAAGCTTTTGTAACTTCCAATTTTTTGATGCGCTCATCTCAGGAGTTCCGGCGTAGCGGGCTGAAAGACCTGAAAATTCAGCTTCAGATTGTTAGATTCTCTGAACAGTAAAGAAGTTCCACTATGATCAGCTGCCACAGACTGCAGCAGGTCTTAAGCGGTGCATTAAAGCGTTGGCCCTATTAGAAGAATTAAGCTGCAAAATCAACCAGTTATTGCCATGAGCAGCCTTTTTGACTAAATAACAGGTGATAACTTTAGGTTACAGACAGCTTATGCCTGGCTGTTAAGCTCTTCTGCTTCGCCGCTAAAAAAGGCAGGCGGAATATCTCCAATAAGCTTTTCAACCGATTCCCGCCTTATGCGCCAGTCAGCACCCAGCTTAAACCCATCTAGAGTGCCTGATTTAATAAGATCATACACTTTTGGCCTGTGAATACGAAGTAGCTCAGCAACCTCCCGTACTGTAAGAAGAAGTGGTTTATTCGATGATGTCATTTTAACCCCCTGCAAAAACGGCACTTTTTAAATCCATTCCGTTCTGCGAGCGGAAGTTAAATAAATACTTATAAGAGCTGTAAATTACAAGCAAAAACTGTTTATTCGCGTTTACGATAAGTTTCCTGTTCTCAATACTGATTTCGTCAACTTAAGACAGTTAATAAATAGAGAAAGCATCCATTTTAACTGTTAAAAAATCGTGTTTATCAGTGGAAAGTTTTCTTAGAGTGGATAACTACTGAACTTTACAGTTAATTTAGCCCGCTAATATAAGCGGAAATACTGTTAAAGGGAGGTTTTTGGCTGTTAAAGTCTATTATTATTAGTAAGATGCCTATAGGGAGGTAATGACTGAGTTTAATAACATGCATATAGAACGAAGTAATCGTATCAAAGAAGATGGGAGGGGCCAGGGGGTGTCGCTTAAACACGCAGTTGACCTGCGCTATGCCGCAACGCTTGAACAGGCATTTGAATATCGTAATCGTGGTTATGAGCCGGTGGAGTGCTCCTTTGGTGATACTTCGGTTGTTGGTCCCCTCAAGTTAGATCACCACGGTGTTTATTCTGAGGAGGAGCCGGTAAGTGTAAAGGCTGCTCGTATAGCCATGCAGCCGGACTTTAAACCTGTCACCAGGTTTGTGGTAACCGGGCTTCCGGATCCGGATGCGGTTTATGCTCTCCTAGTTCTCTCAGGGAATCTCGAACCTGACCTTAATATAGCTAAAGCTATAGCAGAGCTGGACATTGATCCGGTCGGCATTAATCGTACGGCCGAGCCCTATATTCGTAACGCCATATTTGAGATGAAACAAATTGCCAGCCTTGATATTGAAGGATATAAACAGGCGATAAATGCAGGGCTGACAGCTTTTAAACCTGGAGAGATTCCCGAAGAATTGAAACAATCTGCGTTACTGTTCGAAGAGCTTAGAGAAGTTGAAGCGAAAGACGCCATTAAGGAAATAAAAAATGATGTTGCGTTTGTTGTCTCAGATGCTGCTAGCAGAGATATCTGGCATCGCGATGCATCTTTAGTAGTGCAGTATAAACCTGGGCAAAAGGTAGTAACCGTATCTGGGTGTTCAGAAGCTGCTGCTAAACGGCTTGGGAAAAAAAGCGTATATGAACTGCTTGGTGACCGTGGATTTGATAATTTTTATTCAGAAATTGATGCTATTCTCGGGGTGTCCGGCAGCGGAGGGCGTTCTGATATAGGTGGCACCCCACGAGGAGAACACGTCAATGAAGAGAGCGCTAGAAAGATCTTTGAAGCTCTTTTAAAAAAGATTAAGCTCTAAGAAGTTAGTTATCTTAAAACGAGGTAGCTTTTATGAACGCTTTAGGACGCTCCAATCCGGGGCCTTTTGCTTCTGCTGATCTGCCGTTTGATTCGCAGGGTAGGATTTATCATTTGCAGCTCAAGCCAGAAGAACTTGCTGAAAATATTCTTATTGCAGGTGATCCTGGAAGAGTAGCATGGATTGCTGATACTTTCTTTGACTCTGTGGATATCGCCAGAGAACATCGCGGGTTAAAAACTATAACCGGTACGGTATCAAAAGTATCAGATGATCTTACCCTGAATGCGCCACTTCGAGTTAGTGCAGTTACATCCGGTATGGGTACATCATCACTTGAAATAGTTCTTCAAGAGCTTTCCATTCTTAACGAAATTGATTTTTCGAGTCGTAGCCGTAAAGCTTCTTTTAATCCTCTTAATATTATAAGAGTGGGCACCTCCGGAGCGCTTCAGAGTGATACCCGCCTGGGTACACCTATAATTACTACCTACTCGATTGGGATTGAACATAGCAGTACATTTCTGGATATACCTTTTGCAGATAAGATTTGTGAGGAGCTTGAAGAGGAATTTACTGAATTAATACAATCGACAGAAGCTAATACGCGTTATCGCAGTAAGATTTATCCGATAGTATCACGCTCAACTCCCGAGGTGGTTAAAGGGCTAAAAAAAGCAGCAGCTACAATAGGGCTTGAGGTCGCCTGTGGACTAACGCTATCTAACAGCGGGTTTTTTGCCAATCAGGGAAGAGATATTGCAAGGGTAGCGCCGGTTTTTAGGGACTTTGATCTTCTGGCAGCTGAGTTTCGCTCAAAAGCAGTCTCTGAGAGAATAGAAAATATGGAGATGGAGGCCAGTTTTTTAAATCAGCTCTGTTTCGGCCTCGGTTATCGCTCAGGAGCTATTTGTGTTGGGATATCCAACCGCCGCGACAATAGCTTTGCTCCGGACTATCAGGAAAAACTGCATAAAACTACTGCTGCAGCAATTCTCGCTCTTTCAGAACTAAGGAGTTTAAGCTGACACTGGCTGTAACCACTATTCTTTTGTAGAAAGGGGTCTGGTTCCGCTGCATAAGCCAGTTGTAAGCTGCCCTTTATAGGTGTAAGCATAAACCCTGTAGAATTGCCCTCTCTGAAAGGGATAACCACAGGCAGCACTGCTTTTGTTGGTTGTAACTGAAACCTGATCTTTGTCTGATCCTTTGATAGTTTTAGTCACTTTGAAAGTAATTTTGACAGAGCCAGACCACTGTGACTGAGCCTTTTCTACTTCTTGTATATCCAGCGCCTGGCCTTCAAAGGCTATTTGGGCATTTTTTAAGTACTGCGCTTCCTTGGCAGGTATACAACTGCAGGCCAGGGCGATTGAGGCTTTGCCCCATAAAAGCAGTGTTACAAAAGTAAGCTTCGGATGGTGTTGTTTCATTAAAAAATACATTCTTTGAATTATTATAGGGGAATATGCTATCAATTATTTGCCTCGGGATCTTGTTTTATGTTGTAATCTTCTGAAATAATAGCTTTTTTTATGGAGAGAGAGTTGAGCACACAGGAAAATACGGCCCATTCAGATGATAAGCAGCAACCTGATGTTGCTTCCATTATGGCTCGCATTCGTCAGAGGGTAAAAAACCAGCTAAACGAGAACTCTAATAAAAAGCCCTCTTTTCATTCTTTCAAAGCTGATTTTGAAAAAAACCGTAAAGCCGGCGAGCTGCTGCACTCTGAAGAGCTTAGATACTTAAATAGTAATTATATCTACTCCCCGCGGCTTCAGCTTGAGGCAGTTACCACTCATCGGCGTGGTCCACTTGCGAAACTAGTAGTTAAATTTAAGAGAAAAGTTCTGGCGATAGTTTGGGATTATCTGCTCAAAGACTATTTTGAAGCTGAGAAGAATTATCAGGCTAATCTGGTAAGATATTTGAACGATGTAAGTAAATATGTTGACGCACGTGACGCTGCAAATTTTTGGGAACTTATTCGTAAAATTGATGTAGATATCACTCGGGCGCTTGAGCGGATTGAAAGGATTAATGATGAGCAGACGGCGTCGCTAAGAACGCTGGAGCGTAGCTTGTACGAAGCCTTAAATAGTGCATTAAAAGATGTGCAGTCAAATTTACACGATCTTAATGAAAATGCCGCCGTTAGTGCGGAAAAATTAAAAACGCTTGAGTCCGTAGTTTCAGGTATTGAGGGTATACTGGCCTCTTTGGGCAAAAAAGAGATGCCACCGGAAGCGGAGAGGGGAGAGTCTGACGATTACGCTGATTTTAGTTATTTGTTGCTTGAAAACCGCTTCAGAGGAAGTGAGGAGGAAATAGCAGAGAGGCTTTCAATTTATCCACCTTATTTTAAGGGAGCTAAGAACACAGTGCTGGAGATAGGCTCCGGTCGTGGAGAGCTTCAGAAGCTTTTAAGCGAAGCCGGGATAAACTGTCGAGGAATTGATACTGATAGAGCCATGGTTGAGCGAGCCCGTCAGCAGGGCTTTGATGTTTTGCATGGTGATGGCATCGGTTATTTACGGACACTTGAGGATAGGGAGCTTTCTGGTCTGATTGCTATTCAGGTGGTCGAACACTTACCGCAAAAGGCATTAGAGGAGTTGATTCAGCTTGCAGCTAAAAAAGTTGAAAGCGGTGGAAAAATAATTTTTGAGACCATTAATCCGCGTTCACTTTTGGCGCTTTCTTCTAATTATTTCCGCGATCCAACGCATGTATTTCCGCTCCACCCAGATACGTTGAGTTACACTGTACAGCTTGCTGGTCTTAAAGTAATAGAGCTAAAAGAGCTTTCAGCGGTGCCGGAAGAAGCCAGACTGCGTAAAATTAAGGTTGAAGAATTTATGACTCCACGCTGGGCAGCTCTGGTTGAAAACATCAACCGCAATATTGATCAATTAAATGATCTGATATACGGCTACCAGGATTATTGTATAGTTGCGGAAGTTCCCTGAGAGGATAAGGTGGCAAATATTTTAATACTCGGGGCCAAAGTGCCCTTTACAAGTGGTGGACAGGAAGTGCTGGTACGCTCACTTGAAAAAGAGCTAAAGGCACGTGGACATATAGTTGATACAGTAGAACTGCCTTTTTCCGTTCATCCGAAAGAGAGCATTCTTAATCAGTGTGCTATCTGGCGCTCTCTTGATTTAAGCTCTTTTGGGGGTCGAGCTGTTGATTTGGTTATAGCAACCAAGTTTCCCAGCTACTATGCACGTCATCCCCGTAAGAGCCTTTGGCTGGTGCATCAGCGGCGGGAAATATATGATCTTTACGGAACGCGCTACTCAGATTTCTCAGATGATCCGCGCGATGAAGCCTTAAGGCAGATGTTGGTAGCAGGTGATGACGCCGTGTTGGCTGAGTGTGCCTACCGATCGGGGATCTCAAAGAACGTCGTTACGAGACTCAGGGAGTATAACGAACTTGATGCCCAGGTATTGTACCCACCCCTATCAGCAGGTAATGCCTATTACACAAAGCCTGCTGAAGATTACATACTTTCGGTAGGCAGGTTGTGCGCTATTAAGCGCACCGATCTTATTATTAAAGCCATGCCGATAGTGCATAACTTTGTGAAACTTAAAATTGTAGGCATAGCTGATGAGCCGCAGGTTATGGAGTATTATAAAAATGAGATCGACAAGCACCACCTGTGGGAAAGGGTGGAGTTTCTTGGCAGAGTAGGGGAACAGGAGCTGTTGGATCTTTATGCTGGAGCGCTGGCTGTATATTACGCACCCCATAATGAAGATTACGGCTATGTCACTCTTGAGGCAATGGCTTCATCAAAGCCGGTTATCACCTGTGATGACAGCGGTGGGGTGCTTGAATTTGTTAGAGACTCAGAGAATGGCCTGGTGGTAGAGGCTACTACAGATGCAATTGGTCATGCGGTAAACAAACTGGTAGAGGATCGAGCTTTGGCTGAAAAGCTCGGGCGCCAGGGGCGATTGGATATAGAAAAAAGCGGCCTGCTCGAGGGCGGCTGGGATCGGGTAATTAATGGTTTGCTATCACCCCTGGAACAATGAGTGAAAGAATCCGCATAGCCTGGTTTTCGCCGCTAAGTAGTAGCGCAGGGGGTGAAACATTTTCTGCATATTTTACTGACATGCTGGTCAATGAGCTCAGTAAGGAGTTTGACATAGAATTTTTTCATGATTCATTTTTGGGATATCAAGACTATAAAACATTTCATTTTTTAAAAGCATTTAAACGGCACAGAGACAATCCTTTTGATATATTCTTTTATCAGCTTGAAGACCGCAGGGAAGCCGACTTTGTAAGGATGCATCTGGGCGTTAAGCCGGGTGTTGTGCTCTTTCATGATTTTATATTTAGGTCACTCGGCCCTGATCCGATTTTAAACAGTCCCTGGCAGGAGATTGTGGCCAGGTGGAATGGCGATAGAGTGGACTGGCCCGCCAGAGATGCGCTCTATGATGCTAATGGGCCGCATGCCATGCGTGAAGCGGCCTTTGCGTTAGTGCCGCTGTTTAGCTCAGAGCGCGGCCACTCGGAATATTTGCGCTGTGTTAAAGATAAGTTGAAATTTAATAACAGTATTAGTGACTGGCAATCACTTTTCATTCCCTTCCCGGTGGATGCGGGTCTAAGTGCCTTATGCTCCGAGAAAACAGGGCGAGATCTGGCTTTTTGCGGGAGCACAGGGATTGAGCATCGTGCCCACAAAGTGCTTCATGCGCTTTCAGAGGTTGAATTTCCATACACTTTTCACTGGCTGATAAATCCCTCTGAAGAAGAAACAGCCAGAGAGCTGCTGGAGGAATTTAATATAGATAATTATCGCTTGTATGCTGGCCGGACTCCGGACAAATGGGTTGAACTGCTGAAAGGTTGCCGGATAGCAGTTCATACCATGTTCAGCGTTTATGGTGAGCCGGGGCCTTATCTTGCCATGAGCATTGTAAGTGGCAAGCATACCGTTGTAACAAACTTTGGCTCGGTGGAATACCTTCCTGATAACGTAGTTTATAAAGTCAATCCTGGCAACTCTGAAGTTGTGACTTTAAGAGAACTCTTTAACGAGCTGCTTGAGCCAGAACTTATGCCAGGTTTAAAATTCACCAGTGAGTATGGAATAGAAACCTATTCTACAAGTAAAATTTCGGATGAACTTGGCTATGTTTTTAATAGAGCAGCTGCAGACTGCAGCCGGTTTATGAACGACTGGGACAGCTTTGAGCTGGAAGCCAGGGCAGCGCTTTTTAGTGAGCTTAAGGGATTTTTGTGTGAAAGCGACAGGGCGCTGCTGCCCATTGATGGTGGTTGGATCTTTAATAATATTATGACTCCGGCTTTCAAGGAGCTTTTTGGAGTTGAAATAAGTGAGGCTTAAAAATACAACCGGCAGAAAATTTGCTTTTGTTGTGCCACGTTTTGCAGAAGGCATCATAGGCGGGGCTGAAACGTTATCAGGCAGTCTGGCAAGAGAGCTTTTAAATAACGGCGTTCAGGTTGAAATCCTTACTACCTGTGCGCGCGATAACCGCAGCTGGGAGAATTATTTCCCGCCGGGAGAAGCTACTGAATACGGGCTTAAAGTCACACGCTTTCCAGTTGCAGCAAGAGATTTGGATATCTGGGTGCCCCTTCAAATAAGTATAAGTGATGGAATTTCTCCATCGCTTGATGCCCAACTTGACTGGATGCAGCACAGTGTAAACTCTTTTGAGCTCTATGAATATCTTGAAAGATATTCCAGCGCTTACGATCTGATATTCTTTGCACCCTATTTGTTTGGAACGACCTTCTGGGGGTCTTTAATTAATCCGGAGCGCGCATGCCTAATTCCCTGTCTGCATGATGAACATGCTGCCTATCTTGACATAATAGCCAGCATGTTTCAGCAGGTTCGGGGGGCGCTTTTTAATGCAGCTGCGGAGCAGGAGCTGGCAAATACTCTTTATGGGCCTGTAGCTGGTGGCGAAGTAGGTATGGGCTTCGTTCCGTTTGAATCAGAGTATCTTCAGTCTTTAAAGCCCTACTTCAAAGAGAGTTTTCCGTACATTCTTTACCTCGGCAGAAAAGAGACCGGTAAGAACGTGCAGCTTTTATTGGACTACTTTGTTCAGTTTAAAGAGAGTGGCAGTCGCCTGCCAGGCGCAGCTGCTGACCTGAAACTGGTTATTGGTGGTGGGGGTGACTTCAGTGATCTCGGGCGCGACCAGTATCTGGGGCGGGAGGATATAATCGACCTTAAGGAACTGAGCGAAACAGATAAGCACAGGCTTTTAAGGCATGCGACAGTGTTGTGTCAGCCATCGCGTAACGAAAGCTTTTCTATTGTACTAATGGAGGCCTGGTTGCTTGGTAGACCAGTGATGGTTCATGCCGGCTGTGCTGTGACCAGACAGCATGTGCTTGATTCAGGTGGGGGTCTTTATTTTGCCGACTTTGGTGATTTTAGTGGGATAATTTTGGAGCTTCTTTCTAATGATGAAATTTCTGACGAGATGGCCTCGGCCGGCTGGCAGTATGTGACTTCTTATTATAGCTGGAATTCTGTATTATCACGCTTTGACAGGGTAGTTGGTCAGTTGTTAGCCGGGGAAAGCGTTATAGAAAATAAGCTATGAAAAGCTCTGTAAAAAAAGAGATTGATAAACTGGTTGAAGAGCTTAATGAGCACAGCTATCGTTATTATGTACTCTCTGAGCCAGTTATTAGTGATGCGGAGTATGATCGTCTTTTCAGGCGTCTTGAGGAGCTTGAGAAAAAACATCCTGAATTTGTAAGGCCAGATTCCCCTACGCAGCGTGTTGGCAGCGTAATTTCAGAGGGCTTTAGAGAGGTAAAGCATCGTATTCCGATGCTCTCATTAGCTAATGCTATGGATGAAAATGAGCTGAGCGAGTTTTATGAGCAGCTTAAGCGTTTCAGTCACAGGAATGAAAAGGATATAGAGCTTGTAGTTGAATATAAGTTTGATGGTGTTGCAGTTAGCCTGACTTATGAAGATGGGCTATTGTCGCTTGCAGCTACGCGTGGGGATGGTATGCGGGGGGAGGATGTGACAGCTAATGTGAAAACAATAAAATCTGTTCCGCTTAAATTACGGACTGATACCCTTCCAGAACTCTTCGAGGTACGGGGCGAAGTAGTATTTTTAAAAAAGGATTTTGAGCTGTTAAATCAGGAGCGCATAGCAGCCGGAGAGCCCCCCTTTGCAAATCCGCGCAATGCTGCCTCCGGAAGCTTAAGACAATTGGATCCATCAGTTACGGCCCAGCGTCCGCTTACTTTTTATGCTTATGCGCTCGGGGCTGTTGAGGGCTTGCAGCTTCCTGCAACTCATTATGACGCCATGCAGATGGTAAGGCGATTTGGTTTTAATATTTCACCGCTTCTTGAAAGGGTCACCAGTAAGGACGAGCTGCTGGAGGTATATAAAAAAGCTGAGCAAGAGCGCAATACTTTACCCTTTGAAGTGGATGGTATAGTGGTTAAAGTTAATTCACATGAGCTTCAGCAGGAGCTGGGATTCAGGCAACGATCACCGCGCTGGGCGATTGCAGGTAAATTTGCTGCTGTTGAGGAGTTCACCACGTTAAAAGATATAGTGGTGCAGGTTGGCCGGACAGGGGCGCTTACGCCGGTGGCTATTCTTGAGCCCGTTGAGGTTGGAGGTGTAACTGTTTCCAGAGCTACATTGCATAATCAGGATGAAATAGATCGTAAGGACATAAGAATTGGAGATACTGTAATAGTCCGTCGTCAGGGTGATGTTATTCCTGCTGTTGTGGCTCCAGTGATATCAAGGCGGACGGGTAAGGAGAAAAAATTTCGACTTCCTGATAAATGTCCGGAATGTGGTACATCTGTCGAGAGAGTAGAGGGAGAGGCTGTGTTGCGCTGTCCAAATAAGCACTGTCCAGCACGGCTTGAGCAGCGTTTAATTCACTTTGCCTCCCGAAATGCAGCCGACATTGAGGGTTTAGGAGATAAGATGGTAGCACTGCTGCTTGAACATAAGTTGGTTAATTCAATTCCGGATCTATATACACTGACCGTTAACAAGCTGGAAAAACTGCCGCGTATGGCTGAGCTATCAAGCCGTAATCTAGTTGATGCTTTAAACAAATCAAAAACTATTTCGCTAAACCGTTTTATATATGCCCTTGGCATCCGTCACGTGGGAGAGAAAACAGCGCTGACTATTGCGCGTTATGCCAGGAGTATTGAAAAGTTTCTTTCACTAACTGAGGAAGAGCTTCTGGCTCTACCGGATGTTGGTGTTGAGACGGCTCGGGCGGTAGTTGCTTTTTTGAGTAATGATGAGGAAGTTGCTAATATACGTCGCTTGCTTAAGCTGGGCTTTAATATTGAGCCGCCGCCGGAGCCTCGCGATGCCGGTTTGGCCGGTAAAACGTTTGTCTTTACCGGCGCTCTTTCGATCAGCAGAGCAGAGGCACAGCAATTGGTGGAATCGCTGGGAGGAAAAGTATCGTCGTCGGTTAGCAAAAATACTGACTTTGTTGTAGCCGGTGAGAAGGCCGGGTCAAAATTTAAAAAAGCGCAGGAACTTGGTGTTCCTGTT
>RFHI01000118.1 GCA_003696425.1 Candidatus Dadabacteria bacterium | reverse complement strand
GGCCTATGCGATGATCTCTTTTCAGACCGCCTGGCTCAAGGCCCACTACCCCGTGGAGTTCATGGCAGCGCTGATGACCCATGAAATGGATGACAGCGAAAAAACGCTTAAAAATCTTAATGAGTGCCGCAAGCAAAAGATCCAGGTGCTACCGCCTGATGTCAATAAAAGCCTGGCAGGCTTTTCTGTAAGAGAAAATAAAATTCGTTACGGCTTAACAGCTGTTAAAGGCGTAGGCAGTAAGGCTGTTCAGGCGATCATAAATGAACGTGAGGAAAATGGCCCATTTGAGGATCTCGAAGATTTTGCCGAGCGAGTCGATCTTCGTACCGTAAATAAACGAGTATTTGAAAGTCTGATTAAATGTGGTGCTTTTGATTTCTGTGACGAAAGCCGCGCAGCTCTTTATGACAAACTTGATGATATTATCCGTGCTGCCCAGACCTTGCAGCGAGAAAGGGAGACTAATCAAATCTCTCTCTTCGGCGGAAGTGATGGGGTCGAAAAGCTTCCCCGTAGACGATCCGGAAAACCGGAATGGCCGGTAAATCAAAAGCTTGCCATGGAGCGTGAAGCACTGGGTTTTTACATTTCCGGTCATCCGCTGGCAAAGTACCGAAATGCACTCAGAAAGATGGGGGTAATATCAATTGCTACTATGCGCGAAAAAGATAATCAGTCTAAAGTGAGGCTTGGGGGAGTTGTTACAACTCTCAAGCTAAAAAATACAAAGAAAGGGGATCGTTATGCCACATTTATTCTGGAGGATTGGGCCAGCACGGTAGAAGCGATTGTATGGCCTGACGTTTACCGTGTCACAGCTTCACTTTTGACCGGTGATGAGCCAGTGGTGGTTAATGCCCGGCTCGATAAAACCGATGAGCGTTGTAATATAATAGTTGAGTCAATGGAGTCACTGATTGAGGCTCGTGACCGCAATGCCACAGTGGGAATTATTGCTTTAAGTGAAAAGGATGATCTTGAAGCCAGGCGCTCACGACTTATGGAAATATTGCAAAAACATCGGGGTACTTGCCCGGTAAAGGTGAAATTGAGTGTAAACGGGGATTCCATTTCTGTAGCATTAAGGCATAATAATGCTCCGGTCTGTGTAAATCCCTCTGAGGCTCTATGTGATGAAGTTGAGCAGCTTTTCGGTCGGCCGGTGTTGACGTTTGTTTAGAGATTTGCGTTAAGAGAGCTGATTATGGCCGCATCCGGTGCAACAAAAGAGAGCTTGTTGCCTCCGCTATGGGTACTTACGCTGGTAACAGTTGCCGTTGCTGTGTGGCTTGTTATTAAGCTTAAAGAGATAGTTGTTCTCCTGGTTGTGGGATATTCAATTGCCTACGTGATTGATCCGTGGCTTAGTTGGCTTGAGAAGCGGGGAGTGTCGCGCTCAGGAGGGGTGTTTCTGACTGTGCTCTTAGCCGTCCTGCTGGTGCTGCTTTTGGCCTTAACTGCTCTTCCGACAATTTTCAGGGAGTATTCAGAGCTCAGCACTAATCTCCCAGGGTATCTGGAACAGGCTCGCGAAAAATTTGTTCCGCTTATCAGAGATATTAAAGAGGTCGTACCTGATGCTGTCAAAAGCCGGATTAAACCGGAATCGGTTGTGGACTTCCTACCGGCTGTGGGTGGCGGGGCGCTTAAGAAACTGACAGGCGCCGTTTCTGCTGCTTTATTTAAGGGATATTCATTTGCGCTTTTTTTAATTAACCTGGCACTACTGCCATTTATAGTTTTTTATCTGGCAGTTGACTGGAAGAGGTTTCATGAGGCGGCGCTTAGTTTTTTCCCGATTGTAAAGCGCAGTAAAGTTCGCCAGATTTTCCTTGAAATTGACAGTTATGTATCTTCCTTTGTAAGAGGTCAGCTTCTGGTCGGGCTGGTGCTGTTTCTCTTGTATGCTGCCGGGTTGGGCCTTGTAGGTGTGGAGCTCTGGTTTCTTTTGGCTTTCATTTCAGGGTTTGGCAACCTGATTCCTTATCTCGGGTTTTTATGCGGTATTATACTCTCATCAATTATGGCACTGGTTACTTTCGGTGACTGGTGGCATCTGTTGCTGGTATGGGGTGTTTATGCGATCGTTCAGGCGCTTGAAGGCACGCTTATTACGCCGCGCATACTGGGTAATAAGGTTGGGCTCTCGCCACTTGTAATTATTCTGGCGATAGTGGCCGGTGGCGTGCTGTTTGGGCTGCTCGGAATTTTTCTGGCGGTACCCGTTGCTGCTGCATTAAGAGTGCTTATCCTTCATGCACACGATTGGGTATTGAGTAACAGTTAATAAGATCTGAATTATGAATCTGCGTGCACCACTTATTAAACGTTTAATTAAGCTTGCGATTGATGAGGATCTTCAGGGCGGTGATATTACTACCGAACTGACTGTTTTAGGCGATGTTAACTGCGAGGGCCTGATCGTTGCCCGTGAGGACTTTACTGTTTGCGGCCTTGAGCTTATTCCGGTGATTTATGAGGTATTGGGGTGGTCGGTAGAGTGCGAATTTTTAAGCTATGATGGGCGACGGGTAAAGGCTGAAGAAATTCTTGTGCGGTTGCGTGGTAATATAAGACATTTGCTCAGCTCAGAGAGAATAGTGCTAAATTTTTTGCAGCGCCTGAGTGGGGTAGCAACATATACAAGGGAGGTCGTATCCAAAGCAGGCAGGATTACTGTTATGGACACCCGTAAAACTACTCCCGGTTGGCGCCTGCTTGAAAAATATGCAGTTAAAGTTGGGGGCGGGCGGAATCACCGTGCCAGTCTGGGAGAGCTGATACTGGTAAAGAATAATCATATTGATTTTAATGAAGGTAGCCTAACCCGAACGCTGGAGAGAGTTAAGGATGGCAAACCACCGTTTATGCCGGTTGAAGTTGAGGTTAGAACACAAGCTGAGCTTAAAGAGGCTCTGGACTTTTGCCCGGATATTGTAATGCTTGACAATATGGATGATGAGCAGATTAGAGCTGCTTTGAAACTTGTTAATACCAAAGCCCCAGATACGTTGGTAGAGGTCTCTGGAGGCATTACGCCGGAGAGGTTTGCAGAGCTTGAAAAACTTGGCGTTAAATACGTTTCGATCGGTGCGCTTACCAATAAAGCAACCAGCGTTGATATCTCAATGCGGCTGGGCGAGGTACAGTAAAGGAGTTGATTAAGTGTCGCATAGGCCCGAGTCTGAAGGAACAGTTGACCAGCCTAATTGGCGTGTCTGCCGGGTTGATCAAGTCAGTTCAACAATGGATATGGCTCGTGAACTGGTGCGTGAAGGGGGCGGCGACGATCCGCTTATAGTAATTGCCAAAAGGCAAACTGCCGGACGTGGTCGCGACGGAAGAAGCTGGTTTGAGAGTGAAGGAGGGCTGTATCTTACTTATGCATTAAGTTCCCCTGAGCCTGAAAAACTACAGGGGCTTTCGCTGGTAGTAGGGCTGGCAGTTGTGGAAGCCTTAAGTTTATATACTGCGGAGTTAAGGCTTAAGTGGCCAAATGATATTGTGTCGGTTACTGGTAAAAAGCTTGGGGGCATACTGATTGAAATATATTCTGAGAACGGGAAAAATACAGCATTAATCGGGTTGGGTTTAAATGTTAGGGCTGTACCCGAGGAAGTTGCTGATGCAACAGCACTTTATCTTTTGAGTCATACTCGACCTGACGTGGAACAACTGCTAAGGCTTTTATCAGAGAGACTGTGGGAGTTCTGGCAGGAATTCTTAGCTTCCGGATTTCAGAGTTTTCGCAATCTTTGGCTGCTGTATGACTATTGCAGTGGTAGAATTGTTGAGCTTGAATGTGCGGACAGGAAAATTAGCGGGAGAGCAGAGGGGGTTACAGAGAAAGGGGCGCTGCTTATAGCTAAAGAAGATGGTTCAATTGAGCGGATTATCAGCGCGCATATACTTAACATTCTTTGATTGTAGTGATAATTTTTAGAGCACTGCTGGTGTTATATGCTTCTGGTAATTGATATAGGAAACTCAAATATAGTGGCGGGCTGCTTTGAAGGTGATCGGCTTGTGTATCATCTTCGCTTGCATACCGACTCACATCGGACAGCAGACGAGTACGAATCTCTTCTCTTTGGACTTTTGGAACGTAATCTCCCAGACGGTTTTGTTTTCAATGCCTGTGTAATTTCAAGTGTAGTGCCGCCACTTACTCAGGAGATTATGCGCCTTATTGCCAGAAGAACTGAAATCACTCCACTGATAGTTGGCCCGGGAATTAAGACAGGCATGTCTATTAAAACAGCAGATCCGTCAGCGGTTGGCGCTGACAGAGTAGTTAATGCGCTGGCGGCCCGCGAGCTTTATGGCAGGCCAGTGCTGGCTATTGATTTTGGTACGGCCACCTCATTTGACTATGTGGATGCTTGTGGTGATTATCAGGGCGGTATTATTGCTCCGGGACTTTCAATAGCCCTTGATTCTCTGGTTGAGCACACTGCTAAGCTGCCCAGGATAGAGCTTGTTTGGCCTGAGCGGGTCGTTGGTAAATCAACTGTTGAAGCGATGCAGTCTGGCACTGTTATTGGTTATTTGGCACTTGTTGATGGTTTAATTGAGCGGGTAAAAAGAGAGGTTGCTGCAATTGATTGTGTAGTTGCTACCGGTGGACTGGGAGAGCTTATCTCAAGAGAAAGTGCTCATATAAACTATTATGATCCGCTTTTAACCTTAAAGGGCATGAAAATACTGGCAGGTGTTAATGGCGTCTACTGACAATGAAAGCTTCTATAAAGAGTTAAGTGCAATAGAAGGTCTCTCTCAGGAAGATCTTGAGGAGATTAAAAATTATGTTGAAACCAAAGGAGAAACTAAAGCCCCTGCGCTTAAAGAGGCTGAAAAGGCGCGCAAGCTTGCCGAGCTTCAAAAGGAGGGCGCTGATAGTGACAACACCGACCTGAGGTTTCTACTGAATGATATGAATCTGGCAGAAAAACTTAAAATCGCCATGTTTGGAAATGCTGCCTGCAGGAGCCTGTTAATAAACGATCCCAACAAAATGATTCAGCTTGCAGTGCTTAAAAATCCAAAAATGCAATTTACTGAAGTTGAGGAATTTTCAAAGAATAAAAATTTGTCCGATCTGGTTCTTAGGGCAATTTCAGACAATAAAACTTGGGCAAAGGAATACTCTATTAAGCATAATCTTGTGTTTAATCCTAAAACACCACCGGATATCAGTTTGAAGTGGTTGCGCTATTTAAGAAAAAACGATCTGAAAAAAGCTGCAAAATCAAAAGACATTCCAAACCTTATAGCTGTATCTGCTAAAAAGCGGCTGGTTGAAATGGAAAAGAAGCGTTAGCAGCAGCACAGTAGATGTAATCTGTTAGGACTTACAGAAATGTGTTGTGATTTTTCGATTTAAAGGTGTTTCTTAATCTCTTCAAAAACACCATATAGCCCAGACGGTGCAACTTCAAAATAAATGCCATCAGCAGCACTGTTAATGGACTTTAGATCTTTAAAAGAGTTCTGGTCGGTTTTTACTGCTATCAGAAACAAGTTTATTTCATGTGCGGCTGCAGCATTGCTGGCTATATCAAGCAGCCTTCTAAGCGAAATACGAGAGTTAATATCGCCTCCATCTGAAATCACGACTATGTTTTTACGATATTTTTTAAGTTTGCTATCAGTGACGGCCGTAAAGGCAGTATTAATGCCATCATATACAGCACTTCCCCCGATAATACGAATCGAGTTAATAGCATTAATTAGTTTCCGGGCGTCTGAAGAGAATTCACCCGATCTAATCGAGTCAGATGAAAAAGTTACAAGATTAAAAAGGTTGTTACGATTTGCTTTGGCAACCAGCTTTCTTAGAAGCTCCATGGAAGTATAAGCTGCTTCACCCTCCATGCTTGCTGAAGTGTCCAGGGCCAAAACTGTTGCAGCGGGTCGTTTAAACTCTTCCCATTTGTCAAGGAGATACGAGACAACCTGACCGGGAACAGGTAATAATGATTTCTCGGGTTTACTTAGATCAATCCCGTACTTTGCTGTAAGGGGCGCAACATTTTCAAACTCAACAATAGCAGGTCGCATCCCAATCCGCTTTGCTGCAAATTGGGCATCTTTACCGGATATAAAATCTATAAATTTCTGAATTGCAGCCTTTTCGGCAGTAGTAACCCAGGTAGCCTGCGACTGGCAAATACTGTAATCCATCCAATACGAACCTCCCCGAGGGTAGATTGCTACAAGCTCTTCTGATTTAGCAGGCAAGGAGGCATTGTAGAGGGCAACCTGCTGCTCAGTGGTAAAAGTAATTCGAGCTCTTTTGGCGCTTTTGGCGGCTACACGATTTAACAGAAAAGTGTCATCAGCGCTATAAATTCCAACTTCATTTTCATATTCTTTTAGCAGCCGCGAGGTGGCACCTGAACGCAACGTATCAAGATCAAGGATTGTTTTTTGTTTGTATGCTGCCAGATAAGCAAGCTCAATTATTGCAGGCAGACCGGTAATCGAATGGTTGGGCGAGGCATGAATTAAACTTACATATTCATCCACGCCAGCTTTATTCTCGGACTTCAATTTAAGTTCAAACAGCTCATCCCAGGATAGCGTCTGATCGTTAGCTAAGAAAAGTTTTTGATTTGTTTTTTTTGTTGCCAGTACAACCGGTGTTCCAAAGAGAGCCTTGCAATTTGCCTGCTTGGCTCCAAGATTTGTAGTGGAAGAATTAACGTATTGTACCAGCGAGGTTGATGGAGCCAGCCATATATGAGGCTTGCTAAAGCCCTTGGCTATTCTGTTGGCCAGTTCAACGTTATCTCCTTCTTCAAGCTCAACTTTAATTTTTGATCCGTCAGCTAAAACCGGATTGGTAAGAGCAAACTGCTCTACAGAAGATTTCAAGTATGACGATAGTTCATGGCCGTGTGCTAATTTGATTGATACTTCACGCTCCGCCTGACCGGCATTGTTTTTTTGACCTTTACTGCAGGCAGCTAGAAGTAACAATACACTCAGGGTAAGCAAGAGTTTTCTTGTCATGACAAATTTTCCTTTTTAAGCAGCTTTCTAATTTTGGACAGATAGCGGGGCAGTGCCGAAAGCGCTGCTATCTGTCTGCGCCACAGATGGGCTTTTACGGCCGGGAAACCGCCGTAATCACCTGCTTCTGAAATATCGTCAACCACGCCGGATTTTCCTGCAATTCTTACGTTACTTGTAATTTTAACGCCATCTTTAGTACCTGCGTGACCACCTATTGTAACTTTATCACCTATGGTAGTGCTTCCTGCAAGCCCGGTCATGCCACAAATAATAGAGTAATCACCAATTCGTACGTTGTGACCTGCCTGAACAAGATTATCAATTTTAACAGCTTTGCCCAGTTTGGTATCACCGAAAGTTCCGCGATCAATACAAGTATTTGCACCGATTTCAACGCCCTGATCTAATACAACAGAGCCCAGCTGCGGAACATGTTTTATTCCACAGTCGGGGTCCGGGATATATCCGAACCCATCAGCACCAATAATTGCGCCGTTTTGTATTACGCTGTTTGGCCCGATCTTAACAAACTCCCGAACAGATACGCCGGAGTGCAGGACTGAACCTCTGCCAATTTCAGCAAACGGATATACCGTAACATGCGGGAAGAGAACACAATTATCAGCTATGCTTGCTCCTTCCCCAATGTGACAAAAAGCTGAGACAGTAACGTTTTCTCCGATTTTGGCCTCCGGATGAATATCAGCTAACGGACTGATGCCCGCCTCTGGTCGAATATTCTCGTAGAATAGCTCAACTGCTTTTGTCAGTGCACCTAAGGGATCATCGCAGACGAGAAGCGCGGGCTTAAGACTGTACTGTTCAGGAACTGCCTGTTTACAGGTAAATACAGCTGCCAGTGGGCTGTGACTTAACTGCTTTAGCAGTAGCTCGGGGGATGCGGTACGGCTAAAGGAGAGCCCCGCCGGTAGTGGCTCAGACAGGGGGCAAATGTGTTGCACACTACGATCTTTTGACCCGACGATCTGTGTAATCTCACAGTGTTCGGCTACTGTGGCAACCGTCAAATTAGCAGCATTACGTTTAATGTACATATTCCTGATCTTGCACAGTGTAAAGCCAAGGTCAAAGCAGAATAGTTCCTGGAAGTGTCTATTTTATAAATATGGTTTATAACCAAATTACTATAAGTGATTATATAGTCTCTTTAAATAAACCGGGGGTCAAAGTGCCTACAGCGCAGCTAAAAATGCTCTATATGAATACCCGCTAAGCCCTGATAGCCAGACATTTAAAACTATGCTTAGCATTCTGAAGCCATCGTAAGTTGCATCAGCAAAACAGCAACAGTTTACTTTTTAGTAATGTTATTAGTATATTGCAGAAACAAAAACGGCACCCGTTCTGTAAAGAGCGGGTGCCCCGGTAAGCAATTAATCACGGCCTCAGGCCTATAAGGGAAGCCAGGACAATAGGGAGATGGCCCGAATCCGTGTATTCGTCGCTATATGGACGATCGGTTAGAATTAAGCTTAAATAAACAAAACAGAGTTATTTTTATTTAGACAGGGGAGGGTAATGCAGTCTGAAATACTAATATTTACAAACAACTAAGAGTAATACTTAAATACCCAGTAATTTTCCGGTATCTTGGTATCCCGGTTTTGGAAGGTGCCAGATCCATGTTGACCCGTGTGTTTTAATTCTGGCTATTTCCGTGTACAGGACCTCAAGGCTCGGGTTTTTGGGAGCCCCCTGCCTTGGGGGAATAAGTTCACTGAAAAACTGCCGGAGTTCAGGTCTTGACGGATAGTTTCTACCTTCCCGAAGAGCCACAACCCAGTCATGTGCTGCCCACCAGCGCAGCACCTCCCGCTCGACATCCCTGTGGTCAATCCGTAGTTTACCGCTCCCGAGTGCTACTCCGAGCGCCATCTCTGAGCCGAATCCGAGTGCCTGGATTGTCAGTGAGGCTATCTGGTATGACTCACAGCCCAGGACTCTGGCCTGGTAATTGCGCTTTTCCCTTTCAGGTACTCTTTTTTGAGTTTTAAGTCTGAGATACTCACGATAATCGCGCGGATTCTCAGCCAGGAAAACGCCTTCACCGATAAGAGCTGAAAAGCCAGCCATGGCCCCACCTTCTGGTCCCAATTCCGGTGTACGTGACCCCATATGATATCCGACTTCAATAAGGGTAATTAACTCTCTGGTGTAGTCCTTCCAGATTGGAGGGGGATTGCTTGCCAGAATTTTTCTGGTCGCAAAGTTTACTGCCAGCACAATTGAACTTAATCTTATACCTAACATATGAATGGCATGTTCCAGGCTTTCGCTGGTGGCCTGCTCTTCCGGTTTATATGTTTCGGCAGCATAAAGCAGACAAAGCGGATTTAGGCGGGCAAAACTCATTACTTTAAGAAAATCTACAGGTTCCGCCTCACCATACCAGGCATGGCGAAAAAGCCGCCAGACATGAGCCGGTATTGCAAAATATTTCTGCACCAGATCGTGTGCCCGCTGCCAGCTGGGATCGCGGCTCGTAAATTTGTCGATAGTTGATTCGTCTCTCATATTGGATAAGTATCGGCAAATTCTTTTTGTGGCTATATCCTAAATAGGGTGGTGGTGATGAAACTGATAGTTGCTGCTTGTCCCGGATAAGTACAGCCAGACGAACAAAAAACACAATATTACCAACTACTCAGCTGTTGTCGAGCTATCTCGTCTGGCTACCTTTGCAACCAGGATGCTAAGCCCGTATAGCAGTATCAACGGACCGGCCATTAAAAACTGGGTCAAAACATCGGGGGGAGTAAGTACAGCCGCAACAATAAAGCTGACAACTATGGCGTAGCGGATGCCGCCAGTTAACATCTCCGCATCAATTATTCCTGCGCGTGTCAGAAAATAACTTAATACCGGAAGCTCAAAAACCGCACCAAAACCGATCATCGCACGTACAAGTAGAGCCAGATGCTCACTGATTCTTATCGTGGGTGCTACACCGACAGATTTGTACTGGGCGTTAAAAAACTGATAGGCAAATGGCATTACCACAAAAAAGCAGAAGGCTACACCTGCGATAAACAGGGCGGTAGTAGCGAGGATAAACGGAAGGAACAGTCTGCGTTCAGCCGGATAGAGACCCGGCGAAATAAAGCGCCAGATTTCAAAGAAAATGATTGGAGCAGCAAAGAGCAGGCCACTAAATAAGGAGACTTTTAGCTTTAAAATGAAAGCCTCGGCCGGACCTGTTCCGATTAGATTGGCCCCCTGAAAGGCGTCACCGAACGGTTTGCTTAGTATTTCGAATATATCAGTAGAAAAATAGTAGGCCAAAAGAGCAGCAAGAATGACAGCTACAAAAGACCTTAAAAGGCAACTTCTAAGGTCGGCAAGATGATCAAGGATTGTCATCTCTTTTTCAGTGTCAGAGTGCTGCTCAGTCACTTTCCTCCTTGTCAGATGGATTAGCCTGTTCTTTTTCTTCGCAATTCAAATTTTTATTAGGCTCGGATAACAGATCTTTTTTTATATCATCAATTATATTTCTCTCTGGCATGTCTGCTGGAGGATAAAGGGCGTTATAAAATTCGCGTCTTAGGCTGTCAGCGTTAGTGCGCAGCACAGCCATAAATCTGCCAAGCTTTTTAGCAAGATCAGGAAGCTGTTCCGGTCCGAAGACCAAAAGAGCTACCAGCATAACCAATAATAGTTCTGTAAATCCAATTCCAAACATGTAGCTTAATCCCCCCCCTGTTTTGACTTGCTTCCACATCTTTCTACAACGGCAAGGTGCTGGTAAGCAAAAAAACCCGGCAGCAACTGTGCCAGCCTAAGTCTAAGCGTGCTAATGGCCAAAAAGATTGGGTTATTCCAGACGCTGTTTGGTAACAAAAATTCAACAGGCTCTATACTAGCTGATGTAGAAACGATTCTGGCCTCAGGGTGTGAGAGCAGCAATTTCTTGAAGCGTTTGCGGGTAAAAAACTGGAAGTGAGTTTTATCCAGAATGCCGCGTTCGCTGTAATTAAAAACGCCAAAAAGCAGCGGTAGCCTTACGCTCCAGTGTGCTACATTTGGAAGAGATACCAGTACTTTTCCGCCGGGTTTGAGATAGTTAAAAATATCGTGATAAAACGCGAAAGGATCGGTCATGTGCTCCAGCACATCAAGCAGTAAAATAAGATCAAAGTTTGTACAATTTAGATCATCAATTATTTCTTTGACTTCTTTATATATTGGGGCAACATGTTTGCGTGCATCGTCGTCGATCTCCACAGCATAAAGGTCACTTAATCCTTTTTCTTTGAGGTAGCGCCCCATAACGCCGCTTCCGGGACCGACATCCAATACTCTGATGTTGGGAGTAACTGCTGCTAACTCCTTTCTCGCCCAGCTGTGGCTTGAGCCATAGAAGGGTTTTTCCTGATATCGCTCCTGAGGGGTCTTGCCCATCGTTTCTTACAGTAGTAATTAGTCTTATTCAGTAATTACAGAGTCTGCCTGAGCATATCAATACTTTCAAGTACCAGTTGGAAAAGGCAAACTTCAAGGCCATTGGCGTTTGGGGGCCGGCCGAGCTTCTGCTATAGTCTTGCTGTGTTTAATCAGTGGGAGACAGACAGAAAGGATGTATAATACCAGCCTCCATTTTCATTTTACCGGCATTGGGGGGTCCGGCATGTCCGGTATTGCCGAGATTTTGCTTAGGATGGGGTATCAAGTCAGTGGCAGCGATCTGCGAATTAACAGTGCCTGCCATCATCTTGAAGAGCTGGGGGCGAGCATAGCTGAGGGACACTGCCCTGAAAACATTCCTGAACAGGCGTCGCTTTTAGTGTACTCGTCAGCAGTTAAAGAGGATAATGTTGAGCTTGTGGAGGCCCGTCGCAGGGGTTTACCGGTCATTCCTAGAGCTGCTGTTCTGGCCGAGCTTATGCGGCTTAAATTCGGGATTGCGGTTGCCGGCTCTCACGGAAAAACAACTACTACAACAATGATTGGGGAGTTGCTTGAACGGGCAGCATTCGATCCTACGGTTATAATCGGAGGGCAGGTTAAGTCGATTGGATCTGGTGGCAAGCTTGGGGCAGGCTCTTTCCTGGTTGCTGAATCTGATGAAAGCGATCGAAGTTTTTTGATGCTTAAGCCGACAATTGCAGTCGTTACTAACATTGATGCTGAGCATCTGGTAGCTTATGGTTCTTTGTCCGAGCTGGAGAAATCTTTTGAGCAATTTGTAAATTCAGTTCCTTTTTATGGAATGGCAGTGCTTTGTTACGATGATGCGCGTGTGCGCGATTTGATAAAGCGCTTCAGTGGAAGAAAGTTAACGTACGGACTCTCTCCTGCTGCTGATATAAGTGCTGTCTCTATTGAAAGTACCGGCCGGGGGATTGCCTGTAACGTGCTTTATCGTGGCAGGCCATTTTGTTCACTTGATTTGCCGGTACCGGGTAAGCATATGCTGCTTAATGCCCTTGCAGCTGTTTCTGTTGGAATTGAATTGGGAATTGGTGCTGAGATTATTTCACAGGCTTTGGCCGATTTTTCAGGGGTGCGTCGCAGGCTTGATAATCTGGGCACAGTAGGTGGAGTAACAATCTTCGATGATTATGGGCATCATCCTACAGAGATTAAATGCACAATAGCTGCTATTCGTCAGTGGAAGGAAGGCACGTTGAAAAAGCTTCACGTAGTTTTTCAGCCGCATCGCTACAGTCGCACGCGCGAGTGTTTTGCTGAGTTTTTAGATGCTTTTAACGGTGTTGATGTGTTGTATGTTACTGATATTTATCCTGCAGGTGAAAACCCGATAGAGGGTATAAGTTCGGCCAAACTGGTAGAGGCTCTTAATCACCACGATGTTACTTATACGCCTTCTCTTCAAGATGCCCTGGATGCTGTGAGAGAACGGGTGCAGTGTGGAGATACAGTTCTTTGCTTGGGGGCGGGGTCAATTAACAGCCTGGCCGAGAGGCTTATGAAAGAGCTTAAATAGCCCTGATGGGAATAACTCAATGGTAATCTCTGAACAAAAAACAAATTTCGGGCTACTTGAGGAACTTCAGGCGGTAAACGCTCTGAATATTAAGGAGGGGGTACGGGCCGCGCGTTATACCACCTATGCAATTGGCGGAATGATCCCTGTTTTACTGGAGCCGGAATCCCGCCAGGCGCTTGTAAGAACTGTTGCGGTATTAAAAAAATGGAAGTATCCATGGCAAATTTTAGGTGCAGGAAGTAATTTACTGGTTTCTGAAGGGGCACTTAATTTTGCTGTTATTAGGTTAGGCAGGGAATTCAGGTATGTGCGCAGTTTAAACAGCAACACTATTGAAGTTGGTGCGGCCGCTTCCCTTATGTCGCTCTCTAGAAGGGTTTCCTCAAATGGATTGTCAGGGCTTGAGTTTGCCGGAGGAATCCCCGGGTCAGTTGGGGGCGCTGTCCGAATGAATGCTGGTGCACACGGTGGCCAGATGTCGGACGTTTTAGAGCAGGTTGATATTTTAACCAGTGACTTGAATTTTGAGAGTCTGAGCGCCAGGGAACTTGAGTTTGGATACAGAAAGGTTTCAATCGCTCAGGATGCAATTATTCTGGGGGGCACTCTGAGGCTTATTGAGTCTGATCCGCAAACCTGTCTCAAAAAGCGCACTGAATGCCTTGCCTATCGTAAAGCGACTCAACCGCTAACACTGCCTTCGGCGGGCTCGGTTTTTAGAAACCCGCAGGATGGCCCGACTGCAGGAGAGCTAATCGAAGCTTGTGGTTTAAAGGGGCTTTCGAGAGGTGGCGCGCAGATATCTGAAAAACATGCTAACTGGATAGTCAACCCTGAAAGAAAGGCCAGCTATGAGGATGTGGTGTTTTTGATTAATAAGTGTCGCTCAGAAGTTTTAAGTCGTTACGGCATAGAACTGCTAACAGAGATAGTTAAATGGCAGAGAGTAAGAGACTGAATACTAAAAAGAGACAAGCGGCAGCAGAATATTTTTAATCATAGTAAGGATGTCGTCAATTATCGGGATATAACCACTATAGCCCATAAGAAAGAGCAGAACTCGAACAACAGTCAATCCGATGATTATTTTAAGCAACAGAAACAGTAACTCCAGAATTTTTTCAACTATCTCCATTTAAGCCATATCCCATGTAAGGCATATCCGTACGGGATTATATTGATAAGAGTCGAATTTTTCACTCTTCTCGAAAAAGATCTAGAATGTTAGCTTGTTAGCATGAGAATAGCTATAACAATAATGATGACTGTTGCTGTGTTTTCGCTTTATCTGGCGGATCAGCCAGGGCGGTTTGATCGCGTATTGAAGTTAGTCACAAACACGACCGAAGATTTTTTTTATAACCATAAATTAATAATTTCCGGAAATGAACTCGTTTCAGTTGAGGAGATAGAAGCACTGCTGCCAAAGCAGCACTCTGTGCTGTGGTGGTATTTTAATGGCCCAAGAATCAGTGCGGCACTCATGAAGCACCCGCTTGTGTCAGCGGCGCGGGTAAACTCCTGTGGCAGAATAAGCTGGGGGTGCTTTGAGATAAACATAGAAGAGCGCATGCCTGAGCTGGTTACAATGGTTGGCAGTACTCCCTGGCTTGTCAGCAGGGAGGGTGAGTTTATCGAGCCATTATCTAAAAATAAGTTTAGCTATCGCAGGGCGGGCTTAAAACCTATATTAATCGAAGGGGCTATCAGAGAAAGCCTCTCGCCCGATCAGGTTAAAGCGCGATTCGGCTTTGTGTACAAGTTGATTAACAGACTTAAAAAAGAGATTAATTTGGAGATACAACGAGTATCTTTGACGAAGTCTGGTGAAGTCGAGCTCTATTTTCATGGTTATGACTTTCCCGTGATTTTTGCTGCTCCCGGCAGAGGCAGTGCAGATATAGCGGATCAGGTAGAACGGTTAAAGATTCTGGTTAAAAGATTTGATAAGGATCTTAAAAAGCTTAGAAAAATCGATCTGGGGTTTGGCCGGCTGGCAGTAGTGAAAATGAAAGAGTCTGCCACAGAAGGCCAGCCTGCCGGATAGCAGGCAGCTCTCATTTAAAGATTGCAACTTGTTTATATTTGATAGATAACTTAATAGTTGCTTTATCATCAAACTCTGTTTAATGTAGTTTTGCTGTGAGAAAATCCGAACCAATAGTAGGCCTGGACATAGGAACCACCGCAGTCAAGGTGGTAATAGCCGAGAAGCAACCGGACGATAAGATTAACATTCTCGGTGTAGGGAGTAGCCCGTCACACGGGTTGCGTAAAGGTGTAGTTATTAACATTGAGGCTACCGTTAAGTCGATAGGTAAAGCTATCGGGCAGGCTGAAACCATGGCGGGGATCGAGGTTAATTCAGCTTTTGCTTCCATTTCAGGCAGTCACATAAAAGGCTTCAACTCCCATGGAATAGTTGCGATTAGAAATCGTGAAGTTAGCAACTATGATATTGAGAAAGTCATTGAAGCTGCCAAAGCAGTTGCCATCCCTCTTGATCGGGAAGTTCTGCATGTATTGCCACAGGAGTACATTATTGATGAACAGGATGGAATCAAAGAGCCACTAGGCATGTCAGGTGTAAGACTGGAGTCGAGAGTCCACCTGGTTACCGGCGCTGTTGCCAGTGCCCAGAATGTGGTTAAATGTGCAAATCGCTGCGGATTAAATGTTAACGATATAGTATTTTCGCCCCTGGCTGCGTCCCATGTTGTTTTGTCCCCGGAGGAAGAAGAGCTTGGTGTCTGTTTAATAGACATTGGTGGGGGTACAATGGACGTTGCGGTGTATTATAAGGGAGCGGTTAAGTTTACTACTGTCATTCCGGTTGGAGGTGCTCAGATATCAGCGGATATTGCTGCAGGCTTGCGTACTCCAGTGGCCGCTGCTGAAGAAATTAAATGTAAACACGGGACAGCTAAGACATCCGAGGTCGAAAACGACGAAACAGTGGAGGTTCCCTCAACCGGAGGCAGGCCCCCGCGAGTGTTGTCTAAGTCTGTGCTGGCAGAAATTATTGAGCCGCGCATTGAAGAGATGTTTACACTTGTAAAACGTGAGCTGGTAAAAGCTGACTGCGACGAACTGCTGGTTAGTGGTGTAGTCCTTACCGGAGGCAGCGCTTCTTTAGGTAATCTAGAGCAGGTAGCAGAAGAAGTTTTTGGAGTTCCAGTAAGAGTAGGTGGGGCATCAGGGGTAAGCGGCTTAACGGATCTGGTTCGTGTGCCTGAGTACGGTACAGCTGTGGGTCTTGTGGTTCATGGTGCCCGTGAGGCTGACAGTTACGGAAGATTTGCAGCTCGCAGCCGTATTGGAAGAGCTTTCAAAAAAGTTGCTAACTGGTTTTCTGAACATTTTTAATTTATGACCTTTTGGAAGTTTGCATGTATTTAACTGGTCCCAAAGTATCTGCCTGAAAACTCACCTTTTTTGTCTTTTCTCTTTACATTTACTTTAAATTATTTTAAGTAAATTAAAGGCCAGAGAGTTTTTGCCTTTCTGGCTGAGAACAGGTTGTCCTGTGAATATGCTGTGGATAACTTGTGCAGTACGCTACGGGCTGCAAAGTTTTTTGAGTCGATAGAGTTCTTTCGCTGATTGCTATTGATTTTGTGGTTAAAATAAAGTTTAAAGTTTTTTGTGGTACTGAAGAACGAGCTCTTTGTTTTCTGGGTTTTGAGTTTTGAGTAACTGGTAACTGCTTTAATAGGACAAGTTAGAGGATGTCGGACACTATGGATGAGACACAGAAAAAACTTCAGGCGAATCAGGCTAACATTAAAGTATTTGGCGTTGGCGGAGCTGGCTTAAATGCGGTTAATAATATGATCCGGGGTGGACTAGAGGGGGTTGAGTTTTACGTTGCCAACACTGACAGTCAGGCCCTGGCTTCAAGTGATGCTGATAACAAGATACAGCTCGGCGAAGAGATTACTAAGGGTCTCGGCGCAGGGGCTGATCCTGATATCGGTTATGCTGCAGCCAAGGAGAGCGTGGAGGCCTTGCGCAAAGCACTTGAAGGTGCCGACATGGTTTTTATTACTGCCGGTATGGGTGGTGGAACTGGAACGCTGGGTTCGTCAGTTGTGGCCGAGGTGGCCAAGGAGCTGGGCTGTCTTACTGTTGGCGTTGTAACCAAGCCGTTTCTTTTTGAAGGTAAGCGGCGAATGCGCAATGCTGAGCGGGGCATTGAAGAGCTCAGGAAGTATGTTGACACACTGATAACCATTCCCAATCAAAGATTGCTGTCAGTAGCGGGAAGAAACACCTCGCTTCTCGATACATTTCGTAGAGCTGATGACATTCTGTATCAGGCAGTTAAGGGCATCAGTGATCTTATTATCTTTGAAGGTCTGGTTAACGTTGACTTTGCTGATGTACGTGCGGTTATGTCTGAGATGGGTATGGCAATGATGGGTACCGGCGAAGCCAGTGGCGATAACCGCGCCGTTGAGGCGGCTGAGAAGGCTATTTCCAGCCCGCTACTGGAAGATATTTCAATTCATGGTGCCCGCGGAGTATTGATTAACATTACTGCATCTCAGGATGTTACGCTTCAGGAGATTAACGAAGCAGCTGAGCTTATTCATGCTGAAGCACATGATGATGCCAATATTATCTGGGGCATGGTAATAGATCCGGATGCAACTGATCGGGTTCGAGTGACTGTTATTGCAACAGGTTTCGGTGATAGCGCTGAAGATGCAACAACTGTTAGCATGACGTCAGTAGCGGGTGCTGGTGAGGGCTCAAAGGTGGACGGTCGCCTTGAAGTTCCTACTTTCGCACGCAAAGCCAAGGAAGGCACTGGTGGCGAAGTAATAAAGCTTAAAAAGCTGTCGGTTCTTTCAAGCGCTGATGATGATGAAAAGTATGAGATTCCTACTTTTTTAAGAAAGCAGGTTGATTAGTAAGTTGATTAGTAAGTTTAAATTAAATCTTTAGACCCTCCTTGTTAAGACTCCTATGGGAGTTAAATGAGTAAGTAGTTAGGGGTGATGGTTGGAAGTCTTTGCAACCATCACCTTTTTTATTTTGCGCTTTTGTAGAGAAGTATGGGGGATATATTTTTTTAACAACGTTTACATAAATAACTTTCGTAGACGTGGCCGTCAGGTTTGATCGATTAATATCCTGTTATATTTTAAGAAAAGCTAATTATCGGAGTAAATTTTTTTAAGTAAACCGGTGCGTTGTGGCTAAGTTGCAGACAGTGAGAGTTTTTGTATCAGTTGTGTCCGGAGCTGTTACCCTTTAACAGATGAATGCAGACAGCAGGCTGGCTGCACGCTGATAGCCGGCCAGCCTATTTCATATTACGTCCGACTAAAGTTGTGAGCTGCATCAACCAGCGTCTTTTAAAGACTGCCTTATGGCATGACGCAAAATCAGGCTGCGCTTGGCACCGTCAGTAACCTCAACAAGATTGTCGTATAACTTTGAGTCAATCAGAAGAGCGCCGATAGTTCCGCTGCCATCAGCAAGAGCGCGCGAGGCCTTTTCCAGATTCTCAGCAGTTTTATTCAGATTAATTATTATTTTTGAGACCGCATCTGAAGGAGCTTTTTCATAAACCAGCCCGTGCAGCAGTCCTGAGCCGTTTCTGATTTCAGCTGCCAGCGCATTAATATGCTCGGCAGTAGTTGAGAGATTATTTGCGGCACTGACCAGGCTTGATACAGCTTTGCCGCCGTCGGGATCATATACCAGGGCATGCAAAAGCCCTTCGCCATTTTTAACCTCGGCCATAACAGATTTTAAATCAGATGTGATGCTGCTCAGGCTCTTGATAATTTTATCACCAGCCTCTTTTGAATATATCAGCTGATGCATCATGCCATCACCCTCTTCAATTTCCTTGGTTATAGCAGCAAGGTGCTTTGCCGCCTCAGTTAGTTTAGGCTGAGTATCAGTCTTAAAGGCTTTGAGGAAATCTTTAACTGATTCGGAAATATCTACCGTATTATCAACAACTCGCGAGGCCTTGTTCAGCACATCCTCTATTTCGCTGCCCTCATGACTCTTTATCAATGAGCCGGGCTTTGCAATGGTGCCTTTGCCGCCAGGCATTAAAGCAAGAAAACGGTCTCCCAGAAGTCCCTGGGTTTGAAGCTCCGCAACGGTTGAGGTGCGAATATGGTGAAGGTATCTTTCGTTAACCAGAAACCTAACGTAGACGGTCGGATTGTTCATGTCAGGACCAAAACCAATTTTGTCAACTCTGCCAACGGTAATCCCACCAAACCTTACAGGCGCACCCTCTTTTAACCCTTTTACATCTCTAAATGTTGTCACAAATTCTTCCTGGTCGGAAAATATTTCGCGATCCTTGCCGAGATACCACACACTCAGTGCCACAGCACAGATCGCTACTATTAAAAACAAGCCTGCCTGGAATTCATATGAGTGTTTCATACATTCTCCATAATACTATGGTAATACCTGTTTCTCTTCTTTCCAATTGCCGCTAATAAAATCTCGTACTGCTTCGCTGGTTTTAACAAGCTCTTCTGCCGGCCCATCTGCCTCAACTATACCATTATGAACTAAAATCCAGCGGTCTGAAATCCTGCGGGCGCTCTCTATATCATGGGTTACTGAAATAACAGTTATACCATATTGCTCGTTAATCTTATTTATTAATTCATCAATCATTTTAATTGATGTAGGATCAAGCCCGGTGGTTGGCTCATCAAACAAGACTACCTGTGGCGATGTAGCAAGCGCTCTGGCCAGACCGACTCTCTTTTTTTGGCCACCTGAAAGCTCTGAGGGATACTTATGTTCTATACCCGGAAGACCAACAAGGTCCAGTTTTTCACGCACAATTTCCTCTATCTCAGATTCTTCATTTAAGTTACGCTCTCTTAGTCCATAGGCGACGTTTTCAAACACAGTCAACGAGTCGAACAGTGCTGCTCCCTGAAAAAGCATGCCGATATGACGCCTAACTGAGAGAAGCTCACTCTCTTTCATTTCAGAGATCGGTTGATTAAGTACAGTAACACTTCCGGCAGTTGGGCGTAATAACCCTATAATACTCTTCAGGATAAGAGTTTTTCCTGTACCGCTCGGGCCCATGATAGTTACCCGTTCTGCGCGTTTAATCTGAAAGGTAATATCCCTGTGAACCTCAAGTGGCCCAAAGCTAATAGCTAGATTCCTGATATCTATAACCGGTTCTTCCATAATCAGCCCAGGGCTATAAGCAGTTTAGTCAGAAAAAAATCAGAAACAAATATTACAACTGATGAAATTACTACTGCAGCAGTGGTGGTCAAGCCGACACCCTCTGTGCCACCACGTGTGTTTAATGCTTTGTAGCAGGCAATGGTTACAAGCAAAAACCCAAAGATGCTGCTCTTTATCAGACCGTCAATTACATCACGAATCAGGATAGTGTACTTGATTGATTCATAGTAGGTATGAGCAGTAATATTTAACTCATAGACCGCTACCAGTACACCACCGTACATTCCAATAATATCAGCCATAATGACCAGAGCAGGAAGGGCAATGACAGCTGCCACCACTCGCGGGGAGACTAGCTTACGGATCGGATTTGCTCCGAGTGCCCGCATGGCATCAACCTGTTCCGTTGCAACCATTGAAGCAATCTCAGCAGCAATACCAGCTCCAACTCTGCCACATAGCATCAAAGCTGTCAGTACCGGGCCAAGCTCCCTTGTGACTGCAAGGCTGACTACATTGCCTACGTAGTTTTTCGCCCCGAAACGCTGCAGCCCATAAGCTGTTTGAAGAGCTAAAACCATACCGGTAAACACTGCTGTTAAGAGCACAATTGGTACTGATGCGCTGCCTATTCGTACTATCTGGCGTATAAGTTCTTTTGGTTCAACTCCATGACGAAAAATGTCACGCCCAACCTCAAGCACCATTATGCAGTAGGCTCCAAGTGAGCAAATGATTTCTCGTATACCGTACATAGTTAACCGATCTCTTTTAAGGCAATTAAAAATAGTTTATCTAATTGGTCGGTGTTCTCGGTTATAAACGATTGTGAGGCAGATTTTTTATCCCAAAATACCACATCTGTAATACAGTCCGCCTTTTGGAATGAATATGACACCAGTACAAGAGGGGTATTGTCCAGGCTGGCACTAAAAAAAACCTGGGTTATATTAGTGTCATTAAGGCTTCGGTTGTCTTTTCTGAGTACCCTGATATTTTCAAAGCCAACCAGTAGCTGACGGGTTAGTGCAGCTGTATTAACGCTATTCTTAGGTAGTCCACAATCTTTAATTGCTGTGAAATATAGCGCATGCCCGTCTGAGGAATTATCCGCGCGGTAGACAAAGGGCTCAGCAGAGAGTTGAGTAAAGCGCCAGCTGTTCGAAGATACTCTCTTAGCAGGTATCTTAACAGACGTACTTGTACTAGAAGCAAAAATGGAACAAGATGTTGTAAACAGTATTATAAGCGGGGCAATAGCTGGCAGTTGATTAAAGATTCGCCGGATAGCCTTTCGTGCTGTCAGCGTTCCTCGGTGCTTGCTTGGGGAAGTTAAAAACCGCATATTTTTGCGCATATCCGTATCTACATGATTAGGCTACATAATGTACAAAAAATTTACCCTCCTGACCAGCCGGCGCTAAAAGGGATAGAACTGCGTGTGCATGAAGGAGATTTTTTGTTTATCGCAGGTGCAAGCGGAGCCGGTAAGACGACACTGGTGAAACTTTTGTTTGGAGCTACCAGGGCCACTTCGGGACAGGTGCTGGTAGGGGGAAGGAATCTCTCAGTTGTAGATGAAGATAATATAGCCTACCTGCGGAGAGAAGTAGGGGTAGTTTTTCAAGACTACCGTTTACTGCCACGGCGTTCGGTGGTTGATAATGTCGCCCTTGGTTTGGAAGTTAAGGGGGTACCTAAAAGACAGCGAACCGACTTGGCCATGGATATGCTGAAGCTGATTGAACTTGATGATCGTGCTGATGCCCTGCCTCAAATGCTTTCAGGTGGTGAGCAGCAACGTGTGGCTGTGGCAAGGGCATTAGTTCACAAGCCAAAACTGATTCTTGCCGATGAGCCTACCGGCAACCTCGATCCGGATATGACCAATGTTGTTTTTGATCTTTTGTTGGAAGCTAATGCCGCTGGCATAACTGTAGTGGTTGCCACACACAACCTGGCGATCATTGAAGAGCTTAACTTAAGAACGGTTGTGCTGGATCGCGGGAAAATTATAGGCGATTTTGAAAGGCCGGGGAGACTTGAGTAGTAATCTGATGTCGCGACATAAAAATGCTTCACTAGAGCAAACACTTGACACTGTCAGGCTTGAAGAGGTTTGGCAGAAGGGTATAAATCCCGGGCGACTCTCAGTCCCACGTAAGTGTTTGCAAGTTGTTAAAAGAGCTTTGGAAAATGTTGCCCGATCTCCCCTAACAGCGCTAGCAACCTTGGTAACCATGAGCACTTCTTTGCTGGTGTTTTCGCTGCTTTGTGTGTTTATTGAGAACACTAATCGTGTGCTGGCAGAGATACAGAGTAGCGTTCCTATGCGTGTTTATATTGTGGATGGCGCAGATGAGCAGGAGATTGCTGAGTTGAGGCAGATTATTGAATCATCGAATTTGGTGGATCAGGTTAAATTTATAAATAAGCAGGAAGCGCTAAAAGAGTTTCAGGCTTCGTTGGGCAGCTATAGCAGTTTGCTGGAAGGATTAGATCAGGAGAACCCGCTGCCAGAGTCATTTGAGGTGCGCTTTAAAAGCGAAATAGCTGGCTCAAGTGAGCTTCAGTCGTTTATTAATTTAGTTTCTGCCAGCCCGGCGGTTGATGCTGTTCACATTAATCGGGGGCTTTTTGACAGGCTTGACACAGTTATAAGCTCGGCTCGTAAGTTTGGTGTTCTAGCAGTGATATTAATGCTGGGCATAACAGCTTTTGTAATAGCGATAACAATTCTGCTGGCTGTTTATTCGCACAGGGAAGAAATATCAATTATGCAGCTGGTTGGTGCTACCAGACTGTTCGTTAGAGCACCTTACCTGGTTGAGGGCGTACTGCAGGGATTGCTTGCAGGGGTGCTGGCGATAGGCCTCTGTCATTTGCTGGTAATAGGACTTAACTCTTTAATGTTCAATTCTCCATTATTAAATGTCCTGTTTGTCCGAATTGAACCGCTTACTTGGATATACTCCGCTGCAGTGGTACTACTTGGCGGCGTTATAGGATTGACTGGAAGTTATCTGGCTGTCAGACAGGTTGAGTATGAATAGGGGATTGGGCTTATTATTGTGCATTTATTGCCTATGTACTTTTGTGCATGAGGTAATGGCCGCAGCTCCTGAGAGCAACTTTAGGCTGGAGTCTCTCCGGCACACAATTAAGCAGGAGGAACAAAAATTACAGAATTTAAGAGAAAAACGGAGAGAAATTTCTATTGCAGTAGATAAGCTCAAAAATAAGCTGAATAAAATCCGGGCTGATTTGAAGAGCAATGCCTCCTTGCTTAAAAAGAGCAGCGAGCAGATTGATAATCTTGTGTTACAAATAAAAAGTGATGATCAGCGAATTGCACATTTAAAACGGATCGCGATAAGGCGATTAAAGGCCATCTATATAACTAACTCAAATACATCGGTTGGAATACTAACGGGGCTCAGTGATATATCCAATCTCTCCAGAAATGCATATTATCTGAACCGCATACGTTCTTTTGATTTAAAAACTATCTCAAAATTAAAAGGTCTGCTGGTAAAACGAACTGAAAATATTAAGTTACTCAAGCAAAAAAAGAAGGCGGCCCTAGCCCTGAAAATGAGTCTTTCAGGCAAAAAAGAAGAACTTGATTATGAACTTAGACGTCAAGAAAAACTACTTACGGAGTTTAAGCAAAAAGAAGATGAGATTAACGAAAGCCTGAGTAAATTACAGGCTGAGGCGTTGCGACTCGAAACGGTTGTACTTTCACTGGCCGGTGAGGTTAATCCTGGTCCGGATTTACCCGGGCGCAAACCCAAAAATTCTGCAATTATAGCCCCATCAGGGCCTTATCGTGGGGAGGGGCTTTTCCGTCAAAAGGGTTCTCTTGTGTTGCCTGTTGTTGGCCGTGTTAAACAGGGATTTGGTCGCCGACGCTACAGGAGCTTTAAAGATATGGTTTTTTACAAGGGGATCGAATTTACCGTAAAGCCACAGTCACCGGTTAAAGCTATTGCCCGTGGTAGAGTTGCGCATGCCGGCCGCCTGCCTGGTTACGGTACTATAGTGATTATTGACCACGGCAGGAGATACTATAGTCTTTACGGGCGTCTGGGGAAAGTGATGGTTGAACGGGGGAATATCGTGAAGAAAGGGGCAATAATAGCCGACACTAACGATGAGGGCAGTTTTTATTTTGAAATTCGTAAGAATGGCACACCCGTAAATCCTAACAATTATTATAGGGGGCGGCTTAAATAGCCAACGTTACTGTTTGGGGGTTTTCTGTGTTGATCATAGCTTGAGGAGTTTAAGACAAGCTGTTAATCTCGTATAAATACGAGTTTTTATGAGGTAATTATGCTTTCAAAGTTAACTGGCAGGGAAAGGGTTTGGATTGCATTAACTTTAATTCTGGCAGTCTGTCTGTTTTTTGGTGGAAGAAGCCTACCCGTTGGGTTGGCTAAGACCAGCACCAAAGATGATCTTTATGATCAGCTCAAAATTTTCACTGACGTAATGGCGATTGTTCAGCGCGACTATGTGACTCCGGTTTCAAACAAGAAGCTGATTGAGGGTGCGATTAAGGGAATGCTACAAACGCTTGATCCACATAGTGGATATTTGGATCCTGATTTTTATCAGGATTTGCAGGTGCAGACTAAAGGGGAGTTCGGAGGGCTTGGAATTGAGATTACCATTAAAGATGGCTTGCTGGTTGTTGTAGCCCCCATGGAAGGGTCACCTGCTGAGAAGGCTGGAATCAAAGCTGGTGATGCCATTGTGAAGATTGAGGGTAAGTTTACCAAGGATTTTTCTCTGGTAGATGCAGTAAAACGTCTGCGGGGGCCACGGGGAACTCCGATTACTATCTCTGTGCAAAGGAAGGGAGTGCCTGGACTGATTGATATAACGGTTGTTCGGGATATCATAAAGGTTACCAGCGTACGAAGTCGTTATCTCGGCGATGGTTTGGGTTATGTAAGAATTAGCCAGTTTATGGAGCAGACTGCGGATGATCTGCATAAGGCTCTTGAAAAGCTTAAAGCAGCTTCGGATAATAAGGAACTGAGAGGGATTATACTTGATTTACGTAATAATCCCGGGGGGCTTTTGACTCAGGCCATTCGGGTAAGTGATATGTTTCTAGATGGGGGGTTGATTGTATATACAGATGGTCGGGTGGAGAGTCAAAAACAAAAGTTTTTTGCCCATCGTGAGGGTACGGAGCCGGATTACCCGATTATTGTGTTGATTAATGGCGGCTCTGCTTCGGCATCAGAAATTGTTGCCGGAGCACTTCAAGATCATGGACGGGCCCTGGTGCTCGGAACACAAAGTTTCGGAAAGGGATCGGTTCAGACTATTACGCCCTTGGAAAATGGTGGAGCATTAACGCTTACAACTGCTCTTTACTATACAAAGAGCGGCCGCTCTATACAGGCAACCGGTATTAAACCGGACATAGTTGTTGAGCCAGAAATTCAGGAGGAGCCGGTAAAACAGTTAAAGCCGCATCACAGACCTCAACCGATTAGAGAAGGAGACTTGCCCGGGGCCATAAAGAATCCAACGGAACATGATGATTCATCTGGATTACGTAAGATAAATAAGACTCCGGTAGAACAGAAAGAATTACAGGTTTTAAGAATTGAGACAGTTGATTTAAATGAGTGGTTAAAGCGTGATAAGCAGTTTCAGAGAGCTTATGATCTGTTGAAAACATTTGATGTCTTTCGTGACGTAAGACAGGCGCGTACTGAACCGCAGGCTGGAGAAAGAGAGGCAGCCAGTTTATTGGCTGCAAATTGATAGCTGGCCAGCGTACATTGCGTTTACACCCGGCTTGCGCCGGGCATATACATGAATAGATACTTATCTAAACATTCCTGATCGATATAGCTTTGTTATCGTTTTTATTAGTGTTTTTTAATATTTCCACCTGGCTTTTGCATAGCTCTTCCAGTAGTAATACAATAATAGTAACAACTTACGTGCGTACGGTTTTACCTGGTTTTCCTCTGGCTTTATCGGGGTTTTAGACGCAGCGTCTAACCGATGGAGGAAACAATGTTTGGATTTCCAGGTCGCACTGAAGTTTACTTTGGGACCAGGACTATGGCGCTTCTTAAGAAAGGGCCTAGCAGCAAGCAGCTCAGAGAGCAGCTTAACAGGCTTAAACAGTGCACAGCGAGCTGTTCGGAACGGGTAGCTGAACCTGTACCGCAGGGAAGAATCATAACCCCACTGGTTCTTAAGTAAATGCATCCGGTTGCGGCCTAATATTAGGCCGCAACCGGCCCTTTCCAGTAGATTTTATTGACCTTTTAGTATATTTACGATAAAAAGGAGCGCTAAATAGCCCGGAGTTGACTGCCAAGCTGCGGCTCTTTTGAGTCGAAGGCCGGAAGCAAGTTTAATTCTAGAATAAAACAAGGGCCTGAGGGATTCGCCCGACACAGGCACGTAGCTCAGTTGGTTAGAGCGCTTGCTTGACAGGCAAGAGGTCGGTGGTTCGAATCCACTCGTGCCTACCAGTACAGGGAAGTCAGGTTTGAGCAGGTGGGCTTTTTGACTTTGAAAAGATTTTAAAGTGCCGGTAGCTTCTAATTGATAAGCGCCGTAGATTTTATGTGAGGCTTAAGTAAAATGCCAAAAATGAAGACCAACAGAATGGCTTATAAAAAGTACCGCGCCAATGCTTCAGGAAAATTAAAGCGAGGCCAGGCTTTTAAAAGCCATAATACAGCTAAGAAAACCCCAAAGCGCAGGCGTCAGTTGCGGGGTAGTGTAGAAGTATCAGCAGCAGATAAGCGGACGGCTCGCAGACTATTACCTTACCTTAAAAAACAGGCCTAAACTGATATAAACGGAGAAACATCATGCGCGTTAAAAGAGGTTTCGCCAGTAGAAGAAAACACAACAAAATACGGAAAATGGCCAGTGGCTTCCGAGGTCGTCGAAAGAACGTTTATAAATTTGCACGCGATGCCGTTCATCGCAGTTTGGCCTATGCTTATCGGGATCGCCGGGCAAGAAAACGCCAGTTTAGAAGACTTTGGATTATCAGGATCAATGCTGCTGCTCGTCGTGAAGGGTTGAGTTACAATCGTTTGATGAGCGGGTTGAAAAAAGCTGATATTTCGATTGACAGGAAAATCTTGGCGGATCTGGCCGTCAATGACAGTGAAAGCTTCAGTGCTCTGGTATCCCGCGCACGCGAGGCACTGGAGGCAACAGTATAGACTTTGGTGGAAAAGGTAATAAAGAAAGCTACTGCGCCCGTCATTTTCTGCCGGCTTTCTGTATCTTCTTTGCCTGATATTTCACGGATAGAAAAAGTCTGTGAACCAAACCCCTGGTCTCAAGCGCTGCTTAAACGGGAGTTTTTTAAGCCATTATCTCTATATTATGGTGCCAGGCAGCAGGGAGTGCTGGCGGGATACTTATTGGCACATGTGGTTGCCGATGAAGCACACGTTTTGAAAGTGGGGGTGCTCCCGCAGTTCAGACGGCGCGGAATAGCTTCCGGGCTTTTGCAGTACGTTACTGTTGATTTTTATGATCGTGGGGTTCGCTGGGTTACTCTGGAGGTGCGTGAAAGCAATAAACCGGCTCGAAGTCTCTATGACTCACTCGGGTTTTATGAAGTCGGCCGTAGAAAAGGGTATTACGTGGATAATGGCGAAGACGCTCTTGTCATGAGTTTAAATGTCAGGGAGTTTCTTGATCGCTGTCGT
>RFHI01000117.1 GCA_003696425.1 Candidatus Dadabacteria bacterium | reverse complement strand
TCCAACCGGCGATATAGTCAGAACCGTTCCCTTAAATTCACGCTCGGGAAAGGCATCAAGCGTTACAGTTGCCTGCTGCCCCAGTTTAAGAGCAGTAACACTTTTCTCGTCAAACTCAGCTGTAACTATTATCGGATCAAGCGTTACCATTTCAAGAAGATCGGTTCCACCCGAAAAAGCAGCCACTCCGGAGGCTACAATCTGTCCCGGTTCGATAAATTTTCTGGAAATCACGCCAGAAATTGGGGCGGTTATGGTTGTATCATCAAGTCGCTCCTGCGCAAGCGTAAGTTTTGAGCGTGCGGTGGCAAGTTCAGCCTGAGCTTCAGCGTATTTTAGTTCGGCGTTTTCGTACTCATCAGCTGAAATATGTTTTTGCTTTCGAAGTCTGGCAATTCTTTCAAAGCGTGCTCTGGTAATCCGCACTGTTGTCTCAGCCAGATTGAGACGCGCTTTCGCTTCTGCCAGTGCCTGCTCGGCATCTGAGCGGTCAAGCTCAACCAGAAGCTTTCCTGCCTCTACGCGGTCGCCTTCCTGAACAGTTACTTTAAGAACTTCGCCTGAGGCTTTGCTTTTAAGGGTAAGGGTACGCCAGGGGGCTGTCAGTCCGCTGGCAAATACGGTGCGGGTAAGATCTGCCTTTCTTACCTTATCTGTGCGGAAGTGTGCTGCGGGATTATCACGACTGCAGGCTGAAAGCAGTGAAGTTAAAAAAATTGCCATTAGAAATTGAGTTTTCATTAAATTCTCCCTGAATCTGAAACTATCTTACCGTCTGCAAGTGTTATCTGACGTGTAGCTCTTTTCGCCAGTTGTAGATCGTGGGTAATTAAGACAAAAGCCCGGCATAGGTTTTCAGTAATTAAATTTTCAAAAAGCTCTACTACCTGCGCTCCTGTTTTACTGTCAAGATTGCCGGTCGGCTCATCTGCCAGTAAAACAGCCGGAGAAGTTATAAGCGCCCTGGCAATTGCCACCCGTTGCATTTCACCGCCGGAGAGCTGGCCGGGAAAATGAGTTGCACGCCCGCTTAATCCGACTGCAGAGAGAGCCTGATTAGCCCGCTCTGTTCGATCAGTCTTTGAAACTCTCTGGTAATATAGCGGTAGGGCTACATTTTCGAGCGCTGTCATTCGCTCTATTAAATTAAAGCTCTGAAAAACAAAACCAAAAAATTTTGAGCGAAGAGCAGTCAGCCTCATATCGTTAAGTGATGTTGTGTCCTCACCGTTTATAAGATAGCTGCCTGAATCAAACGAATCCAAGAGACCCATTATTCCCAGCAGCGTTGATTTACCGCAGCCGGATGGCCCGCAGATGGCCAGGTAGTCACCGCTATTAACATTAAAAGACAGGCCCCTAAGAGCCTTAACTGTGCGGCTTCCTGATGTATAGTGCTTATGAATATCTTTTAACTCAAGCAGGGGGTGAGTGCTCATTAAAATAATTATTCTTGCCGCTCTGTTAAATCACGAGAAAATTTATTAGCTTTAGCTCTAACACTTAAAGGTAAACATGATAGCCGGAAAAGACAAATATCCTGTAATTACAGGTTTTGGCTCACTCTCTGCCCTGGGAGCTGGAAAGGATGAGGTGCGGGAAAATTACCGTGAGGCTTTATTGAATGCTTCTTATATAACTGTAGCCGAAATAGCATATAGCTGCTGCAGGCTTGCTGATAGCGCTGAGGCCGAGCTGGAACAACTTTTAAGCATTCGCGATTACCGCCGGCTGGACCGCTCAGTACTTATGGCTGTGGCAGCAGCCAGAAAAGCTTTTGTAGATGCAGGCTGGGACTCCGGCAGAACGGGTGTTGCAGTATCGCTTGGCTCTTCACGGGGGGCAACTGGACTCTTCGAGGCTTATCACGAGAACTTTCTTAAGAGCGGAAGGGTAAGCCCCTATGCATCGCCAACGACTACATGCGGCAATCTCTCAAGCCGTGTCGTGCAGGATCTTAATCTTGATGGTCCGGCCTTTGAGCATTCTATGACATGCAGTACGGCATTATATGCAATTGCTAATTGCTGTGCCTGGCTTAAAAGCGGGATGGCGGAAGTGGCGCTGGCTGGCGGTGCTGAAGCAGCGTTAACACCGTTTACGGTTTCACAAATGGAAGCGCTTGGAATTTACAGTAAAATTGAGGATGAATGGCCCTGCCGTCCGTTCGGTTCACTTTGCATAAACCAGAATACATTTATCCTTGGTGAGGGCGCAGCTGTGTTTGCACTGGAGCTTATGACGGCAGATGAAGTTGCGGATCAGCTTGGAAGGGTCTATGCAGTAATTGAGGGGTTCGGCGGTTCTTCGGAAAAAATTAGTGGCCACACCGATATTTCCTCTGCTGGCAATACCCTGCAGAATTCAATGAAAAAGGCGCTTCAAAGTATGCAAACCATAAATATGCCTGATGCCGTAATTGCGCATGCACCCGGGACAATTAACGGTGATAGCGCTGAACTTGCTGCTGTCAGGAATGTTTTTAATGGTAATATACCCTTATTGCTCTCTAATAAGTGGCTGATTGGACACGCCTTTGGAGCCAGCGCGGCACTCTCGCTTGAATATGCGCTTTATCTTCTAAGCGGTGACAAGTACGCAGATTTTCCTTATGATTTACCCTTTAAAAATATAAATAGAAACATACACAAGCTTATGGTAAATGCTACAGGTTTTGGAGGTATATCAGCATCACTGGTGGTGTCGCAGCCCGAATTTTTTCTGGAGAACATTAAAT
>RFHI01000116.1 GCA_003696425.1 Candidatus Dadabacteria bacterium | reverse complement strand
GAAAAATAGCCAAGGCGGTATTTGATGATATCTGGGAGACAGGTAAAGACCCTGAAGTTATAGTAAAAGAAAAGGGGCTAAAACAGATAACCGACCCTGAAGAGCTTGAGGCTGTAGTAAAACAGGTCTTACAGGAAAACAGCAAGCAAGTAGAAGAATTTAAAAGCGGCAACCAGAAGGTGTTAGGGTTTCTTGTTGGCCAGGTAATGAAGAAGACAGCTGGCAGCGCAAACCCCCGGCTGGCAAATGAAATTCTTAAAGCTGAGCTTGAAAAGGATGCAGACTAATAAGCTGCAATTTGCTTGTAGTCAGTATTTTTTCTGAAAGTAGTTATTAGTACGGGGGTGCTAGTTTGTTGCTGCGGCACACTGAAATAAACGGAGATAAAGTGAATTTAAAGCCATATGTTCTTGATGATCAAACAGTTGTTATTTATCTTTTAGTCCCCGGATCCCAGGTAGTGTTACTTCAGGCTTTTTTTGAAGCATATGAAGGCATTGGTACTGTACGTACACTGGATATCCGCAGTTCGCTTGTTTGTGTGCTGACTACACCGTCGATGCTTGAGGATTGTCGAGCTCTTTTAAATTCTATTAGAGATAGGGTAGAATGGCGGCCAGCTGAGCCACCCGAGGCGGGGCAGGTTAAGAAGTTGTTTGGATACTTTAGAAGAGAAAATACAGATGCTTAAAACTATCAGAAAGTATAGGAAGTCACTTATTGGAGTGCTGGCAATTGCTGCGATTGTGCTGGTTATGACCGGTTTTGGTGTGAATTTTGTGTCTTTTCGTGAAGAACCGCATGCCATTCAGATTGACGATGTAAAGATAACGTACTCAGATTTTCAGCGTGAGAGGAGAAACGTAGAGGATCGTTACCGGGTAATGCTGGGGGAGAACTATTCCAAGCTGGCTCCTACTCTCCTTGCGAATTTAAATGATCGACTGGTTGATCAGCTGATTGAAAATGTTCTTTTAAAGCGTGAAGCGACCAGGCTGGGACTATATGTTGGCAAACGGCAGCTGAGAGAGATTTTATTTAATCAGGTATTTTCGCACGGCTTTGATGCGGCTCAGTACCAGGGGTTTTTAAATCAAATTGGAATGACTGCAAAAGAGTTTGAGGACAGGCTAGCAGAGGATGCGCTACGTAGCATGTTGCGGGGATTTATACGTGACATATCATTTGTGCCGCAGCGTGAGCTCAGGACTCTGATCGAGCGTAACGAAACTAGTTATGATGTGAGTTACATTGAACTTTCTCCCGCTGCTTTTGAGGAAAAGGTTAAATCTCCGAGTGAGGATCAGATTTTAGCTTATTATGAGAACCACGCAGTAGAATATGAGACTAAGCCAGCGGTAAGTTACGACTACGTAGTGTTTGATCCGAAGGACTATAAGAATTTAGTGGAAATTCAGCCTGAAGATATTGAGTTTTATTACCTTGATCACAAAAACGAGTTTAAAACGGTTGATAAAGTTAAGGCTCGCCATATTCAACTGAATTACCCGGCGAAAGCCGATCCTGAAGCTATGCTTAAGGTTAAAAAGAAGGCTGAAGATGTGCATGCGCGTGCAGCAAGTGGCGAAGACTTTGCCTCTCTTGCGCTGCAGTTTTCAGATGATATTACCACTAAAACGCTTGGTGGTGATTTGGGCTGGATAAAAAGGGGAGAGCGAGACCAGGCTTTCGAAAAGGCGGTTTTTGATATGAAATCACCAGGCCTTGCACCGCTGATTGAAACTGACTATGGCTACGAAATAGTAATGGTAGATGAGTATGTGCCACCAGGAGTTAAGAAGCTGGAAGATGTTCGCCAGGAAATTGAGGAAAAGATTAGGACTCGAGAAGCTCCAGCATTTACGGCAGCATATGCAGAGGGGGTTTTTGATGAGTTTAAAAAATCCGGGAAATCGTTAAAAGAATTTGCCGTGGAAAAGGGTCTCAAGGTTGCATCAACACCAGGTCTGCTGGAAGCTGTAAGAGATCCCGAGCCACGGTTAAAGGGGGTGACCCGTAAGATCCTTGACTTTCCGGAGGAAAAGAAACAGCTGGTTGATTCTGGAGCTCTTACAGTTATGGCAGAAATTAAAGAGTTTCGTGACTCTGAAATTCCTGCTCTTGAAAAAGTGAAGGATAAAGTTGTTGCTGCAGTGAAACATGAAAAGGCTAAAGAGCTTGTAAAAGATGAGGCTGAAAAAATTGTAAAAGAACTAAAAGCTATGAAAAGGCGGGATTTGAGAGCGCTGGCTAAGGCCCGCAACTTAACTGTTCGTGAGAGAAAAGCTTTAAGAAGCGCGCTGGCGGTTGGTCCTGTTTTTGGCAATAGTAAGATAAAGGACTGGCTATTTAATGTCGCTAAGGCTGGAGACGTTTCAGAGGAGGCTTATCAGATTAACGACAACTATTATATCTTTGCTGTTGAAAATATAAAGCGGCCGGCTGAAAAGCTGTTGCGCGAAAAGATGAGGTCTGCTGAGGCCACCCAGAAAACCCAAATGGCCGAGCTCATGTTGAAAGCGATTGTAAACCGGCTTAAGGTTCGCTCGAAAATTGACATTGACCCTAATTTACTGGCTGAGAGCTAAATGGGCGGAGTAATTGTTGAGTGAGTAACTCATAAATTCTTACGAAAATTTCGTATTTTTTAAAAATTTATGTCACACCGGAAGCAAAACTTATCATAACCGCGACCATCTAATTAGAAGGTTAGTTTTAATAGGCAATAAGCAGGTTGTAGGTAGTTGGTTATGGTAATCATTAAAAGAATTTCAGTTGTTTTATATATTCCGGCATTTATTGTATTAACCTCGATTTCTGCTTTCGGGCAGTTAACTAATCAGATACCAGTTAAAGGTGGCGGAGGTGGGGACGTCCCCCCACCTGTAATGATGTGCAGTCCCCGGCGATGCCTGCAGTGCATAAAAATTGAAAGGGATTATGCTGTTTGCAAACAGAATCTTGCTGGTGCTGATGATACAATTGCACAGCTAACTGCGGATAATCAGGCGCTCAGAGAAGAATTAGATCAAAAAGATGCGCAGATTAAAGTGCTTCAAGAAAAGATCGCGAAGCTCCAGGATGAGAAGACCCAGCTGGCAGAAGAAAGCAGAAATTGTAGCCTAGAGCTGTCTGATATTAAACGCCAGAATCGCATACTTTCTGAGCCTAGGCTATTGCAGTATAATACCCGCAGACTGCCGAGGGCTATTCGTCGTGCCAGGTTTCTGGCTGCAAATTGTAATAGAATTAAACGTGTTCGTAAGAAAGCTGTGCTGACATCCAGAAAAGCTAGAAGGAGCTACAGGGAGTTGCTGCAGGGTGTGGAGCAGGCTGGTGTGATGATTCTAAGTAGCAGATAGGAACAACAGTAATTTAACTACCAGGAGGTGGCGAGCCTCCTGGATTGTTTTATATCCCGGATTTTTCATGAGAATCCGTCACGAGAGGCGCAATTTTGAGCCGCGTTAATTTCTCGTGAAAAATTCGGGTTGTAAATTAAACCGTATTTGGGATATGACCAGGCAATCTCAAGGGTTTAAATCCTATTTCTCTCACAAATATTTCCAGAACGACAAGCATTAGAGAGATAAAAACAAGCCATAAGGTAAGATCCCTGCTGGTTGTTTTCTTTTTAATTTCTGGTCTTAAATCCTCAATGGCCGGGTTAATAATCCCAGAGCTAATACCAGCCAAATTTGCAAGTAGCGAGGTGTTAAAGCCTTTGCCGCGAACCTCACCGAAATTTTCGCCGGAAATATAGAATGCAACGGGAGTAAGCTTGCTTCCTCCTGCTGCTATATGGACCTCGTACTTGCCGGCAGTTATATCTTCTATAGTAGCTGCGTACTTTCCTGGCGCCAGATGTTCAAATTCAAACTTCCGCTCTGATTGATCAGGCATTACTATCCGAGCGGCTACAGAGCCCGAAACACTTTCAGAGAAGATACTTAGATCCAATTTGAGCAAGCTGCCGTCAATAGTGTAACGCAAATCAAAAGGCATATTGCTGGTGGTAGAGCCAGATTTAGGCCTTGCTGAATCTACCAGATTTGACCAGAAGGTGTAAAACTTACTCCATCTGACCCACGGTCGTGACCAGCGGCCATTAGCATCTGATGTAAAGGCAATAACTCTCCCCTTGCCGTATTTCCAGGAGGCCAGCAGCGGTTCAGCCTTGCCGCCACTAATTACCACCAGCTCCAGGCTGGCTTTATCGCGCCGGCCGGTTTGTACGTAACCCAGTAGAGGAGGAAAATTTCTGATTTGTGTGCTCTGGATGCCCGCAGGGCCTCTACGCACCAGGTATTCACTGTTTTCTCTAAGTGTTTGCTCTCCGGTTGAAACTTTAATATCTGTCATAAATATTCTGGGAAGATTACGTGGATCGCTGGTCTGGTAATAGGCGCCTCCACCGAGATTAGCCAGGCTTCTTAGAAATCCACCGTCAAGCTCCGGACCCAGCATAACAGTTGATACAGTTATTCCCAGCATTCTCATCTGTCTTACAACTTCAATGTATACCGGGCCGGCATCAGGTATCTTGCCGTCTGTAAGAATAATCATGTGTTTTCTGCCGGCAGGAACTTTCATAAGTCTCCTGCGTCCTTCATCTATAGCAGGCAGCATGTTTGTTTTACCGGTTGCAAACAGCCTGCTGACACGATCAAGTGCCTGTCTTCTGATTTGTCTTAGCTGCCCCATCCGCACCACTTCAAATGGCGTAAAGTCAAAGCCAATCACACCAACAAAATCATCATCTTTAAGATTGCGGATTACTTCGCGGGCAGATTCTTTCGCAAAATCAATTTTATTGGCTGTAGCCATGCTTCTGGATTTATCAAGTATAAGAGCTACGGCTACGTTAACCCGCTTTTTTTTGGTTCGAGGGGGCAAAAGTTTCACAGGCAGCGCTTTTTCAATTTCGCTCCCAATGTAGCCACCCAGTCCAAAGCTCCTGTTCCCACCGATCATAATTAATCCGCCACCCTGTCTGATAAAATTCACAATTTTTTCAGGTGCACCACCGCCAAGCCGGTCGCGTTCAATATTATTAAGAACTACCACCGAATAATCGCCCAGATCAGGAAGTTTAAAATTGCGGCCGGGGATGTTTGAGGCAACTCTGTAAGATTTATCCTGCAGAAGTGGTATTAAAAATCTTGCATCATCCCGTGAACCGCTCAGTACTAAAACGCGCTCCCGTTTTTCGGTAGAGATATATGTAAGTGCTGAACTTTGCTGTAAGTTGCTACTATCAGGAATGAAGGTAGCGCGAAGCTCCTTAATGCCTTCCTGTTTAGGATCGCTTTTTGACTTAATAACTATTTCTTTATTGGGGCCAATCGATACGTGCTTTTTAAGTACCACCTTTGAGCCGTGCTTTACTATAAGAGTACCTGACTGAGTGGATTCCGTATTATTTTGAAGCGCAGCAAACACAGGCACACTCTCTCCGCTTCTCGCTGTAAGTGGAGCATACAGGTTAATAAGTCTAAGACCGGTTGATTCTCTGCCGTTTGCCGGTGGGATTAGCGGAAACAGCGAAATTTTATCTTCACTGAGAATGTCAGTAATCTTATTAATACTACCAGCTGTCTGCCAGCCATCACTTATAAGCAGCACAGCACCTTGGGTATTTTCCGCAGCGTATGATAGAGCTTTTTCCAAATTACTTTTACCTGTGTTAAGTCCCGCCCAGCTCTTTTTCAGCGAACTGTAGTGAGTGTCGGAGGTAAGTGCCACTGCAGCTGAAGCGGGCTCGGCGGCAAAAGGAAGCAGATCAATATCTAAATTGTCTTTTTTAAGGTTTTTAAGCTGGGAGATTAAATCCTCAGCTACTGCCTCATCCATACTGTCGGAAATATCAACCAGTGCCAGAGCGCTACCGCCAGTTTTTACCTCTTCCACGTACGGCTTGAAGCAGGCCAAAGTAAGCAGGCATATTGCTGCAGAACGCAGCAATAGTTGGAGAGGCGGATATTTTTTAGTCATTCCTATAATAATATAAGCCAGCAGAGCACAGAAAACTGCTATTACTAGAATCGGCTCAGGTGACTGTGTAAATTTAAGCTGGTCTAAACCGGGCATCACAACAGCCTCCCGGGTAAGGTGCGAGTCCAAACCATGAGCTGATAAACTGCATAGATAAAAAGTAAAGCTGCGGCCAGAGCAATCATAAAGGTGTTTAATTCTGTTTTGTCATTGCCGGAAAGTTCTCTGACTGCAGGTAGTGTTACAGATACTTTTTGAATATTTCTATTGTCTGACTCAGCCGAATTAAAATAATTTAGCGCGACAAGTTTATAATCATTATTGGCCAGATTAAGCTTCCATAGTCCGGGACGATTAAGAGTCACTGTAGAGTTACTTTCAGCAGCAACTCTGGTTCCGGCAGCAGCAATGCTGTCCAGCAGATCAGCTGAAGAAAGCTGGTCTTCACTGATGGTGTAGGGCACTGTCCGGTAGATACCTGTTAGAGAGGACTCTGTCAGCCACTTAAGTATGTTAAGAGTTAAAATGCTAAGCGCAGGATTCTTTCTGCCCTGGAAGGGGAAGATTTCAAATCCTGAAATCACTACTCTGGCGTCTCGCGAAACACCGGCAATCAGTGCTGGCCCACTTACACTATTAATAATTTCATTACCCCATATGGGCACTCTTAAGGGTATTAATGAGCTTATCTTTAAGGCTGGTGGATTTAGATACGATAGAAGCGCGTGAGAGCTGTCCCAGTGAGATAGGGTTGTTTCATCTGTAGGATCTCCGGCAGCAAACGGTGAATCCACTGGTGGAAGCACAATTAAAGAATTATAGCGTGGAAGAACTGGGGGGATAGTGCGGTGATAAATAATAGCCCTAAACGCTCCCGTTGTGAGCTGGTCTGTTTTTAGTTGGGTGCTGTTAAGCTTTTTGAATTTTAATGTGTTAATTCTGTTTAAACCGAGCTCATTGATGGTGTAAGGACTTATTAGCCCTATCGTAGTTTGCGCCTGATCTGGCACGAACCAGAAATAGCTGTCTGAATCAATTGCATCATATGTATATTGTGAGTTGATACTATGCGGAGCAAGTTTTACTCTGTATGCATCTGCGGTGGCCTTAAAGTTTTCTATTCGTACTTCCTGTGGTTGTCCGGGATTAAGCCTGATGGTTTTTGATAACATTTCGGAGAAGGCTGGGCCGGATGTGGTAAAATCAGCTCGTTCTAAAAGTATTTGCGCTACAATCTCTCTGGATGTATAGCCAACAGCTTTAATCTTTAAAGAGTGTTCTGAACGTATATCTCTGCCGAAGCTTAGAGATGAAATTGCCAGGTTTTCCAGGTGTTTATTACTTCGAACCAGTCGGGGGAAAACTGTATTTGCGGGCAGTTTCCCATCTGGGCTTAGAGCCTCTATCTTTTTATCGCTAAAGACTATTATTTTCTCATATTTTCCAGTTTGAGATATTTTTTTAATTGCGCTGCCTATTCGATCCTCAGCTGCTTCGGACCTAATATTGCCGAGTAGAGATTTCGTAGCTCTTCCGGATAAAAATTCTTTGGTGAGAGCCATAAGTTTAGGGGATGTTACGTAAAGCATATAGTGGTTACTACCCGGGCTGTTATCAATCATAGCCCTTGCCTGCTCAATAGCTCTATCAAGAAGAGTTTTATTCGCAGTTACTTTGCTCTGCATGCTAAAGGAATTATCAATCAAAACCGCAATGTGTCGGCTATTTTTTTGCAGGTATAATCCGGAAAGGGCCAGAGTTATCAGAGAGAGGATTATAAGCTCTATAAAAAAACGGGGGGGAGGAAAAAACTTTTTTCTACTCACTGACTGACGCCGCAATTTTTTCATTATAAGTACTGATGACACTACTCGCCGCTCTCCCCTGCCATGTCTTAAGTAGACGTAGATAAGAAAGCCAAAAGCAACTGGCAGCAATAACAGGGCCATCGGCAAAGTGACGCCCAAAGGAATTCCGGAAAACAAGCTCATTGTACAAGGCCCGTAGCTGGTAATTTATGTGTTATAAAATCCTCGAACTTTTCAGTACTTGCAGTTGTTAAGTACGGTATGCGTGCACCCTGTAAAAAAGCTTTTATTGTTTTGTTATGATCGCTTAAAAGCTGTTTGTATTCACTTAGAGTGGCTTCATCAAAATCAACTGCTATTTCCTCACCTGTTTCACTATCGACTGCAAGAGCATTGCCTGATCCGCCAAGCGGGGTTAAGTCGTCCGGACCGAGAAGCTGAATAACGTAAAGATCCAAATTTTTAGCGCGCATACCATTAATAATACCCTCTATCTCTTCAAAGGGCATTAGCAGGTCTGAGATAAATATACCTACTGTTGGAAGCCTGACTCTAGCGATAGCCTTTAATATTTCTTTTCGAAAGTTGAAATTTTCAGCTAAAGTAATTCCATTGAGAAGTGTACTGGCGGTGTGGATAGCGCGAGGACCTGAAAGAGCCGGACTGACAAAGGCCCCCGGTGCTGAAAGTATTACCAGATCCTGTTCCATCAGGGCAATATAACTGAGAGCAAGAGCAATATCGCGGGCGCGTTCCCATTTGCGGTTATCTTCCGGCAAAAACATTGAGCGCGAGGTGTCAAGCGTGATCATAGCAGTCAGCGCCTGCTCTTCCTGATAGCGCTTGACGTATAGTCGGTCGCTTCGAGCATAGACACCCCAGTCAATATGGCGGGGGTTATCGCCCAGTTCATATTTTCGATAATCAGAAAATTCAATTCCGTGACCGCGCTTAAGTGACATATGAGCTCCCTGACGGCTGCCTAAAAACTGCCGGCGCGTTGAAATTCTAAGTAATTCCAGTTGTTTTAAAACGGTAGGGCTAAACGATGCCGGTAAGCTCATAGTAATTGCAAGTTAATAACAGCTGTAAACCTGATAATCTTAGCGGGCGTTTTTCACCTCTTCAATAATCTGATCAGCTGTAACGCCATCTGCTTCTGCCTGAAAATTTAATACCAGCCTGTGCCTGAGAGCGGGCAAAATGGCGGTACGAATATCCTCAAAGGCAAGATTTATACGTGAGTCAAGTACGGCAGCAACTTTACCTGCCATCATAACGGCCTGCGCTCCCCGCGGCCCGGGCCCAAATCGTACATATCGTTTGACCTTTTCAGTTGCATATGGAGAGTCTGGTGTTAGTGCAGCAATCATTCTAACCAGGACTTCCTGCATCGGATCGGCTACCATAACTTTGCGGACTAAAAGACGCATAGCTTCAATAATTTGGGTAGCCCGTCCTTCTGGAAATACACAGCGTGCCTGTGGAACTATTGTGCCGGTAGTCCTGTTTAAGACCTCTTTAAGTTCATCTGATCCTGGCGGCTTTAACAGAAGCTTCATTAGAAATCTGTCCAGCTGCGCCTCAGGTAAGGGATAAGTACCTTCCAGTTCAATCGGATTTTGCGTGGCAAGCACAAAGAAGGGCCGCGGTAATGCGTGAGTTTCATTCAGCACAGTAATCTGTTTTTCTTCCATCGCCTCAAGTAGAGCCGACTGTGTCTTTGGTGTGGCACGATTAATTTCATCAGCTAACACAATATTTGCAAATACCGGACCTGGCTTGAACTCAAAGTTACGTCTACCCTGCTCGTCTTCTGTTAAGACCTGAGTTCCAGTCACATCTGAGGGCATAAGATCGGGTGTGAACTGAATACGTTTAAATGACATGCCCAGCGTTTGAGCAATTGATTTAACCAGCAGAGTTTTTCCCAGGCCGGGTACGCCTTCAAGCAAAACATGGCCACCTGCAAACACTGCAGACAGAGTAAGACGGACTATATCCTGCATACCTACAATAACACGGGTAATCTCACTCTCAATGCTGCTAAAGGTTTGATTGAACTCTACCAGTGCTTCCTGTAGTTCCGAATCAGTAATATTTGACACATTATCACCTGTAGTCATGGTAAAAATGCTAGCATTATGTTAAACGAATGTGAATACAGTCAAAAATAAATTCAGATTAGGACATTACTCCAGAATATCACTGTACTCCAGGGGAATTGGCTGTGAGATATTCCCCTCTTCTTTCTCAGGTTTTGCCAATTCAATATTCTCAATTCTTCGCCGATACTTTGCTACGCCTTTATTGCGCTCCAGTTTAGATTCTTTTCCGGTAAAACGCAGATCGAGTGATTCTTTATTTCCGGGGATACGTTTTTCTTTAAAACCCTTGCCAGGAAGATTGGTTTCTTTGCCCTTATCAGACAGTCTTATTCTATCGGCTTTTTCTCCCGGTTTGGCCAGAGAGCTGTTATTTGGATTAGCATCTTTTTCTGCTGAATTGTTTTCATCTGAATCTTTACGACCCTGTTGCTTGGCCTCAGCAGAGGATTTGTTTTTTTCGCCCTTTGGTTTTTCAGGCTCTTTTGAACTTTTAGTGGTGTTATCACCCTTTTGTTGACCGTTACCTTTTTTATCAGCGCCCTGCTTATTTTGTTCAGCTGATGTTTGTGCTTTTGGCTGGCCCGTACTTTTTTGCTGACTGTTTCTGGATTTTTCCAGCTTTTTCTTTACTTTTT
>RFHI01000115.1 GCA_003696425.1 Candidatus Dadabacteria bacterium | reverse complement strand
CGCTTCAGTTTGACAAGATAGAACTTACACTTTTGCTGCTTGATGCCACTTACTCAAAAAACAATGGCGACTCTCTATCACCTGCCGAGATACAGCAGCTCAGGAAGCATGATTTTAATATTATAAAAAAACAGAGCATGCCGAAGCGATTTTGGGGCTGGATGAATCCAACATCAGTTATAAATAGCCTGACGGGAAGGACCTGGTAGTTATGTTAAAGTTATTCAGCATAACTTCTCCTAAAAAACCAGTAGCTAATCTGATGGCATTGCTGCGGCCTTTCTTAACACTGCTTGTGTTTGCAGGAGTATTCGCTCCTTATTCCTTCGCAGATGTTCAGGATCCGTTTGACCCATTCACCAGCCAACTTTCAAAGAACGATCCCGATCAGCTGACTGATAAAACAGCCGATGAACTTATAAATGAAGCGCGGGTACTACTTGCAGATGAGCGGCTTTTAGATGCTCGAACGAGACTTTTACAGGCACTTAAAAAAGATCCCAAAAAGTACGAAGCTCATATGCTGCTTGCCGGGTATTATTCGGTTCACGTAGGACATTTTCGCCTGGCACTCAAATATATCAAACAAGCCATTAAACTATTTAAGGAGAAGTACGGGTCTCCGCCCTATACGGATCCTTTGACCAGAGCACTGCATGCCCATCTCCTGTATCTATTGTCCCAGATAAGACTTAATTTAGACGACTATCAGGGTGCCCTTGACGTACTCGATCAGTACTCAAAGCTTAACTACTATGACAGCTGGTATCCCGGGTCACGTGCCTGGATCCTTATGAAGCTCGGCAGACTGGATGAAGCAATTAAGGTTGCCCGGCTTGGTATTATAGCAGGTGCTGAACCAGGCAGAACGTTAAACGTACTTGGTATATTGCTGTCAATGCGAGGCGATTCTGCCACCTCCCTGGAAATATTTAAACAGGCCATTGCTTATGAAATGGCTCTCGGTGCCGGTATCGGACAGCCAGCTACGCCTTATAATAACGCCGGTGAAGTTTTTAAAGAAATTTTCCAAGAAGAAAAAGCTGAACAGTACTGGCTGAAAGCTACCAGTCTTCCGGATGGCTGCGAACATGTACTCCCCAGCTTAAATCTGGCTATACTTTACATTGAGCAAATAAACCTGCTCGGTGCTAAACGAAGCATGGATAACTTTGAAAGCTGTGTTAAGCAATATCCCCTGCGAAATGGCGAAGAACACCGTGCTCTGGTGCATTTGGTTAGAGGTAGAGTTGCTTATCACAGTGGGCATATAAAGGAAGCTATCAAGCACTTCGAAACCACCCTACAGAAACAGCAGTGGTTTGGAAAAATAGGTACCAGTGTTGAAGATCTTCAGGCGGCCGCTCTCTCCTCTCTGGCAGCCGCTCTTGAAGCTGATGCCAATATAACCGGCTTTTACCGGCCAGAATCTCTGATGCACAGACTGTTTCTTATTAAGCGCAGGCTACAGTCAAGCCTGCGGGCGTGGTGGAATATGCGCCGGGCTCGTCAGATACTCACCGAAAAACTCGGTGGGTTTGAAGATCTTTACATAAGGCATTCCGACAGTATGCTTGAATACCCGACACTAGGCGCTGTTTTAGCTGGTTTTAACACACATACCCTTAAAGAACGCATTAAAAAAGAACTATCTATCGATCACAGGAAGAACGCATTAACCTATTACGATCTGTATCTGGCTCAAAACCTGCTTGCTCACTCTAAAGAGCGCGAAGCACTTGCACTAATAGACAAGGTGCTATCCAGAGTGCGGGCGCCCTATGACGATTTATTAAAACTGCAGGCAATTCTGTTAAAACTTGCTGTTTATGATAAATTCAGTGATGATTATATCTGGTTAGCCGACCAGGCATTTCAAATTAACCGCGCAGCTTTGCGCAATCACGGCCTGCCCCTGCCGTGCCGTATAATTACAGAAGATCACAATATTATTTCTAAAATTCAAGGCAGCGCCTTTTTGCCTGTAAATCGCCCTAATCTTCCCTATTCCATTTCGGCAGCATTTGACGGGAAAAACTACCAATTGATATTTAAATCACAACACTCAGGTGGTTGGAGCGTTAAAGCAAAAGGAGAAAATCTGCCGGAAGCAGTTAACCGCCTGATGGATACAGTTTTTTCTGTTGATCTTTAGTCGAAACAGAATGATGCTGTTTATGCCGAATGAAACTGTGTATAGTATCATAACAAATTTAAAAACTGATATAGAATGGAATTATGAACAACAACTTTCATGAAGCGATAGAAACTGTAACAAAACTTGCCGATGGAATAGGTAGAGTTATTAAAGGTCGTAACGATACTATCAAGCTGGTTATATCGGCGCTGATTGCTGATGGGCACGTACTGCTGGAGGATTATCCCGGGTCAGGTAAAACTACTCTGACTAAGGTTCTGGGTGGCCTGATTGCCAAGGATGGGCACGAAACCACTGAACATATTTTGCCATTCCGCCGCATACAGTTTACACCTGATATGCTGCCTGGTGATGTGCTCGGTGTTAATGTCTTTGATCCAGGTTCCGGCACCTTTCACTTTGTACACGGGCCCGTTTTTGCCCATATAGTGCTTGCAGATGAAATCAACCGGACTGGCCCAAAAGTTCAGGCAGCTTTCCTGGAGTGTATGGCTGAAAAACAGGTAACCATTGATAACGTTACCCACAAGCTTGATGATCTCTTTTTTGTTATCGGAACTCAGAATCCGCTCGATCTCGCCGGTACTTATCCGCTGCCGCTGGTGCAACTTGACCGCTTTCTACTTAAAATTCCGATGTCATATGTTGATGCTGAAACTGAAAAGGAAATCCTGGCAACACACGATAAAATTATTGAAAGTGCGTCACATATTGAACCGGTCTGCACCCGAAGTGATGTCCTGGCAGCCCGACGCGCAGCTACCGAAGTATATGTTAATGATATTCTTCGTGAAGCTATTGTAAATATTGTCCAGGCAACCAGGGACAATCCACTACTTCAGTTTGGCGCATCGACTCGTGCTGCCCTCATGTTACAACAGGCAGTTAGAGCCTGGGCACTTGTTAACGGCAAAGACTACGCAGACGAAGATGATCTGAAATTCATGATGCCGTTTGTATTACTTCACAGACTCAGGTTTCATGGAGGAGCAGGAGATCCTGAAGAAGCTCTACAAGAGTTAGCCAGGCCTAGTCTAGAGAATTTAATTGCCAGGGCGATTTGAGCCTACCCGGTGATATAGAACATAAGTAATTCCCGACAAATACGCAGCTGGGAAAATACGCACCTGCCGATAACTGTCCCTGCCTATTATAATCTCTCTGGCACTTTCAATAACATTCCTAAAACCCCCTTCAATTAGCCACTCAGTCGGATTGTCAGCTAAGTCGCTAACAGGACTTAGCAGGTAGTCTTTAACACCTTTTAATCGTGGCCAGTAATGTTTAAAAAGCGGCTTTACAGTTACAGGCCCAATATAGCGAACAGTTGCTACGTCACCTTCAGTTAAATCCGAGATTATCTGCAACATTTCCTTCGGCGAGCCCCGTCCATAGCTTTTTAATTGCCTGAACATCTGCCAGTTGCCCCAGAATAGCACTATCAGCACAACTGCATAAATTGATGCACCTGCTATGCCGAAGCTAAAAAGTCTTGCGAGCAACCTTCCAAAAACAATGACAAGAAATAAAATAGGAATAAACAGCCAGTTAACAGGCGCATCCAACCAGATAAAAATAGCCGGAACTACCACTGAGACTAGCAGATAAAATATATATTCAGCGACACCATTAAAGATGCCAACTAAAATTTCAAGAACTAAAAGAGCAAGTAACATCAGCATTATACCCGAAAGCGTCTGGCCGTGTTCAACAATACCTGTTAAGCCCAGGAATGAAGCACTGAATTCGGTTATGCCAACTTGAGAATACAGCTCTCCAGTAATACCGGGAGTAAGATAATGAAGAAAATATAAGTAATAAGAAAACAGAAAAATGACTGGTACTATATGCAAGTCTATAAACCAGTTTCTCTCCACATGTGGCTGCAGTGTTAAAATGAGGGAATAAGCCATAAGGGAAAGGTAATAAAGTAAAAAAGAGGGGTGTGTTAGAATTCCTGCCACAGTAGTTAACCAGAATAGAATAAGGGGCCAGGTTTTTTGGGTGTTATAATAAATCCGGAAAAGAGCATGGCTCAGAGCTGCAATTAACAGTAATAACATTACCCCCTGAATGTCTGCACTGAAAATTACAAGTGGATAACTCAGTGACAGCACCGATAGAGCTACTGCTCTTGCAGCATAGGTACTTTCCCCAAAAAGGCGAGGAAACACGAGCAGGAGCAGCGTGCCGGCAGTAAGAGAAAGATAGCGGTAGGCGTAATCAAAATAGGGCTCGCTGATAAGATAACAGTATAGCGAACTTCCCAGATAATTATCTGTGCTCCTAAACACTGAGAAAAGCTCAAAAGGAGAATTTAAGGTTTTAACTGTACTTATAACTACAGCCTCAGGCAACCAAATCTCAGTAAAGATAGATTTGTAACGCCAGGATATTCCTATTACCAAAAGGATTATGGCTATAAAGCCAGGCCATTTTCTGCCCATCACAAGTTGCCTCAAGCAGCATTATTTATTGGCTACTGCTCTTTTCCAGGGACTGTTAGCTCTGTTGTGGACACGGCGAACAAATCTTTTCGAAAGATCTCGTAACCTTTCCAGCTTTCAAAAGATTCGTACCCGATAAGAGACTTAAACTTTCAATCTACACACTTAATCTAACAGTCCCCCTTAACAAGTCTTTTTAAATACTCGCCATAGCTGTTATTTAAGGTACCAGCAATATTTTTTAGCTCTGCGGCAGTTATAAAACCTTTGATATAAGCAACTTCTTCTATACAACCGATCATCAATCCCTGACGCTTTTCAATTGTCTCAATAAACTGAGAGGCTTCAAGCAATGATTCACATGTTCCTGTATCAAGCCATGCCACTCCCCGGCCAAGCAGCTCAACAGTAAGAGCCCTATCCTTTAAATACGCTCTGTTTATATCAGTAATTTCCAGCTCTCCACGTGCAGATGGCTCAAGCCCCTCGGCAATATTTACAACCCTGTTGTCATAAAAGTATAACCCGGTCACAGCATAAGGTGAGCGAGGCTCTTGCGGCTTTTCAACCAGGTCAACCGGATTACCCTTAGAATCCAATTCTACCACGCCATAACGCCAGGGATCGCTTACCTTATAACCAAATACAACTGCACCTTGAGATAAGCTTGCGGCCCTTTTTAGAACGTCAACTAATCCATGCCCGTAAAAGACATTATCCCCCAAAGCCAGGGCCACCCGATCGTGTCCTATAAAATCCCTCCCAATAATAAAGGCCTCTGCTAACCCCCGCGGCTGGTCCTGAACAGCATAAGAAAGCGATAGCCCCACCTGAGCACCGTCTCCAAGCAGGCGCTTAAAAGCTTCTTGATCATGCGGCGTGGTAATAACTAGAATTTCTCTTATACCCGCCAGCATTAGCGTTGAAAGCGGATAATAAATCATCGGTTTGTTATATACAGGTAAAAGCTGCTTTGAAACTGCTCTGGTAATTGGATGTAACCTAGTGCCTGAACCTCCGGCCAGTATAATTCCTTTAAGACTCATTTTATTCCTCCTACAGCTTTTGATGGTACAACGGAGAGTGTTTGAACTGGATCAGTCAAGTCAATCAAGCTTGCACTAACTTTGCCATGTTCAAAAAATCTTTCAGCCAGAAAATTAAAACGACTAACCTCATCAGTGACGTAATATGCAACCGTCCCACTGACAGCGTCACTCTTCATCCGCATGCTCCCCAAGATCCTTTCAACTTCATAAGCTATCGCTTCAGCACTTTCAATAACTTTTACCTCGTTATTTAGGTAATTAAGTATTTCCTTTTTCAATAATGGATAATGAGTGCAACCTAAGATTAACGTATCTATCCCTACTTCTTTGAGCCCCCTAAGATGGTGTTGAATAACTGCGCTGACAATATCGCCCTCTAGCATACCGGCTTCTACCAAAGGAACAAAGAGCGGGCAGGCAACAGCTTTAATAAAGCCCGGCCTAACCTCTTTATTTAGCAACCGCTGATAAACATTACTTCCTATGGTAGCCTGAGTTCCTATCACTCCAATACGCGAGGCATCCTCCTTTACAGCCTGTCGCACAACAGGCATAATAGCACCTACAACAGGAATATCCAGTTCTTCTTCAAGAGTATTAAGTGCGATAGCCGAGGCACTGTTACAGGCAATCACAACAAGCTTTACCGGCATGCACCTTAAAAACCGGGCACATTCACGGGCATACCTGATAAGAGTAGCAGGGCTTTTGGTACCGTACGGATAGCGTGCAGTATCACCTAGATAGATATAACTCTCCCCAGGGAGCCAACTGCGCAACTTATCAAGAACGGTCAGACCACCCAGACCACTGTCAAAAAGCCCAATTGGCAGGTTACAGTTGCTTTTACTCATTCCTTAACTCCAAAACTATGAATCAACTTTAGGGATTTTATACCCAAAATCAAGAAAGCTTGCTTCACCTGATTCTGTTCCTGTTGTAGTATCCGGGTTAAGCTATATACAGCTGACTTTAACACAGGATTTTATCTTGAAATTCGTGCTGGTTATAGATTCTTTAGGGCCCGGAGGGGCCGAAAGAAACATGACTATGCTTGCCAACCATCTGGCCAAGACGGGGCATGATGTCCATTTTTTGCTATTTTCGTCTGAAGAGACTCCCTTTTATCCACTTAACAATAAGATTTTTCTTGAATATTTGGATTTTAAGAGACGTAGTGAAAACTTTCTGCGCAAAGTCTGTGCAGCTATCCGCGGACTCAGAGAACTGCGTAAAAGGATCAAATCTATTCGTCCTGACCGAGTTATATCATTTATGGATCAGGCAAATATAATTACCCTACTTGCAACAACTGGTCTTAAGATCGATGTAATAATATCGGAGAGGGTCAATCCTTCACGAAGCTCCATAACCGAACGTAGCATTCCTAAAATAGTTAGAGTACTACTGGGTTTAATCAGAAAGGCAGTATATCACAAAGCCAAATATATTGTAGTGCAGACAGAGGGAGCAAAGTTATGTTTCTCCGAACGCTTACAAGCTAAAACAGTTGTTATTCCAAATCCGGTTAGAGAAATCAAAAAGAGTACAGCGCCCATCCGATTGCCGGATAAGTTTATTTTATCGGTTGGTCGCTTAACTGCTCAAAAGCGTTTTGATCTTTTGATCGATGCTTTTGCAAAAATTGCAGAGGAGTTCCCTGAATGGCAATTGTTAATTGTTGGAGATGGTCCGTTAAAAAGAAGCCTTCAACGGCAGATTGAAAACTTAGATTTATCACAACGTATACGTTTGAAAGAAAATACTTCTGAAATTGATGCGCTTTTCTCTAAAGCCGGATTATTTGTAATTTGTTCCGATTATGAAGGATTTCCCAATGTTCTTCTGGAAGCTATGGCCTCTGGGCTACCGGTTATCGCTACAAACTGCGAATATGGCCCTTCCGAGATTATTGATCACGGAACAAACGGTCTGTTAGTACCAGCAGGGGACTGTGAAGCACTGGTCAATGCTATTAAAAAGATGCTCTCCGACTCTCAACTAAGAGACAAACTTAAAATTAACGCTGTAACAGTCAAGGAACGTTACAATATCAACAAGATATTTAAAACATGGGACCATTTACTTAATTAATGGTTTCTCCTATTAACAGCAACAGAGTTTGCTAGTAATTAAGCATAAAAAAACCCGCTACTACCTGTGGCAGCAGCGGGGGTGCAATGTTGATTCAATGTTAAGGAGATGCAGGAATAACTAAATTAAATATGGCTAAATTACCCATTTAAAAACTGTTCTCTGGCAAAATACCAGGGCGCAATCCGATGTTTCCCTCTTTTCGGCATAGCTTTAATAATCTCGCGCACCCTTTTAATATCCAAGTCGAGCTGCAAACACACCCACGGCAAAGTAAATGCTGCTGGAGGATGTTCAGCTTCACCAAACAACCACTCCTCAGCTGCAGCCGCCTCCTTTGGATCATTACCGACAAAATCCAGTATGGCTCGCTCAAGTACTGCCATCAGGAGATTTCTTTCCGGCGTGCCTCTTTGCCCCTGTCCGTCAAACAATTGAGCTGCGTCTACATCAATCTGTGCTAACCTTGCTGTCTGCCCTCTGGCCATAACGCCGTTTTACAACCTCCAGATTTATTGTCCATTAAAACCACTCCTGTCCATCATTACGGGATATAGACGCCGGCACAGCACAATCAATTCACAGTTTTTTTTGATCCTGTCGATAAAATACATGCCTTACTTAGACACTACACGGTATAGTTGCTGACGCTTTGATTTTATTGATATTTTTAGATGGTATGAATTACCTACTCTTTGTATTAACCGTTATTTTTTTGATTATCCCGAGATCACTCCTGGCTCAGTCAGAATGTAGTAGCCAGGTGTCCTATATCTGGAAAAAAGATAAGCAGGAGGTTGAGATACCTATCGACTGGAGAAAGTTAAAAGCAAGTGCCGAGTCAGAGGAAAAAGCCAGAGAAAAACTGGAGAATATGCTACTTAAAGAAAAAGCTCTAGCGCGCACAGCCTGCCAGAGGGAACATGAAAACCTTTCGGGATGCATGGCAACAAAATATGCTTCAATCTCATCAGTCCTGTACAGTTCAGGATTTAATGTAAGAAAAGCGCTGGAGGACGCCGTAAAACGTGATTGCCTGGCCCTCCAGGGAAAATGTATAAAAACGGACTCAACTGAAATTAAATGCGAAACAAAAGCAGAAGAAAAGGCAGCAGAAGAAGCTGAAGCAGAGAAAGACAAAAAAAAGAAAAAATAGATCACAAGACTTGTATAACCCCTGATACGCGCACACTTGTCAATAAAGTTTACACAGTCGACTACTCATAAGTGTCTGCAAGAACCAACTTGAGATTTGAAAAATATAAAATTCGTGGACGTGGCCGTCAGGTTTGCTCGGTTATTAATTAGCAGGGGTAAATTCGCATAAAATAAGTTATATGACGGAAGCATATAGCGCGTCTCGAGCTTGATAGTAGCAAAGGGGTTATCCAGCCATTAGCAGGCTCGATTGTTTGGGGTATTACAACACAATCCGTGGTAAGCATACATTGTTTTCGCTGATAGGGGTGGGTTCCTTTGAGATTGAAACTACGCGGGCAAAATTGATAAGCGGGGTATTGTATACTCAGGATTGAAAAAGGCGCGAGCTGAGCTGGAGCGATGCAGTGCCCGATTCAGTCGGGCGCAATCTAAAGTACGCAGGCCTACAATCAAAGTGCAGCCAGTAAACTGGCTGCATTCATGGTGGCGGTAGATGTCTTAAAAAGTAAAGATTTTAAGTTGGTCAAGGCTATCTGCGGTAAGACCAAGCGGGAGGTAGAAAAGCTCCTTATAGCTTATGGCAAAAAGAAAGCAGCACCAAAGAAGGATATTGTTAAAGTTGTTGCACCAGTTCAGCAGAGGAATGACAAGTTGGCTGCTAAAAAAGAATTAAAACTTAAGCCTTTGGCACTGCCACCAGGCAGCGCTCGATGTCAATGGAGTACAAATGGGGTGCCCGCACCGCCACCAGCTGCTCCAGGAAAGCCTGAAAAAACCGAACAACCCGCACCCTCATACAGCTGGAAATTGCTGTTTTAAAGTCTCACCTAACAGCTGCAGCGCAACCTAACTCCTTTAACAATGCCTGTAGATTCATGTTAAGCTCGTCAATAGTCCCTGTGTTGTCAATTGAATAGGCTACACCCCCGGCTTCACTGAATTTTGCAAGCACCTCAGATTTTTTCGCTGCAAAACTTTTCAGGAGCTCCGCAGCTAACTGCTCGTTACGAAACTTCTGAGGCCAGGTTTCCGGATATCCGCGCTGATTTATGCGGGCAAGTGCCTGTTCCAGATCTGTTTCCATATTCACCAACACCAACTCAGATCTTAAAATCTGGCTGAATCTGCTAAAAAAAAGGTCAGATCTGTTGGACCATACCGTAGCCGCCAGTATATGCTGAGCCAGGCCTTCCTCAGGTATATAAAGCTCCCCTTCTTTAAGCGGGTTTTTACTTACCAGACACTCTAAAAGATAAATATCCTTAAAGGCCCAGTAAGCAACCCTAAAATAATAACAATTTAGAAGCCCCCTGTAATCTCCAGATACAATATGGGCATAAATGAGTCTGGCTATAATCTTCAAATAAAAAAAATACAGTCGAAAGCAACCGCCATACAGCAAGATTTCAAGCATTTTGCGATCATAGACAGTCCGGTTGCTATTTCTTAAGTGCTGCACTAAGAGATCTCGGGCTGCCGTCTTACCGGCCCCTGGAATTCCGATAAATTCAATTATCATGCACAAGCCTTATCCAGATGTGATTAAGAGCTCTATAAAGCAGCTTCTCGGGAGACTCAGTTCCGTCAAAACATACAAAGTTAGAAGTGGCTGAGTTCTTTTCATAAAACTCATTAAATTGTTCAACCTTGCGAATTATAATCTCACTATTATGATTTACCTTCCGTAAAATCGCTTCTTCAGCTGGCACCTTAAGTCCTATAATCAAATCGGGCCGATCAATTGCATCATAATACCTGCTGCAAATAGAGCGAAAAGGTTTCGGGCAGTTTTCAGGCGACCCATCGCCAAAGCCATCAAACAACGGAAATCTCTCAAAAATCGAGATAGCGCCAAGCTGCGCTAGTTTCTCTGCTTGCTTGAAGCGTAAATATTTTTCGCGTGCAATTAAACATTCTTCAATACCATAAAAAACATTTTTAAGTCTTTGAGCAGCTGAAAAATGCCTTCTTTCAAGACTACGTCTAATTAAAATAAAGAGGGGAAAAACAACCAGCCGGTATAAAAAACGAACAAAACCTCTCGAATGGTTGCTACCGCCCATATAAAATTTCCGCACTTTAAAGTGACCTCCAAGTGCAGTCTTTAAAGCCTGGCATAGTGTTGATTTTCCGGAGCCATCCGGGCCACAGATAGCAACCTTTATCCCTCTTTTATCAAGCGTTTTGCCTGTCCCAACCACACGTCGCTCTATTAGGCGACGAAGCCACAAAAGTATTCTTTCAATATTGTCTACACGGTAATATGAAGTTAACGCTTCTCTAACTTCCTGTCGCTCCGCATAGCCAAAATTATTAAGATCTGCATAAGCATCGGTTATAATCGTACTGGAAATAAAATCAAATTCTGGTCTGGCCAAAACCTCCAACAAACTTTCCTCACTGACATTTTTCCTGATTTCTTTAAATTCGTCGCCAAAGTTCCGGATTAACAACTTATTAGCTACGCCTATTTTTTGGCAAAAGAAATCTCGGCTTCTTAATTTAACAGCCATGCGAATTAAAAATACTATAAGATCCAGCGCGGGTCTGACGGCAGGCACTCTATCTGCATAAACACAGGTATCAAAATATAGCTGTTCAAGCGGCAATTTGAGCGATTTTATTCTGGCCTCTCCCATGACCAGCGCAGTGTGAACATGAAAGTGCAAAAAGCAACCAGAACCGTCGCAATAACGGAGAAAATCATACACCCCTGGAAAAGATCGCCAACACTCTGCCTTAACCTTAATCCAGCCAGATTTTTCCAGAAATTCAACACACCTATTAAAATCTTCCTGTTTAACCAGCAGGTCAAAATCAGTCTCTCCACGCACCCCTTCGGAAAAACGCGAAACGCTTTTCCACAAACAATAGCGAATACCAGCGCCATCCATGTCCACCAGAGCCTTCCAGGCTTCAGATTTTCTGTCGTTCTCAGAAAACTTGTACATAATTATTTGTGGCTGAAACTATAGAACACAGATGAATCCACGCCGATTAGCTCTTTTGATTTACGCCAGGTCATAATGTTTCTGACTGCAATGGCCGTTGCTGTAGCAGCTGCCGCCCCCTCGATACCATAATAAAAAATTGCAGGAATATTCAAAGCAACATTAAGCACAAACGAAATAACCAAAATCCTCATGCTCTCTGCATGATTTCCAGTCATGGTTAGTAAAAAGCCTACCGGGCCTAATGCCATATTAACCAGCTGGCCAATGCAAAGTAATAAAAGTGCTGAATAGGCAGCTTCAAATTCAACCCCAAACATCGATAGCGCCAATTCTCCAAACAATACAAGACCGAGCAGGAGGGGCAAAGACATTGCAAAAATCATACGCGTAGCAGACGATACCATGCTCTGCAATTCCTGCCTCGATCTGGATGAGTAGTATTCGGAAATCATGGGAGCTGCAATAGTATTTACAGCCTGTAATCCAAATAAAACTAGTGTACTTAACCTAACAGCTACTGCATACACGCCTACTGCAAGCGGGTCTTTAATAAGACCCAACATAATCTTATCTGATTCGCCGAGCAAAACATACATACCGGATACAAACAAAAGCGACAGCGAGGTATTAAGCCACTCCTCAGTATTGTACTCAGGTGCTATTTCGTTCACCTCACCAGGAAGAGCCCGCATAAGCACTGCTGTGCCAATAATAAAAGCAATCATAGCCCCAGCCACATGCAGCAGCATGGTCATACTGCTTAAAAGCGGATCAGAACGCATTACTTTAAAGAGCAAAACAAACCCTATTACCACAACAGGTCTTACAACCATCTCAGGAAAACGTGACTCAGCAATTCTTTTTAATGCCCTAAGACACGCCTGCCTGACATTTGTTAGCGCCCAGATAGGGATTAGCAGTGTTCCAACTAGGAAGGTAGTTTTCAGTTCTGAGGAATTTATAAGAACCAGCGACAATAAGAGGTTTATTATACAAACTACCATACTGAACATTAAAACAAACCCCATACTGCGATGAATCAGCCCACGCAAGAACGACCAGTTCTTAGTGGCTACAAATTCTGGTATATAACGCAAAACAGCTGAATCAAATCCGGCTGTAGCAAACAGTACATAAATGCTTAGCCAGGAAAGCACATAAACATATATGCCGTACTGTTCAGCTCCCATTGCTCGAGCCAGCACCACTTGCATTAAAAAGGTTAAAATCAATCCAACAACGTTAAGGATCAGCGCTGCGCCCGCTCCCCGCCGAAGCAGCCTTTTAAAATCAAATTCAGATTTTGGCTCCGGATTGCCCACTAGTTCCGCATCCCTCTAACTCAAGCTCATAAACATTTATTATCTCACCAGCGTTCAACAATATGACAACTGGAAAACTTTCATTTACTGAATTAAAACACACGCAAACAATCAAGCACATAACCCTCTCTGTTACATTAATTCTGAAAGGTTACTATCAACAAACAATTCCATAATCATCCGGACAACCCGCAGGACTATCTAACCATTTGACACCACAGGGTTTTTTGTCTGAGCAGGCGACCTCGGCTACTTGTAACAGTTATAAGAATGTATTGAATTTCTTGATCTATTTCATTATAGAAGGCAAAATTGCCTTTAAATTTTTAAATTTGAATTATAACCAGAGGAGATATTTTTGAGATCATCCTATAAACCGCGCGGCAGAGGGCGCCGCTTTCAACCGCCCCAGGATAAAGACACCCACAGAATTAATAACAACATTAAAGCTGCAAATGTACGCCTGATCTCTGATACTGGCGAACAATTGGGCATACTTGATATTAAGGATGCACTGGCAAAAGCAGAAGAAGCTGGTCTTGACCTGGTCGAGGTATCACCCAATTCCGATCCCCCCGTCTGTAAATTAATGGATTACGGCAAGTTTAAATATCGGGAACAGAAAAAAACTGCAGAAGCCCGTAAAAAACGTAGTGAACAGACAGTCAAAGAACTGCGTATACGTTACAGAACTGATGTTGGTGACCTGGAAACCAAGCTTAAAAAGGCCAGAGAATTTTTGGCCGAGGGAGATAAAGTAAAGTTTTCTATGCGCTTTAGAGGTCGTGAGGTAATGTATAGAGATCTGGGACAGGAAAAGTTTAATGAAGTGATAGAAAAGCTTTCTGATGTAGCAGTACTGGATGATCGCTCTCCGAATCAAGGTCGTCAGATTTACATAGTCCTGGCTCCTAAGAAATAATTGAGTAAAAATGACATCAAAACAGCCGCTCTCCAGGAATCGTCTGGTTCCATTTGGTGCAAGTAGCACAACCCTCCTTAAGCAAATACTTGCGGACTCAAATCCTGAAAAACTGGTTAGATCGTTACCTGCCCAAACACTGCACCTGATTATACAAGATGTTGGCATGGAGGATGCTCTTGAAATTATTGAGTCCGCAACTATCCAACAAAGACAACTGGTCCTCGATTTTGAGCTGTGGAAAAAGGATCGTCTTTATGAAGAGCAGATCTGGAAATGGTTACAGCTCACCGGAGGCAAAGAAGATTTAGCACTTTTGCAACAACTTCTTAAATCAATTGATTTAAAAATCGTTGCTTTTTTAATTGCAAAATACGTCAACATTATTGTCTGTGAAGAACCAACCGAAACGCCACCACAAAAGGGATACTACACTCCTGATAAAGGCAGCACCTGGATCAGTATAAATATTTCTGATGCTGACAAACATTTTGCCCTTGCTCGTTTAATGGCGTTAATTTTTGAAACAGACGCTGAGCTTTTCTATCAACTGCTTGCAATACCAGGAGTCGCGACCCCAAGCCAGCTTGAAGAGGAGTCTTACCAGGAACGAATAAAAAGGCTTTCAGCTGAGGGTATACCTGATCAGGATCTGGCTGCTGAGATTAATTCGCCACTTAGTCCGGATCAAGCAATAAAGTCGTCGAACAGTGAAGTTAACGAGGCAGAAGCTTTGTTACCACGAAGCATTGCCCCGCTAATTTTTGAGCGAAGTAATTACCCGTTTTTAAATGAACTTTCAAAAGAGTCCAGTATTCGGGATGATCTTGAAAGCGAACTTACATTAATCCTAAACGCTGCTCTGATTCACTGGTCGGTTTCGTTTGCAGACAGAACTCAAGTAGCTCTGCTACTGTCAAAAGTGCGGGGAGCTATAAACCTAGGGTTGGATATTCTCTCCGTAACTTACGGCATTTTACCCCTTGATGCATACCAGAGCTTAAAATTGCAGGGAATTTATCGTTGCGGTCTATCTGAAATAATTTACTTGCGTAAGTGCGCCTTAGGGGTTTCACAGCAATCAATCGAAACACATGAGCAGCAGCAAGCCGTCAAAGAGTTACTTGATGCTCTTTTAGAACAGTTCCCATGTATTCCCGCCTTCTTTAATAGTGATGGGAGTTTTATTGAAGATAATGGAAAGCTTTTAACAGGCAGAAAAGCGATAACCTCCTATAGCGAACTTAAATCTCTCAAACATATTCTCACTAGCCTTACAAACGATGCCTGATAGTCAGCAAAGTACGGGTGTAAGTAAAGCCTTCCTGAATGAATAGCAACTAACAGGTTACAATCGTTGATTATAGTGTAACTGCCCTTTAAAACCCATGGTTAACAACGATGTTGACTCTACCCTCCTTAGCACACTGCAGGGAAGCTTCCCGGGCCGGTGGCTGAGCCCACGTTGTTTTCGCTGAAAGTGGTGAGTACGCTCGGCGCAAGCCGGGTGTAAAGACAATGTGCACATGCCAGCGCTCAATGTGCAGCCGGCAAGCTGGTTGCATTCACCGCTACCGCCACCGGCTGAACCTGCTAAGCCAGCAAAAATTGAGCAGCCTGCCCCCTCATACCGAATCAGTTTTACCGCCACCGCGCCTCGACCCATCAAATTTTAGAAGAAATTAAAGAGGAAGTTCCCGGCAGCCTCCACCCGAACCAAGAAAGCGGACTGACTAGAGAGCAGAGAGATTCCGTTATGCCCTTAATAATATAGAATCCCGCAAGGGACTTTAATCCCCTTTTTTAAAAAACTGCTGGCGTTAAATGAGACTAGTGAAAAATCTCAAAGGCAGCCCCCTCGGTAAAGCGCGGACCGTCTCCCAATAACTTACCTAAAACATCTCGTGAATCTTCAATCGCTTTATCAGAGTCACCACCGCGCCGTCTATTAATCTCACGGTTAAGCACCCTGGCAAAGTCCATTCTTCGTATTTCGCGGCCCCGTGGAAAAAAGACCCATATCACACCGCTAATAATCGCAGCTGAACTAGCAAGCTTAATTACCGGCAATATAGCAGCTGTTGTGAAAATAAAATAAATGCAAAGCAGTGCCAATGTGACTACCACTATCAATGAAGCCACCTGCCAGGTATTCTCTCCCCTGTCGTCACGAATGAACAGGCGATCTTCCTCTACACTAAGATCAAGCAAGTCTTCCAGATAGGACTCCAGAACCTCGACCGGAACAAATGCAACATCCCGACGGAAAGTAAGTGCGCGCAATTCCGGAGCCTCGCTACTAGCCTCCCAGCGAAGCAAACCAGTCCCTATCATTTGGTAGTGGGTGCGCAAGGTTTCACAGCCGCCAAATGAGTGATGTGATACATTATGTTTAGATTTTGAGTTCATATAAACCCGATCTGTTTGAATTTAATCAGACCAGTGAACCGGCCAGGTGCCTGCATCTATTTTATAATACTATATAAATTAGATTTTTAGAAGACCTCTGCCATTTTCCGGACTTTTAGCGCCTGAAAGGATCGCGGTATTTGACTCTAACGCGCACAGGAACTGGAGGACAGTGAATATGAATAATAAAATCCGCAATCCTGCTCAACACTTCTCTTAGGAAATTATAAAGTATTTTCATTACATTAGCTCAATTTAAGTCGGTCCGTTACTTATTATTCTGATGTAATTATCGGCAAAGCGTAGCAAAATATTTAGAACTGTCGCTCTTTTATAATCCAGGCTTGGTCATCGAATGAAGATCTAAAAGCCTGTTCAGTTCCTTTTCGTCAAGCACCTTCATCGCCAGTGCCATCTCTCTAACTGTCTTGTTTTCTTTCAGTGCGCGTTTAGCAAGCGCCGCTGCAGTATCATAACCAATATGTGGAGCTAGTGAAGTACATACAGCAAGACTTTTCTCCGCATAGTCATTGCAACGTTCTTCGTTCGCAGTAATTCCGACTATACATTTACTGACAAAATTATTACAAGCCGCTGAAAGTATTCTTAACGCCTCCAGAATATCATAAGCCATAACAGGCATCATTACATTTAGCTCCAGATTTCCATGCTGCCCACACACGGTTATGGTAGAATCAAATCCGATTATTTGAGCACAAACCATCATAACTGATTCACAGATAACCGGATTAACCTTGCCGGGCATAATGCTTGAGCCGGGTTGAATCTCAGGAAGATTGATTTCCGCCAGATTACAGCGTGGCCCGGCGGCCAGCCAGCGTATATCATTAGCAATCTTCATTAACGAACAGGCAATAACTTTGAGCTGACCACTAAGTTCTACAATAGCATCTCTACTTCCCTGAGCTTCAAAATGGTTGCGGGTTTCTCGAAAATCAAGCCCAGTTACCTTGTTAATTTCTGAAATAGCCCGAGCGGAAAATTCAGGGTGGGTATTAAGGCCTGTCCCTACTGCTGTGCCTCCAAGTGCCAGCTCCTGCAAATGTTGCTCGGCATTTTTTATACGCTCGATGCCGTTTCTAATCTGCGCAGCGTAACCACTAAATTCCTGGCCAAGAGTGATAGGAGTCGCATCCTGCAAATGAGTTCTTCCGGATTTTACTACGTTTTTAAATTCATCTGCCTTATTATCAAGAGCAGCAGCAAGAGCGTTGAGGGCTGGATATAGCTCTTCCTTCATAGCCATACAAGCAGATATATGCATAGCTGTTGGAATTACGTCGTTAGAAGATTGAGACATATTTACATGATCATTTGGATGGATAAGACTGCGATCTCCTGTTTGCCCGCCCAAAATTTGTATGGCACGATTAGCAATAACCTCATTAGCATTCATATTGCTTGATGTGCCAGAGCCTGTCTGAAAAACATCAACCACAAAATGCTTATCAAGTTTATTATCAATGACTTCACTGGCAGCCTCCTGGATGGCTTCAGATTTCTCAGATTCCAGCAATCCGAGAGATTCGTTTGCTTTAGCAGCACAGAGCTTTACCACTCCGAGCGCACTTATAAACCTGGCTGGCATGGTAATACCGCTCACTGGAAAGTTCAGCACAGCCCGCTGCGTACTGGCTCCATATAGAGCCCAATCCGGTACTTCCATCTCTCCCATAGAATCACGTTCTTTCCTCATCAGTGCCTCACTTAAATAATTAAATCTCACTATCCTCTCGACAGGATCAGAGTTCTATTACACAACAGACAGGTTACTCTATATATGTATTAGCTTAAAAAAACTACCGGCAAAGAACTATTGTTTTTAACTGCCATGCCGTTAACAGCTTGCATTATAAGCTGTCCCTCCTGCTTTCTCTTGTAATTTTAGCGCTTTACGCTCCTTCTTGGAGTTCAAGTAATTTCATCAACCTGTCGATCTGTAATGTAAGTGGAGTATCCGGGCGCGGGCGATGATACTTGTGAAAGTAGCAACAAAGTTTGCTGATAGTGCCCCGATCAAATTTATTATTATTATTCTATAGTATTTGGATCTTATGGCAGACGACGAGATTCTTGAGGACCAGCTTACGACACCGCCGGAAGAATCGGGCAGCGAAGAAGATGAAAACACAAACGGTGAGAATAAACAGGCCAGCGGGCCATTTGGCATTCTCTTTCCTCCCGATCCACATGTATGGAACGAAGCGCGCAGACTTGTAACAGATAAAAATGCCCGGGTAGAGGCCCTGGCGACAGTATGTGCACAGGATCCTGTGCTGGTGATAGAGTTTCTGCGCATTTCAAATGCGATGTACTATGCTGGCGGAAAATCACATATTACTTCCACTAAAACCGCTATCGTAAGACTGGGCTCTGATATGCTAGTCGCAACCCTTGATAAAATGTCAGAAGAACGCCAGCCTTTTAAAGACGAAGATATCCGACACTGGTTTGAAGTTCATCGCAGCAAATGTAAAAGAGCTGCAATTGTAGGCCGTATTCTGGCTGAACCCCTTGCCAGAAGTTTAGCAGATGATGTGCAAACTGCCGCATTGTTTCTTTACATTGGCGATATGCTGGCTGTAGCCCATCTTGGTCACGACTACGTCGAACTAGCTGAAGAGCACTCGCGTAGTGGGGTGAACTATAAACTGGCTAATGATTTCAGATTTGACGTAGAAAAAATGGGCTTAAACTACCTGAGACGCGCCGGCATCCCGGAAGCTCTACTTTTTGCAATTGATCGAGATGCTCGCTCTAGAACCCCAGATCGATCAGTCATGAAACCAATCTGTATGGCTGCTGCCGAAATGATAGAGGCATTTGATAGTAACCGTTGGGAAAAGCTCGCACCCGGAAAAACCCTTAGCCCTAAAAGTTCCATCAGAATGCTTCAAGTTTCAGATAATCAATATCTGAAAATCTATGAGCGCGCTTCTGAGTATCTTTTCTCGGCCCGCATGCAGGAAGAGAAAAAACGCCAGGAAGCTTTAAAACCCGTTATTGAACAAGTTTCTAACGAAGAAGAAAGCGCTCTAGAGACCGAGATTCAAAATATACTTTCCGGCGATGATTATGACTACGAGGATGATTTTGAGGATCCTGGAGAAAATAGCCAACACAATGCAGAGCATCATCCTCCTGAAACTCAAATTACAGAGCTGGATACGCCTCTAATTGATGAGCACGACCAGTTTAGTTTATCTAACACAGGTTCACATGTGAGAAAAGTCGCGCGTGTGCAGGAAGCAAAACCTATCATCCCCCCGCCAATACTACGCACTTCGAAAGGAAATAAAGTAGTACAATCGATATCAAATATGTTTGAAGAGGCACAAAGCAGTGAAGAACTTTTAAGTGAATTACTACAGATGCTGGTTGAAGACGGCCCATTTGAAAAATCAGCTTTAATCGTAGTTTCTAAAGACAGAAAAAGTGCTATTGTTGTTGCAGCACGAGGACCAACATTTGGTAACGGGCAAAAAATTCAGATTGATGATCCGCTTTCTCCGTTGGCTCAGTGTTTTTCTAAGGTCCAGTCATTTGGCAACCGCTCAAATTCTGCATCTCCATTTGGCAGTAAAGCCTTTGCTCTTGCTCCGATTGATGCCGATCATGATACACCAGTTGCCCTTTATGCTGATTGCGGTCAAAACGGCTCGCTCACCTTCGAAGCCCGCCGAGTTTTTAGAACAGTTGTGGGGATACTGAATGAAAAACTACCACAGATTCCTGGTGGTATACCTGTTGAGCTGGAAGGATCGATGAGTCACAGGGTTGCAGAAGATTAGCAGTTGCGGCAGGGTGAGAGCGGTATAATAAAAATCAGAAAATCAGTAACCGGATAATCAGAAATCAGACCCAGCCTACAGCATCCTGCACTCTGCTTTCAGCAGATCAGCTTCTGCTTTTCGGCTTTACAGCTTACTGGATTTCAGATTTTCTGATTCAGGAGCAGCAGCCGTAAGCTGATAAGCTGTAGCCGGCTGCCGGGAGCTGGGGGCAGATAGCAGAGAAACAGTAATCAGAAAACAGTAAATCGGTAACCAGAAAATCAGAAATCAGATAACTTTTAAGGCAAGCAGTATTATAGCAGCGAATCAGTCTTTTATGCCGGAAGGAGAAAATTTACTGCATATTCTGAATAAGTCTATATAAGTGTGCTCCCAGGGAATCCAGGACTTTATAGGCCGGGGACTCTTCCAGTTCTTCAAGGATAAAGATAGCCTGACATTCTCTTAGCGAGCCAAGAGCAATATGGAAAAATCGTCTCTGGTCTTTTAGAGAAGATTTCCCGCGGCCCTCAGCCAGATTAAGCGCTATTGATGAAGCGGCTCTTAGAAGCTGGTCCCGCATTGTCCCCTTAAGCGGCAAAGCGCGGCAGAGCTTATAAAATTTAGAAGCGAGCCTAAAGGTTCTGAAGGTTTTCATAGTAATGCATCCTCCCTAGCGACAAAAAAATGGTTTCACCCGGGCGGAACCATTTTTTTCGCAGGAGGATGCGACTATGAATAAAACCTTCAGAACCTTACAGCTCGCTATAGCGTTCTATAAGCTCTGCCGCTTGCAGCCGCTAAGGGGCAATCTTAAAGACCAGCTTCTAAGAGCCTCGTCCAGTATTGCGCTTAATCTGAGCGAGGG
>RFHI01000114.1 GCA_003696425.1 Candidatus Dadabacteria bacterium | reverse complement strand
TCCTGTACCATGAAATTAAATGCCACTTCTGAGATGCTGCCACTCTCGTGGCCGGAAGTTACAGATATGCATCCCTTTGCGCCTGCGGATCAGGCCCGTGGTTACAGAGAGCTGTTCTCTGATCTTGAAAAGGTGCTGGCGGAAATAACCGGTTTTGACGCTGTTTCACTTCAACCCAATGCAGGCTCACAGGGTGAGTACAGCGGTTTAATTGCCATTCAGCGTTATCATCACAGCCGCGGCGAGAAAAACCGCCGGGTCTGTTTGATTCCGAAATCAGCTCACGGTACCAATCCGGCCAGTGCGGTCATGGCGGGCTACAAGGTAGTAGCAGTCGAGTGCGATACTGGTGGCAATATCTCCCTTGAAGATTTAAAGCGTAAGACTGCTGAGTACGCTGCCGTGCTTGGAGCAATAATGATTACCTATCCTTCAACACACGGTGTTTTTGAGGAAGAGATTGTAGAAATCTGTGAGACTGTTCATGCAGCCGGCGGGCAGGTTTATCTTGACGGGGCAAATTTAAATGCACTGGTTGGTCTTGCAAAGCCTGCGCAGTTTGGTGCTGATGTCTGCCACTTTAATCTTCACAAAACCTTCTGCATACCACATGGCGGTGGCGGCCCAGGTATGGGACCTATTGGTGTAAAAGCGCACTTAAAAGATTTTCTGCCCGGGCATCCGCTGGTTGATAATGGAGCAGGAAGTGAAGGCGCTGTAGCAGCAGCTCCCTGGGGTAGCGCCAGTATTCTTACCATCCCCTGGGTCTATATGCGCACTATGGGAGCAGTAGGGTTAAAGCATGCAAGTGAAATGGCAATTCTTAATGCCAATTATATTGCAGAGAGACTTAAAAATTATTACCCGGTAGTTTACCGTGGAGTACGTGGCAGAGTGGCACATGAATGCATACTGGACTTAAGAAAGCTTAAAAAAAGTGCCGGTGTGGAAGTAGAAGATGTCGCCAAGCGTCTTATGGATTATGGCTTTCATGCACCGACGGTTTCATGGCCTGTTCCGGGAACTCTTATGATTGAACCGACTGAGAGCGAATCAAAGGCCGAGCTGGATCGCTTCTGTGAGGCGATGATTTCTATTCGCGCGGAAATCCGTGAGATTGAAGAGGGTAAAATGGATCGCAACGACAATCCCCTTAAAAATGCTCCGCATACAGCAGACATGATTGCTGCCTCTGACTGGAGCCATCCCTATTCGCGCGAGCAGGCAGCTTATCCGGCGCCCTGGCTTAAAGACTATAAGTTCTGGCCGGCCACCGGGCGGGTTGATGCAGCCTATGGAGATCGCAATCTTGTCTGTTGCGCTACAGCTGTGGAGGGCTTTAACTGAGGCCATTTGCAGCCCGCCAGCCAAGCGTCCTGTGATAAAGTAAAAATCCAATTAGTGTAAGGAGTAGGGCCAGTATGGCCAAAAAGCCGAAAGAGCCGCTTTCGTAGACAGCTGCCTGCGGGAAGGCAGCAAGATAAATAACAGCTTCTTTTAATAGCTCCAGTACGTAAGTTAGTGCTTCAAGTGCGTATCCATGTAAGTCAATGCCACTTAAATAAAGAGTTGTAGCAACTGTTCCCACGGAGCAGGCCAGAAAAGAGAGCAGTGGCGCTAAAATAGGGTTTAAGATAAACCCTGCCAGTGATATTTGTCCAAACCAGAAAAGCGTGACTGGTGCAGTAAAAAGAGAGGCATAAAGACAGATTTTAATATATGATAAACGAAGACTCCGTTCATTTTGCGCCAGTGCAATTCCAAACAGAGCAGCAAAGGTAAGCTCTGTTCCCGGCTCAAAGTAACATCCCGGGTAAAGCACGCTAAGGATAAATAATGTTACAGTTACAATATGAAAAAACGATACCTGTCTGTCGAGCAGTTTAGATGCAGTGTATAGCGTTACTGCTATAAAGGCTCTAAGCGCTGAGCCCTGTATGCCGCATAGCAGTGTATAAAATAGAGTAGCAATGTATGCCGGGAAAAGCGCCAGCTGTTTAAAGGAGATGGTCTCTCCGATAAATGGCAGTAGTCTGAGCAGTACAGCAGAGATGCTTAGGACCAGAAAATAAATTACGCCCACGTGATACCCGGAAACTACCAGTAGATGTGCAAGCCCGGCCCTTTTAAAAGCTCTTTCGGTACGGTTTGAGAGCAAATCGCGCGCTCCAATCATCATCGAGAGTAAAAACGCACTCCTTTCGCCGCTTCCAAGCAGCTGCCATATAGCGGTCTTAATATAATTTCTTATTCCGGAAATGGAGTAAGGAAGCGGGGTTTTTAAAACTGCTGCAAAGTCGACTTTACAGCGTAACCTGTAACCGTGGCGGTAGAGTGTACTGCGGTAAGAAAATGGAGAGCGTGCAGGCAATAAATTTTTAAAGGTTCCTCTTACTACAACGAGCGAGCCTTCTTTTATGCCTGAAACTGCGCGCCAGGGAAGATCTGTTGCTTTACAGAGAACGTGTTTTCCTGAAAGCCTAATTCCGGTGTTTTCCGGATTGGATTCATATTGTCTTATAATACGGGCCGAGAAGCTCACTTCACCAACGCGAGGTCTGCGCGGAGCCTTATCCAGCTTAAGAATCAGAACATCATTAAAATTTATTGCAGGCAGCGCAGGAGAAGTTGCTACTGCACTTAAAGAACCGAATGTTACAAACCAGAGCGGAAGCGATCGTAAAATAAAAGTATTTGTGACTGCCGTAACTACGAGAAGTGCCAGTATAAAGGGGAGTATTGGGTTGTTCAGTATAATTAATGTTATGCTCTGGCCGGCAAGAAATGCTAAGAGAGAATAAAGAAGCGGATTCTTACGCCTTAAGCGCGCAATAAAGCGGCTTTTTAAAATGCCACTGTAAATAATACTGTCTAACTGGTATAAGAGACTCATGATGCAGACAAAGATTTCGCGGATTATTGCTTTTTGTTTACTTTTAGTAGCGCTTACATCGTGTGCGCCGCGCATAAGTCCTGAAGATGAAAGACGCGAGGCGCTCTCGCAGGTAAGTATGCTGGTGGACCGCTATGGTGAGTATTCTTCTCCGGCCTTAAGGAGTTATCTTAGTTACCTTTCTGGCAGGCTTTTATCTGGTCTGCCTGAAAAGTGGCGGCCTAAATATGATTATTCATTTGTGGTGCTTGATACATCAGAGCCTCTGGCCTACTCGGCTGGTAGCGGCATTATTGTATTTTCCAGAGGGCTTGTAACTTCGCTTGGGGCCGAGGCTGAGCTTGCTTTCGCTCTTGCCCATGAGATTGCCCACCAGCAGCTCGGGCATCCCAGGCTTTTAATTGAGAATTACCGTAATGGCAGCAGCTCAGAGCGCGAGAAAAAAATGGAGCTTGAAGCAGACCGCCAGGCGGCCGGTATAGTAGCACTGGCCGGTTACGATCCGCGCTACGCTGTAACGGCGCTTGTTAATCTTTACCGCCGCGCCGGAAGAGTTGCCGGAGCTTCCACCCATCCCGAACTGCGTGAGCGCATAGCTGCGCTTAAAGCTGCCATTCGTGATTCCGGCTGGCAGCCACCCGGAACCATTAACCGCCGCGCCTTTGTTGAGCTTCAGATGGAGTTAAGACGGGCGGGGTAGGGGGAACTCGATTTGCTGTTCTCTGTTGTACCTAATTTGTTGTAACAATTACGGTTTGACTTGTGTGCCGGTGCTACTTTTATTGCAACTGTATGTAGCACGGGCTAACCGATAAAGGTGGTCGCTGGTATTATATGCTGGCTATCTAAGAAATTTTACGGTATCAGCGTAAGAAATTTACGTTACATTGTTTGATTATTAATCATAACAGAGTGTGAAGCCCGTAACGATGGGCTTTGTAATTCATTGGTTTTTATTTGAATTTTTATTTAAGGGGATGCTGAATGAAAAGTAGGTTATATATCTTAACAACGATGTTCCTTGCGGCAATATTCTTCTCTACGCCTGCGGTATCACAGAGTTTAGAACTATCAACGGCGTCAAAATCAACTTTATCGGACCCTGCTAATCAGCCTGATGCTGCTGCGGGGTGTCTGGGCAGTATGACATATTACCGCACAGAATTTTTTGGTGGGCATATAAACTGCTATTATTCAACTGATGGGGATAACTTTATTTCTGTCTCTTGTGCCGATATGTACGCTAGTTTAAACCAGCATATTCAGTTAAACAATTGTTATGAGTGGTCAGTTATTGGTAAGAGTTCTTTTCCGGACATATTGACTCGCCAGAGGTTGATGGTAGAGCTTTACCACGAAACAAATCGATAATCTTCGGCAGTATTACCAGGGGCTGCACTAAGGAAACGGCAAGTGCAGCTCCTGGATAAAAATTTACATATTATTGGACAATAACCGTGCGCGTTTTATCAAACTGGTTAGTGTTAAAGTGCTTTATGAAGGATTCTAGTTGAAACTCCGCAATTGTCCTTTGCACCCCATGATTGACAGCTATACTCGCCCTATTATTGCTTGAACATTGAAGAGAAGGGCTACCAACGTTGTAGATAATTGCAGATTGTTCAGCTGATAAAGGGATCTTCATGCCTGAAAAAATTGAGCAGGTTGGCAACGACAGGTGCATGGCGGCTTTTGAAAGCAAAGCGCCCCCAGCTTAACTTATTGCAAACCTAACAGTTTTTGTTTAAGTAAATTAAAGAGGATTAAGAGCTTTTCGCCACCCCTCAGCAGATACACAGCTCGCGCATCTGGCGCAGGTTATCAACTATCTGGCCCACACCGCGTACGACGCAGCTTAAAGGATCGCGCGCGCGCCGAAAGGGTATGCCGGTCTCACGCTGCAGCCTTTCACTTAGCCCGCGAAGGAGCGCACCACCACCCGCCAGGTAAATACCACGCGAGATAATATCCTGGGCAATCTCAGCACTGGTCTGCTCAAGCGCTGTCATAACTGAATCTATTATGGCTGAAATCGGCTCATGCAAAGCCTCACGGATAATATCATCCGGAACTTCTATCTGCTGCGGAAAACCGCTCTTGATATCACGCCCGTAAACTGTCACCGTCCTGGGCCTTTCAAACGCCAGAGCTGAACCAATCACCAGCTTTATACGCTCAGCTTCAAAAATGCCGATCTGCAGCCCATAAACCCTTTTAATGTGACGCTGAATGGCCTCATCCATCTCATCGCCTGCTACCCGAATTGAGTGCGAATAAAATGTACCGTTCATGCTGATAATCGCAACTTCAGTCGTGCCGCCGCCAATATCAACAATCATATTTCCTACAGCCTGACTGACCGGAAGGCCGCTTCCAATTGCCGCTGCCATCGGCTCTTCAACCAGCATAACTTCGCGAATGCCACAGCAGAGCGCGGCATCTATGACAGCACGTTTTTCCACCTGTGTTATGCCGGATGGTACGCCGATTACTATACGCGGCTTAGAGATAGCCCAGCGATTGCGCACCTGCCCGAGCATATGCTGAATCATAAGCGAGGTCATTTCAAAATCTGCAATCACTCCATCTTTCATCGGCCTGATGCAGCGCACCTTGCGCGAAGTTTTGCCGAACATGTTCTTGGCAGCATGCCCAACGGCAACTGCTTTGCCGCTGGCCTCATCAACTGCAACGACCGAAGGCTCATTTAAAATAATCCCGCGGTTTTTTACATAAATAAGCGTATTGGCAGTCCCCAGATCCATTGCCATGTCCTGCGACCAGATTGAATAAAAGATATCTTTCGGAAATCTTAAATCAAACGGTCTGACAGCTGATGCGCTAAGCCCTACGGTACTCATAAATAACTCCGTCCTGAGATAAATGCGGCTTTAAAGTCTCAAGAATTAATTCCTCCAGCGAGGCCCGCCTTAAACGTTTGGCCCTGAAATTACTTACAGAAAAAGAGAGTTTTAACTGTGCCCCAGGCTCTGCCCGGTGTTCACAGATAGCTTCAATCCGGTTCTGATAAAAGCGTGTCATCATATTGTCAAGTACGATAATCAGATCGCCGGAGGGCATCGTGTAATAGGGGAACTGGGCGGGCAGAGCCTGCTTTATCAGATTGAGAAGTTCCTCAATGTAGGAAACATACTGACTGGTCCCCAGGGTGCTTTCAAGCTTGCGAAGGTTTTGTGGAGAGATCCGTAAAATTTCGACTGAATTTTTCCCAAGTTCATTGATAAGTCCATTTGCCTGTGCCAGAAATGTCTGCCAGCACTGTTTCTGTCCATCTTTGCGGTTGGCCAGCATAGTGAGTTTGATAGTATTGCTGACTTCACGGGCCAGATCTTCAATGAGCTTTACCTGCAGTTTAGAAAAAGCAAATGACTTGCAACTGTCGCAGGCAATAACTCCTGAAAGATTGAGATGCCTTGAGCTGCCAAAATTTAAAGGCACAGGTATACCAATAAAACTCTTAAGATTCTGATCCTGATTGTAAATTCCAAGAACACGGCTGTCCTGCTCAAAGGGAGAAACGTGAATGGAACGAGCATGATTTGCTACCCAACCAATTAACCCGCCGCTATGAGGTAAGCGGCAGTTTTTAACTACATCGTTACTAAGCGAGTGAAATCCACACAGCTCAAGAAAGTCCTCGCGATTTTCATCATCAGAGTCTTTAAAGAGAGAAGACGGGAGGAAGATAAGACAGCTGTGCGCATCTGAAATATTTGCTCCAAAACGCGCCAGGCGGCAAAGATCTTTTTTTAAACCGAGTTTATTAAGCATATGATCCCAAAAACCCTCTTAGTTTTTAATAAATTAGCAGAACAGACGCGGCCTAACAATTGGTAAAAACAGCGTTAGACCCGAACGGCCTATGCAGCAGAGCAAACTTATTAACTTTAACAAACTTGAAGTAATTTCAAGGGATTGTCAAGAGGGCTGAATGGCTGAAGACTTCTGCGCCGGCTCGCTTTCAGCTTCCTCATGCGCCTCAACAGAGGTTTCTTCTGCAGGTTGATGCTCTTCAATGTCCGTATCAGCGCCCGCATTTTCATGAGTCGGATAACGATCGTCATCCTCATCCCCTTCTTCTTCCTCTTCTTCAGTGTGATAACCCTCTTGCTGGGAATCAAGCTCTGTTTGGCGAGTAGCTGGAATCCGGTCAGATTTTTTGCTCTCCATTTCAAACTGATACTCATCAGAGCGCATTCTGCCATCCGCCAGAATATAAATCTGTACTTTGTACTCTTCTTCAAGTTTTGCAAGTTCTGCTTTCTTATTGTTAAGCATAAACAGAGCAGCAGCCGGAGACAGGCGAGCTTTGACAACACCTACACCACCGACGATTACAGCGCTTTGAATTTTTCTGAGTGCTTCCAGAGCTACTACCTGTGGCCGCTTAAGCTTTCCGGCTCCACGGCATGCCGGGCATTTCATATGGCTCTGACTTGATAACGAGGCGCGTAGCCTCTGACGCGACATCTCCAATAATCCAAACTTGGAAAATCGACCAATTTCTATCCTGGCCTTATCAGATTTTACTGCTTCCCGAAGACGTTTCTCGACCGCAGCCCTATTACGGCGATCAATCATATCAATAAAATCAATTACTATCAGACCGCCCAGGTCACGCAGCCTTAACTGCCTGGCAATTTCTTCAGCTGCTTCAAGATTGGTACGGTAAGCAGTCTCCTCTATACTACCACCAGCTGTTGCTTTGGCGGAGTTAACATCAATTGCAACCAGCGCCTCCAGAGCGTCAATTACTATGGCGCCACCGGATTTAAGTTTCACTTCAGAATCAAAAGTTTGGATGACCTGTTCTTCAACTTTATAATGGGAGAAAATAGGCTCTTTGTGCTCATACAGTTTAACCCGCGACCGGTAACGCGGCATAACTTGAGCAACAAATTCCTTTACGCGCTTATAAGTGTCTGAATCATCTATAATGATTTCACGTATATCGGGTGCAAAATAGTCTCTTATTACCCTGGTCGCCAGGTCACTTTCCTGATAAAGCACTGTTGGACACGGGGCATCCTGTGCAGCTGAAACAATGCGCTCCCAAAGTTTTAACTGTAGCGACAGGTCGCGCGAAAGCTCACTCTGGGAACGATCGAGTCCGGCTGTCCGAATAATCAGCCCTATGCCCAGAGGCATTTCAAGCTCATTTGCAAGCTTACGCAAACGCCCGCGCTGTTCGCTATCTACTATCTTGCGGGAAACTCCCCCACGGTCGCTCCCAGGCATCAGTACAACGTAACGTCCCGGTAACGATATATATGTTGTAAGAGTGGCTCCCTTTAGCTCCCGCTCTTCTTTTACTACCTGGACAACCAGCTCCTGCCCCGGTTCAAGTACATCCTGAATGTTTACTTTGCCACTAAAATTAGATAGGTGCTTCGGATCCCCGCGGAAATACGAGGGGTGAATGTCGTTTATCTGCAAAAACCCGTTTCGCTCTGTGCCTATATCCAAAAAGGCAGCCTGCAGGCTCGGCTCAATCCGTGAGATCTTTGCTTTATAAACGTTGCCCTTTAACTTTGTGGCAGAGCCTGACTCAAGTTCAAGTTCAAGGAGGTTGGTTCCTTCAATAATTGCGATCCTACATTCCTCGGGATGTACCGAGTTGATAAGCATTCGGCGGTCCATAGAATTTGCCTCTGGAAGCGAACCACGCGCCCTGATTCAAAATGGATATCGGGATGATTTGTAGGAGAAACTGTCATGACGTTAATTTCAATGATTATAAGTTAACCCTTCCCGTATAATTAATCCCAAACTTGTAGTAAAAACAGAAATCCACCTGAGTATCCGGTCGTGGTTCCTCGGTTAAAGTTAAAAAATCAAACACGAAAGCCAAAATTTGCCTTTGGTAGCCGCGCCAGCAGATTTCTCGGGCTCGCCTACCTTTCTACAGGGGAATCCGCGACTTACATAATTGGTCCCCACATCCTCTATTATTATAAGAATCAGGAAAGAAGAGCAAGGATCCAGACTATTGCGGGCAAACAACACTGATACTTTTGTTCAATAATATTAAACTGTTGCAAGAGCATCAGCTCCTTTCCGGCCGTTACACCAGTATGGGAATCTAATAAATTGACAGCTCTCTGTAGCGCTCTTATGCTGAATGTCGCTTTTTATGGATTAAGTGGTGCATGTACTCGTATGAGCAAGGATGAAATTGAGACTGGCGGGCATATTAAAGGCCCCAGACTTGTAGTCACCCGAGGTGAAACCAGTGGGCGTGTATTTAAACTTGAGCCTGGAAACAACCTGATCGGACGCTGGGATCCTGACAGCGGCTCATTCCCGGAGGTTGATCTTGAAGAAGAGGATGTTGAAGCAAAAGTTTCCCGAAAACATGCAGTTATAAATGTTGCTGGAGAAGTTGTCACCCTTGAAGATATAGGAAGCTTAAACGGTACATATGTAAATAGAGGCCAGCGGCTGGAGGAACGACAGAAAATAGAGCTTTCCCATGGTGATGAAATAATTATCGGAAAGGTTTTTCTTCGCTTTGAGAACGATTGAGTAATCTAACCGGCAAAGGGACTATTCGCTCTATTGTGGATATGGCGGACGAATCTCTTCAAAAGGTCTCATAACCTTTGGACCTTTCAATAGATTCGTCCCCGATTTGGGGCTCGAACTTTCGACCTGCACATTTAATCTAACAGCCCCCTCGGAAGCTTAATTCACATTGGTAGCGAGTAGTTTTTCTATGTGCTCGACCAATATGGCCGGTTTACATGGTTTGGTAAGGACCAGATTGCAGCCAGCGTCCAAGGCTTCTTGATGAACTTCGGGGTCGTCCAGTGCCGTAAATGCAACAATTGGGAAAGAAAGCCCTTTACTTCTGATTTGCCGCACACATTCCTGGCCATTCATTTTTGGCATCATCAGATCGATTAGAATGACATCAGGATTGACCTCCTCAACACATTCAAGAGCCGAGATACCATCGGCTCTGCGCACTACTTCGTAGCCCTTATCTTCAAAGAGAAAATCAACGATATCAAGCGCGGTCATATCATCATCAATTATTAGGATTTTTCGCTGTGACATATTGCGCCTGTTTATAAACTAGTTACAAAATATAAAATTCATGGGCTATCCTCACCCCTAATCGGACCACGGTCAAGTTATTTCAAAAATGACTCCAAAGATTATAAGCATTAGATGCGGAGCAGAGGGGAAAAGTTTTTGACAATAAAATGCAACCAGCGTTTTGAGAATTAATGGCCAATTTTAAGGGGGTTCTGAAACAGGGTTATAGCAGCACGGCAAAATTGTGCTCCAGTTATCCACATTTCCGGATCTTTAGAAGTTTTTTTATATTCTTACATAGTAGCCTAAAAATCCGCTTACGTGGAGTTTTCAGGCTGCAGATGGTATGGCTACTTGATCGGTTGGCCTAACGTAGTAGCAGGGAGCCATATCTTTTTTTGGAATTTTACATTTACACGTTTTCATGTTTGCGCTCGAACTGAAATTTCAGGATGGAGTCTCACGTCCCGAGACTGTATTTGTACGCAGGCCTCAAGCGTTAATTGGTGCTTCCGATTATGCTCATGTGGTTGTTGAAGACATGAGGGAGCTTGATTATCAGCTGCGTATAACCAGGCAGCTGGGACGCAGCTTTATTTGTAAGCCAGTGCCGGTGCGTGAGGGGGTTAAGTTACCCGATATATTTGAAGGGGTCTATCAGGGAGAAGCCGCATTTGATCTTGGCCCCGTACAGGTTTTAATAACATCACTTGATATTGATCTTACTCTGAAAGATTCCGAGCCGCCTGACCGGGCTGGTGTGCGTGTGCTTAGACAGGCCTGCGCAACTTCGTCGCCCAGGTTTCCGGCAGTGGTAGTGGCTGGAGCGCCTCCAATAATAGTTTCCTTTGTACCAGATCAGCCAATATACATTGGGCGCTCACGGGAGTGTGCGCTCAGGCTTGACACAGCTGATATTTCCGCACGCCATGCACGGCTGGGTTATGAGTCGGGAATGTTTTGGATAGAGGATCTCGGTTCGACTAACGGTACTTTTGTCGAGCAGCAACAAATATCCGGTAGAGTTGACGTTCAGGCAGGCGCTCCGATTGCGCTCGGTGCAGAGGTGGTGATATATGGCATTACCTCAGATGCAGAACTTCATTCGGTTATCTCACAATCTCCATCGGGTACTACAAATCAGGCTCGTCCGGAATCCCGTACAGAGACTTATCCGGTTGTAGTATCTACTTCAGAAGTTGCCCGGCCGGCCCGGTTAGTCCTGCCGGTTGGAGAGGCTATCACGATTGGTCGAGATCCATCCAGTGATATGTGGCTTGGAGCCCCACATGTCTCGCGTAAACATTGCTCACTGTATTTGACGAAAACAGGGCTGGTTACTGTTAATGATTTTAGTACTAACGGCACTGCTCATGATACCGGAGTGTTAAAAAGAGGAGATACACTGGAAATTCGCGGGACTCCCAAGGTGCTTAACTTCGGAGGCGGTATAACTGTAGGCATATGTTTTAATAGTGAGCAGGAACAGAGCTACATAGATTCGCATGGCTCACCAGAAGTTTTTTCATCAATTCATGAAGCACCTGTTATTGATAATGATTGGGGACAGTCAAAAACCTCATCTACTCTGTCAGATATGCAGCCACTTCAAAGCAAACGCCGCAGAAGAGATAGAAGGGGTACAGGTATGATAATGCGTGTGCGAAATGCCTACTACTATTCTGGCACAGGGGGAAAATTTATTGTGATCTTAACGTTGCTAGTGTTGTTTTTGGCGGCTTGTGTTTTAATTAGTTTGTTAGTGCCAATTTTAAGCAGGTTTTTAACATAGGTTTGTTTCTATATTAAAGGAGCCCGAATATGTCTACCGATAGTACAGAGCTTACGTTTGTTCGATGCCCATCATGTCGTAGCCTTGTTCCAGCTGTTTCAACAAGATGCAGAATGTGTGGTGCTTCACTCGAGGCTGATGGTGGCACTAGCCAAACATCTGGAGAAGATCAAGGCATTCCAAGGGTTAGGCAGAAAACTATTACCACACCGCAAAAACCGCCGATAGCAGCAGAAGATCCAGACACGGCTGATAAAGACGTACTGTCTGATGAAGAAAAAGAATTTGAAGATCCCCTTAGTGCCTTCATTGAAGAGGTGGAGGTCGAAGAGGAAGATAGTGCTTCTGTCGAGGAAGACCTGACTGGAGAGGAAGAGCCTGCACCGCAGCCTGCTGATGAGCTAATTTCTGAGCCGCAGGAGCAAGTGGCTTCAGCAAAACCAGCAACTGAAGAGGAGTCTACGCCGGTTAATGCAAGCGTAGAGGAGACACCTCCCGAACATGAACCAGCCAGAGCCAAACCGCAGGTCAAAATAGAGTCGGGACCCAGACGAGGGAAAACCTCAGGATTATCGTTTGGTAAAAAGCCCGCTGGTCCTGCCAGGCCCCAGGATGAGCCTGCGCCGCATGCGAGTACAATGCCTAAAGTCGCCCCTGAGAGAACGGACAATGTTTCAGAGCCTGTAGTGAAGGAGGAGTCTACTGCTGTGCCAGATAAAAAAGGCTCTGCTCGTTCTGATGCTGTTAGATCAAGGCCTGGCAGTATCAGTGGAAAGGAACCCGCCAGGGAGCGAATTAAATCTGCTGAGCCAGGGGTGAAAGGGCGTTTATTCGGATGGCTGGTAAGCTATGAATCCCCCGAAGGCAGTGCAATTGAACTACGGGAAGGACAGTTTTTTGTTACCTCGACAAGTCTCAAGAGTAATGATCTAATACTGGATGATCCCAGCGTGTCGACACCACATGCAATGGTCAGGATAAGTAAAGAACGAGGAATGCTTGTTCAAGATCTGTTAAGCGAAGAAGGTGTATATGTGCGGCGCGCCGGTGAAAAAAAATATCGTCGGATAGAAGACTCTGAAACAGTGGAGCATGGCGATTGGATACGATTCGGTAAGGTTGAATTTTTAGTTTCGCTTATTGCTCATGTAGGGGAGCAATAAACGTGGCCGGCATATGATTAAAGTCTTGCGCTCCTTATTACTGCTTACGGTTATTTTTGCTGCAACGGCTTGCAGTAGAGTCCCTGTAGCAGAGGGGCTTACACAAAAACAGGCCAATCAGATCGTTGCTGTACTGGGAGAGAATGGAATCAGTGCCGTGGCTACTAAGGAAAGTGGGGGGAAGTCTAGATATAAGGTCACAGTTGAGGAGCGTAACTATAGTCATGCGGTTGCGCTATTAAACAGAAAGGGACTACCTCAGGATCCTAGACCCACGTTCTCTGAGCTTGTTGAGCAGCGTGGATTAATTCCCAACTCACGTGAAGTAGAAAAGCTAAGAGTTCAGCATCTGAAGGCTGTGCAATTGGAAGAGCTGCTTGAAAACTATCCGGGCATAGTATCTGCCAGGGTTGTGCTTGGGGAGGCCAGCGAGGAGGCTAAGGTCCCAGGCGTTTCAGTAGTGATTCAGAAACGAAGCGAAAATGCAGTTTCCGATGAGGAAATCGCCAAGATGATAGCGAGCAGCCTTGGTCTGTCCAGCCCCGAAGATGTGATCGTTTCAAGCCATGTAGTTCCGGACGAAGATTCTGCTGGAGAGGTGGTCGGGGCTGAGTATAAGGATGGTAGGGTGGTTCGAGTACCGCTGGTGCCGTTCCTGTTCAGATGGCGTGTCCCTGAAGATGATTATAACGGCATCGTTGCAGCGCTGATAGGCTTTGTGATTGTACTGACTCTTGCTGGCGGTGTGGTTGGATATTGGTATGGATATTATCAGCAGTCACGGCAGATTTTTGAGGATAAGCTACCGGAAATAGGAGTTGGTGAAGGTACAAAGGAAAGTAACCGGAGGAATCTACTGGAAGGATAAACTTTATGGACATCAGAAGGTTTAGGGCACTTTCATCGAGGCACAGAGCGCTTGTTGCTGTAGCTACGCTTTTGGATGGGCATGAAGCCAGTGTTTATCTGGAAAGTGACGCCGTGCATGGAGGAGCCCTTAGTAAAGCCGCAGCGGAGCTTGCTGCACAGGATCCCGAGCTTCGTATGCCGCTTATAGGGAGTTTTTTAAGAGGCGCGCTTGGGGATTTAGCGGCTAAAGAGGAGGCTAAAAAGGAGTGAAAGATTTGTGGCGATGTCTGCAGATACTGGTGATGAACAAAAAGGTAGTATTCTAGAGAATGAGCTGCGGCAAGCAGTTGAATATCGCCAGCAGGTTTTAGATGAACTTGGTAAAAGAGAATCAAAGCTAGCAGATATTGATAAAAAAATAGCTGAGGTAGAACACGAAATGGCGTCTTCAAATAGCTCCAGAGAAGCGGTCATTAGTGAAGCTACTGCTATTATTGTTGCTGATGCTTTTAACAGGGCACTCAGAAGGAAGCTGAAAATGCTAAAAGGCACTAGAGCTGAAGTTGTCGAATCGATCAATATGGCGCGGGAAAGGCTTGAGGACGTAGATGCCGAGATTGCGGAGCTGGAGAGTCGATTAGAGAATATTGAGAATTCTACTGGAGAGAACTAGTGGCTCAAGAAGAGACACAAGAAGAGGTAGCCTTGCAGCCGTGGAATCCCACAGAGTATCTGCGCAAAGTTGATGAATGGGAGGCCAGGCTTTCGCGGGGGTTTTTACGGTGTGAGCCGGCCAAGTGGTTTCCCGGTTATGCCACCTCATGGTTGCCATTGGCGCACTCTTTAGGAATTGAAGTTAGAATAAGAGAAACTAAACCGGTTCTGTCTGCTCCGGCAGGCTTGGATACTGCTTTTGCAGCAACTGTTGATGACGAGCCCCTTGGACTTTTTATGGATGCTTCATCAACCAGGGTGTTACTTGATGCAGTGGTACCCGGGGCTTCCAGTCAAGCTTCTGATGTGGTGCTGGAATATCTGGCACGCAGGTTTATATCAAGCCTGGCAATTACGTGGAGCGGCCCGGAATCTTCTGTAGTCTTGTTTGATTCTGAGATAAATCCGCGTGCAATTCGGGAAGCGGGAGCTGTTAAGGTGACCATTGAAGTTAATGGTAACAGAATAGTGCTCTGGCTTGCGCTGGGCAGAGTATTGGTGGAAAGGTTAGATGGACTCTGGAGGAGGCAGGTGCAGTCTGTCTCACGGCTTCCGCACGCGGAAAAGCTGGTAAGAATAGGGATTGCACAGTTGGCAGTTCCGCCGGCAATGTTAGGAGATTATCTTAAGTCTGGCACTATAGTTGATCTTGAGGTTCCTGTGTCTGATACAGTAGTGCTAAGAACAGAGGGTACAGACTGGCTTCCAGCCAGACTCTGCGAAGTAGATGGGAAGTTTGGTGTGGAAGTGGTTACGGGGCCCGTCTCTCCCAGTTCGCTTCCTGAGGGAACTACTCGTCTTGCAATCGAGTTGGGGACAGAGAATATCCCTGCGGGAGTTTCGGCCGAACTGTCACAGGTCGGTGCTATATGGCAAACTGCTATCCCAGTGGCGGATCGGGTGCAACTTGTTATAAATGATGAAAAAGTTGGCGAAGCCAGGTTGTGTGTCTATCAGGGGCGTTTTGCCATTAATGTTATATAAATAACTTGGCTACCCTGTGAGTGTTGATATTATTCCAGTTTATCTTATTAAGTCTAAACGATTTTTCGTTTAAGTAGGCAAAAATATAGACTGGTCACCAGCCACTGTTTATCTCTAAAATATTAAACTATGGAACTACCTGAATACATGACAGGAATACTGGCTGTTTTGCTTTTTACGTGCTTTGTAAAAATTGCGACCACGCTCAGTATTTTTAGATTTGCGATAGGGCTTAAAGGGCTAACATTTGGGTTGGTAATGCTGGCTCTTTCGCTGGCACTTACTCTTTTGGTTATGTCTCCTCAGGTTGAACAGTCAGGCGGATTGAATACGCTGCTTGCTCTTAAGGGGCCGCGCGATGTTAAGTCGATTGAGGAAACTTTTCTGCCATTTATGGCCAAACATACCGATCAAAGAATCTTGGGGCGCATTCAGAAGCTTTCAAGCCGGCTTTCAAAAGAAAAGGCCTCCGGGGGGGATGTTAATAAAGAGTTAAAATCAGCAAATAAAAACCTCGGTGTTATTGTTTCAGCATTTTTAATATCTGAGCTTTCTGATGCTTTTAAAATAGGATTTATATTGCTTGTACCATTTGTAGTGATTGATTTACTTGTTGTAAATGTGCTTATGGCTCTTGGGATACAACAGATGTCACCGCTGGTGGTGTCGCTGCCCCTTAAGATATTGCTTTTTTTGGCTGTGGACGGCTGGACACTGATCTCCGAGAGGTTAATTGGTGCATATATCTAACATAAAAGAAAAGGAGTAATTTTTGCTTGATAATCAGATTTATGACATTTCAATAGAGGCGCTGCGCACGTTGTATTTGGTCGGCATTCCGATTCTGTTGGCTATCACTGTGGCAAGCCTGTTAGTTAGTTTTTTGCAGGCAGCAACTACCGTTCGTGATACGGCTATCTCTTATAGTGTTCGAGTATTGGCCTTTGTTGTTCTTATGTACGTTATGTTCAGGGCTTTCTCAGGTGCTCTTGTTTCTCTTATGCAGCGGGCTTTAACCGGCTAAGATGTGCTAACGGCGAAAACAGAATGGGAGGATTTGTTTCTATCTTAATTGCAGGAGTGGCTGTGGGGCCAACGATTGTCTTTGTGTTTTTGGCAGCTGCTCTGCATATATTTATTTACTCGATACTGGGCAATGTGCCGCCCATGACATATTTTTTATTATTCTCATATATTAGCGCGATAATGTTTAGTGGAGCAATTTCTGCCAGGCTGTTACAGAATATAATTGGTTGTTCCCAGGAAGTGCATAGTGTAACGCTACTTGGTTTTGTAACTTCAGGTACAATCGTTTTAAGTTCACCAGGCTCATTTGAGTATTTAGCCAGAGCAGTAGAGCTTTCTTACAATGCTGCTCCTGCTCAGGCCATAGCCTATTTTATATCAATTATTGGCGCAGCAATTTTTTCTGTATTCCTGACGGTGATGGTAACCGGAGCAATTACTCTGGCAGCAGAACTGCCGTCACGATGGCTTTCTGCAAGGATAGTGGATCTTGAGGAGTGGTTGCCCTGGGAAAGCCTCAGGGTGTTGCTGATACCGTTAATTATTGCGCTGGTGTTTTGGCTGCTGGTAGACCTTTTTGCATCTGATTTTAATCCAGACCTGCTTTTTAAATAATGTTTTCAGTTAGAAAATGTCTATAGTGTCTGATAAAACCGAGTGGCCTACCGAAGAAAAGCTTGAAGAGCTGCGCTCAAAAGGAATCGTTGCATATAGTAAATTGTCTACGGCCTGTGCCGGTGTTCTGGCCATCTGTATTAGTTTATTTGTGTATCGGGATAATCTGCCGGCATTACTGATAAGGTTAAAAAAGAGTTATTAAGCAGGGGGATAAAAGAAGTTGATATCGCGAAGGG
>RFHI01000113.1 GCA_003696425.1 Candidatus Dadabacteria bacterium | reverse complement strand
TTAATACAAGTTTGTCTATTAAGGTCTCGCGGATTGAACCCAAAAGTTTCCTAAAAACTGGAAATTAGTGCCCCTGCTTTAAGTGAATTTAATCTACACTGGGTGACTGATACCTTGGGGGGCAAGGATACCTTGGGGGGCCATTACGTCACATGATCTTTCGGCGTGTGGATGTAGGCACAAATGTACGGCGATCGTTATCTGCAACTATTACATCTTCACCCCAGTTGTGGGAAACCACAGGTGAATCATACGGGAAGCGACCCTCTTCATTAGGATCGTAGGTCTGACTGGTTATATAAAAAAGATGGGCTTCGTCACTTAAAACTTTACAACCGTGCAGTACACCCGGGGGTATTACAACGCAAACCTCGCGTGTTTCAGGGTCCAAACTGCTATCTCCCATCTTAAAAACCATTTTTGTTTTATAGGTAGGACTCTCTTCGCGGTTATCAAACAGAACAGTCTCAATCTGACCAATAGGAACATACCACCAGTCGTACTGAACGTGATGATAGTGCCAGGCTTTTACAACATTTTTCTGCATCTTGCTGTGGCTCCACTGAGCAAAGCCATCGGGAATAAAGAACGGATCAGTTTTGCGGATAATCTCACGAAAAAAACCGCGTTGATCTCCATGGCTAATCAACTCTTTAAGCTTAACACCGTAAATAGGACTCTCGTCTGATGATGTGTTCATAAATTTTTTTGGTTATTTTTTATTACCTGAATTAATCAGCACAGGCTCTTGTAAGTCGGTCCATTATGGCAGCACCCAAGCCAGTCTTATCACATGTGTCTACCACGATTAAATCCAGGCCCATTTTGTCCTGTTTTCTGAGAGCATCGTAAAGGTTTTCTGCTACTTCCTCAAGATCTCCGGAAGAACTTAAATTATCACGAACAGTAAGTGGAATATCAGGCTCACCTGACCCGGCCGGGCCAAACGAGATAAAGCCTATTTTTTTCGGCAGATTACCTGGATCGATGTTTTTCTTAAGAACAACCTTTGTTTTTGGCGCATAGTGTTTACTCAGCATTCCAGGGGATTCTGGCCTGCTGGGGACAGTATAGCTAACCTGTTTAACCTCTCCAAGCGCATCTTCAAGCTGCTCTCTGGTTATATAGCCGGGGCGTAATATAACTGGCACATCATTAACAATAGAAATAACCGTTGACTCCAGGCCCACTTCACATTTTCCGCCATCAATAATAATGGCAACCTTCTCTCCAAATTCCTCATAGACGTGTTCTGCGGTTGTAGGGCTTATATAAGAAGATTTGTTGGCACTTGGTGCAGCAATAGGAGTGTTACAGGCTTTCAGAAAATCTCGCGCTACGGGATGCGCGGGTATCCTAACAGCCACAGTATTTAAACCACCTGTAACACAGTCCGGTACAAGCGGGTGTCGCGGAAGCACTACCGACAGAGGACCCGGCCAGAATCGATAAAGTTTCTTCAAGGTTTCATGGACTTTTGAACCACGCTGAAACCAGGCTACCTCTTCAATTTGATCGGTTTCAGCCAGGTGTACTATTAACGGGTTGTAGGATGGTCTGCCCTTAAGGCCGAATATTTTCTGAACGGCCTGTTCATTAAAAGCATCTGCTCCCAGTCCATACACAGTTTCAGTTGGGAAGGCTACTACTTCACCCAAGCCAATTATATGTGCTGCATTTTTAATGTTGTGTGACGATGGTCTGTAAATCAATTTTACCGGTTTTGTAAGTAATACCCCTATAATTTACTGGGGGGCTACACCTTTCCCCCTACGTGAAAGCGTAATGTTTAATTTAACAACAACTTCAATTAACTTACTGACTACGGTCTTGTCAGCTCAATTGATATTTCTTTCCGGCAACTTTCCAGCTTTTGATCCAACGACTTAATTCTGGCTTGACCTAATCCTCCTTTGACAAGAGCTGAGCTCCAGCTATTGTCGAAATTCATTAGACAGTTCTTGTCAACAAGTTGTGGGCCAAGCAAAGCAGGTGGCGGCTGCTTGCCTGAACTTCTGTCAGGTGACATTGCCCAGCGCTTAAATGCCAGCTTTCCAAGTGCTGTCCCCTCACAAAAAGGATGAGTAGCAGAAGAGTAAAAGCAATTTGTCCGTTCAGTATCCGAGCTTACAAAGCACTCCTTTATCAGCTCAGAACACTGCGAAACGGGCTCCTGTGGAGTCGACGTACCGATCTCTGCACGCGCAACAGAAAATGTTGTAAGGGAAAAACTTACGATTGCCAGCGATACCACTTTTAGCTTATTCATTTAAACTCCTTAAGCCTTTTAACCTCTCTTCAACCGTAGCAATTCTAGCACTCCTTTAAGAGCTATCCAACTTGCCGCCTAAGTGGCTGAAAACAAAAGAAGAAAAATATTGTTAAGAACTCGTTAGGAGTTGTTTTTATCTGCCGGCTTAAGAGAGCTTCTTTTACCCGAGCCCCGGAGCTGGCAAGTATTAGAACTGTGTGGTAATTGCATGCTGGTTTTAAAAGAGACTTGTTTGAGGGTGATAAACTTTTATGGCTGGCATTAAAGCAGTACTGATTCCGGGCGATGGTATTGGACCTGAAATTAGTGAAGCAGTAAAACTGATACTGTCTGAAGCAGACGTTCCTGTAGAATGGCAGGTTGCAGAAGCCGGTATCAGTGTAAAAGAGAGATGCCCCTCCGGTATTCCTGAGGAGACGATAGATTTAATTAAACAGTATCGCATTGCCCTAAAAGGACCTACTACCACGCCATCTGGTACAGGTCATCAGAGCGTCAATGTCGCTATTAGAAAAAGTCTCGGTCTTTATGCAAATGTACGCCCGGCCCGATCGCTTCCTGGACTTAATACAAGATTCAGCAACGTTAATCTGGTAACCATTAGAGAGAATATTGAAGACACTTATAGCGGTACTGAGTACATGCAGTCGGCAAATGTGGCCGAGTCATTAAAACTGATAACCAGAGTAGGAAGTGAGAGGTGCATCCGCTTTGCTTTTGAATATGCGCGCCGCCAGCAAATATCAAAGATTACCTGTGTGCATAAAGCCAATATTCATAAGCTATCAGACGGTCTTTTTCTTGAAGTTTTCAACCGGGTGAGAGAGGAGTATCCGGGAATTGAAGCTGAAAATATGCTGGTTGATAACGCCTGTATGCAGCTGGTCTCACGGCCGGAGCAGTTTAGGTTGCTGGTAATGCCGAATCTTTATGGTGATATCTTAAGCGATCTGTGTGCCGGCCTGATTGGCGGACTGGGAGTAGCACCATCCGGAAATATAGGTAACGGTGTGGCGGTTTTTGAGGCTGTACACGGTTCTGCCCCCGATATCGCCGGAAAAGGAATTGCAAACCCAACAGCGCTTCTGCGTTCGGCCCTGATGATGCTTGTCCATCTTGGGCTTAATTCCTACGCAACTGCAATAGAAAATGCCCTTTTTGAGTGTTTTAAAGAGGGGCTGACTACTGCTGATTTGGGAGGAAGTTTAAGCACCATGGAATTTGCCCGTGCTGTGGCAGACAGGACAGCTAAAGTGTCTTCAGGAGAAGGGGTAGCTGATGAGCCAAAAAATGTCCAGGAGCTGTTTGTATCTTCAGGTGATTTAAAATTTAACAAGATAGCTTCAAAGACGGTAAAGGGCATTGATGTGTATGTTTGTTCTGAAGGTGTTCCTGGAGCTCCGCAGCGCTCAGGAAATCTCAATCTCTATGCAGTAGCAAACCGCGGGGCACGGGTTTTGGGTGAAAACAGCTTAAGAGATCAGGTGGATGTGTATTGTTTGCGCTATCTCTCTGAAAAACCTGTTAGTGATGAAGAGATAGAATCTCTGCTTAAAATGTTTAAAGAGGGTAGATTAAGCTGGGTTCAGTGCTACAAGCTGCTAGAGCTTGATGGTAAGGCTGCATATTCTGAAATAAATTAGATAGCTTGATATTCGCACAGCTCTGTTAAAACTCCGCCAGTAGATTCAGGATGAATAAAGGCTATCAGGGTATTATGAGCACCAGGACGCGGCTCTGTATCGATTAACTTAAAACCTGAGTGCCTAAGACGGCTCAGTTCATAATTTATATTATCTACTCGGTAACAAACGTGATGCAGTCCCGGTCCGCGTTTTTTTAAAAACTTGTTTAGAACAGACTCTTCATCCAGCGCAGCAAGCAGCTCAATTTTGGTATTGGACAGTGCAAGAAAAGCAAGCTCAACGCCCTGGGACTCAAGCTTTTCACGGTATTCAAGTTTGAAGCCGAAGTTTTTTTCGTAAAAATCAATTGACTGGTCAAGATCCAAAACTGCAAAGGCAACGTGATCAAGATGGTTCATAAGTGGAAACTTTGTCAGTCAATGTTATAAAATTAATGATCAGCTTAGAGCGATATAACAAAATTGACCTTATTGCAACAAAAAACCCCTACCGGCACAAAGGCCAGCAGGGGTTTTTAACGGACTAAAACAGGCTTACATCATTCCGCCCATTCCGCCCATTCCGCCGCCGGGCATACCGCCTGCAGCAGCCTGCTCTTCCTTGGGCTTATCAGCAATTACTGCTTCTGTTGTCAGCATCAGCCCCGCAACAGAGGCAGCGTTCTGAAGAGCCGTCCGCACTACCTTGGTCGGATCGATAATTCCAGCCTTTAGCAGATCCTCAAAGGTGTTTGTGGCGGCGTTATAACCAAACGAGCCCTTTTCGTTGCGAACGCGATCGACAACCACAGCCGGCTCAGCACCAGCGTTGGCAGCAATCGTGCGAAGCGGTGCTTCAAGAGCGTTCCGTACAATCTTAACACCAAACATCTGTTCTTCGTTGTCAAGCTTGAGGTTGTCAAGCGCAGAGATTGCTCTTAGCAGTGCAACCCCACCGCCTGGAACAATACCTTCCTCAACGGCGGCACGGGTAGCGTGCAGAGCATCTTCTACGCGAGCTTTCTTCTCTTTCATCTCAACCTCGGTGGCAGCTCCAACGTTAATTACTGCAACACCACCAACGAGTTTAGCCAAACGCTCTTGAAGCTTTTCGCGATCGTAATCAGATGTTGTCTCCTCAATCTGATTGCGAATCTGATTTACGCGGGCTTCAATGTCTTTCTGAGCGCCAGCTCCATCTATGATTGTGGTAGTGTCTTTAGAGATGGTTACTCTCTTAGCAGAACCGAGGTCGCTGAGTGTTACACTCTCAAGCTTGATGCCAAGGTCCTCTGTGAAGCACTTACCACCTGTGAGAATAGCTATGTCTTCAAGCATAGCTTTTCTTCTGTCACCAAAGCCCGGAGCTTTAACAGCACAGGCATTAAGTGTTCCGCGGATCTTGTTAACAACAAGAGTTGCCAGAGCTTCACCTTCGACGTCTTCTGCAATAATCAGAAGTGGCTTACCGGACTTGGCAACCTGCTCAAGAACCGGAAGAAGATCCTTCATGTTGGAGATCTTCTTTTCATGAATCAGAATTACCGGATTCTCAAGCTCAACTTCCATCCTGTCAGGGTTAGTTACAAAGTAAGGCGACAGA
>RFHI01000112.1 GCA_003696425.1 Candidatus Dadabacteria bacterium | reverse complement strand
GTTTTTAAGTTATACTGTTTTTTGCTTGTTCCCCTGATGGAGATACGGGAGTTTGCTTTTTTAAATCCAGCAGCACTGTGGGCCGTCCCATTTTTGGCACTTCTTGGTGTCTTCCTTTTTTATCGCGCGCGTTACCTTGATAAAATTCGGCTTAGCTTCGGAGTAGAAAATAAAAAGAGCATAATAACGCTTTCGATCTCTATGACTACCCTTACACTGATGATCCTGGCGTTGGCCAGGCCCTATAACGGATACAGAGAAGTCAAAGTTCCAGATAGCGGTCGTGATATCGCTTTAATTGTCGATATAAGCCGCAGTATGCTCGCTGCTGATATTAAACCTAACCGGATGGAGTTCGTAAAACATAAAATTATTGATCTGCTACGCTACATTAGGACGAACAGTCCTGGAGATAGAATTGTTCTGATCGTTTTCTCAGGCAGAAGTTACGTTTTCTGTCCGCTAACTTCCGACTATGATATTATTGAAACTTACGTTAACACTCTTTCGCCAAGGCTTATTACGGCACAGGGTTCAGCTATAAATGCAGCCATAAAAACAGCAGCAGAGGCCCTTGGACGCACAGAGGCTATTAATCCTGTAGCCATTCTATTTTCTGATGGTGAAGATCTCGCTTTTGACTTAAATGATGCTTATCAGGTTGTTAGTGAACATAAAATCAAAGTATATACGGTGGGAGTCGGCACATCCCAGGGTACACCAGTTATACTTCAGGATGGACACTTCTTACGCGACCCGCAGGGTAATGTAGTATTAACAAGACTAAATCGCAAGAATCTGGAAAGTCTGGCTGTTAAAAGTGGCGGAAAATACGTCCAGGCAACCTTTGATCAAGCTGATATAGCTGCAATCTTTAGCAGCTTAAAAACCAGCAGCTCTCTTAACAAAGAACACGTATCTGAAGTAAGATCGTACAACGAGTTGGGCCCCTTACTTGCATTTTTGGCCTTTTTGCTGCTTATTACAGGAAAATATTTTAGGCTATCACCGGTCATATTTACCTTGATAATATCTATAGCTCTACCACCTCGGCCGGTTTTTTCTGAAGAAATTCCGTCGCTTCATGACTCCTACAAAGCATATCAGCAGGGTGATTACCAGAAAGCCCTTAAGGGTTTCAGCAGTTACTATCATGATAACCCTGATGACCGCAGGGTGCTGCAGGCGCTGGGAAGTACTTATTACAAGCTTGGAAAATTTGCTGCTGCAAAAAACGTCTTCAGCAAGTTAAATGAACTTGCTAAAAGTGGTCGCGAAAAATTTAATGCGTTATACGATCTTGGCAATTCAGAGTTTATGCTACAGGATTACCAGTCAGCTATAGGACACTACAAAAATGCGCTTAGAATAAAGCCTGGCGACAAAAAAACCCTGGCGAATTTACATCTGGCAGAAAAACTCCTGCGTAAGCAACAAAAAAAACACGAGCAAAAGAGAGATAAAAAAAAGAAACAACAAAGTGGTAATAAACAGCAAAAAAAAGAGTCAAAGTCTGGCATGAGTACAAAGAAAAAGCAGAGCAAAAAATCAGCACAGAGTAAAAAAGAGCAAAGACAAAAAGTCGAAAAACAGAATAAAAAGAGAGAAACTTCCAAATCTAATTCAAATACTCAGGATAAGCGAAAAGAGTCTGCCGATAGAGACAGGCAGCAAAGTGGCCACGACAATTCAAGCGAGCTGGCAGGTAAAAAAGATTTGACACAAAGCCAGCCGCATACTAGTAGAGATTCAAACCAAACACCATCAGAAATGGAGGCCAGAATCTGGCTTGATTCTTTGCCGGAATCGCCTATTCTTTTTCAGAAGGACACAAATAGTCAACAAACAAAAAACGGGCAAACATGGTAAAGTTCAGAAAAACAGCAATTCTGTTTGCGGCAATATTCATACTTGCAGGCTCACTCTGGGCTGACTCCGTTACACTTTCTCTTAAGGTTGAACCAACCAGCGGCACTCTTAACGATGATTTTATGATGTATGTTACCATCAATGGCACAACTTCAGCCCAGTATCCGCTCTTATCGGGCGGTGATGATTTTAATCTTACGCTTGTTGGCCCTCAAACAAAGATGGAAATTATAAACGGCCAGGTTTCCCAACAGATTACTTACGTTTATCAACTAATTCCTAAAAAACCCGGCCTGTTATCATCGCCTTCTGCGGAAATTGAGATAGATGGCAGAGTTTTAAGAGCCGATCCCGTCAAAATTAGAGTAGAGAAAGGCTCTGGCTCACAGGCATCGCTACCCGGCCAGGATGTTTTTTTGCGACAAACTGTAGATAAAAAAGATGCCTATCTCGGAGAACAGATAGTTGTAACACTGGATCTTTATACCAGTAAAGAACTGGTTCAACCACAATTTGAAAGCATTAGTTTTGACGGTTTTTGGAAGGAATCATTTGGCCAGGCTATTAACACCAGAAAATATATAGATGGGAAACTTTACGAAATAAGTAGAACCAGATTTGCTCTTTTCCCTCTGAGAACCGGTAAAATCACGCTTAATCAGAAAAGGGTGAGTGCTCATATACGCGTAAGGAGTCCGAGGCGTCAGTTCGGCCCGTTTTCCGATAATTTTTTCGATAATTTTTTTAATCCCGGCCGGCTTAAACCTGTTAAAATAATTTCAAACAAAACTACAGTTAACATTAAGCCACTTCCACCGCTTCCGGATAACTTCCCAACATGGAACCTACCCGTTCCGCTGGTTGGCAAAACAAAAATGAGAGCTGAAGTCTCCCGAACCGAACTACAAACAGGAGAAAGTCTTGATTTAACAGTTATCATTGAAAGTAGCGCCAATCTTCACCCGTTAAAAAATATCCCGCTTAGTGGTCTCAGTGATTTCAAGGTTTACCGTGAACCGTCAAAGAGCTCGTTAAAGGAAAGTGCCGGTAGGCTTATTTCAAAAAAAACTATTAAACTTACACTTATTCCGCTTAAAGCTGGAAAAATTACAATACCTGCCATAAGAATTGGTTACTTTAATCCTGAAACCGATGATTATGAAATAACTGCAAGTGATCCAATCGAACTCACTGTTACCGGACAAAATTTAATGTCTGCTCCAACTGTTGCTGTGCCCCAAAAACCAGTAACAGATTCACCTACACAGCCCGGCTTACGTTACAACGAACCGGGGCTACTGGAAAGAATTGGGAACTCAGTTAGTCTATCACTTACGCTTATGGTATTTACAGTGATAGTTGCCCTTGCCGTGCTGGCATATTTTGTCCGAGAGTGGGTTAAAAAGGCCCGCCCGGAACAGGAGTTAATTCGAGCGATTAGAAACTCCCGGACTTTAGAGGATCTGGCGTCAACCTTTAAAAACTTTCTCTATTTTAAACTTGGGGAGGATACCCGCGGAGCTACCCGCGATGAATTGCGTATGTATCTTATGCAAAGAGTAGCAGATCGCGACCTGGTTTTTGCGGTGCAATCGTTTCTTGATACTGTTGATATATTACTGTATAGACCAGAAGAGAAGGAGTCTGCGGATCTCAGTTCGCTGCGAAAACAGGCGCTTGATATTGTCGCGCGGTTTTAGCTTCCCTGTTGTGCTACTTAAAAAAATGTTATGATGATACAGTTCTGGTTATAGATACTTGGGAGAGCGATAATGGCAATTCCGGCTGATGCCAGTCTGGATAAAACTCGTGAAATTTTGCGTGCCAGGCTTAAAGGCATAATCCCTGATTTTGAAATTGATTACAAAGCTGAGCTGGCCTGGAAGATTAACAGGCTAAAGCATGAACGAGGAGCGGTAATTCTGGGTCATAATTACATGGAGCCGGCTCTTTTTTATTCAATTCCTGATTATGTCGGTGATTCTCTTGAACTGGCCCGAAAAGCCGCTGAAACGAATTGTGATCCGATAGTATTTTGCGGCGTACGCTTTATGGCTGAAACTGCTAAAATTCTAAACCCTGACAAAACTGTCCTTTTACCGTCAAAAGAAGCTGGCTGTTCTCTGGCAGCTGCTATAACTGCTGATGATGTCAGGCGCTTAAAAGAGCTCTTCCCCGGCGCACCAGTCGTTTCCTATGTTAACACATATGCTGATGTAAAAGCAGAAAGTGATTACTGCTGCACTTCCAGCAATGCTGCCAGACTTGTAAAATCAATTGATGCAGATCTTATTATATTTTTGCCAGACGAATATCTTGCTAAAAATGTTGCTGCCGAGACCGGTAGAAAGATCTGGATATTTGGGCCTGAGGATTTGGAAAGTGAATCAATTGTTTACCCGGATGATGTTTCAATGATCGGCTGGGCCGGCAGGTGTGAAGTTCATGAACAATTTACAGTGGAAGATGTTACCTCCGTTAGAAAGCAGTTTCCAAAAGTGGAGGTATTGGCGCATCCTGAATGTCGTCCGGAGGTAGTAGAAGCTGCTGACTTTTCACAGAGCACTTCACGTATGATACAACACGTAAAGGAATCCACTGCGCCCCATTTTCTACTCCTTACCGAGTGCAGCATGGGAGATAACATCATTGCCGAAAATCCGGATAAAGACATACTGAGGCTGTGCAGTGTACGCTGTCCGCATATGAATCAAATTACTCTTGAGGATACTCTTGAGGCTCTGGAGAAAAACCAGGTTGAAATTGACGTTCCCGAGCCGATTAGAACTCGAGCCAAGCAGGCGCTTGAGCGCATGCTTTCAGTATCTTAGGTCGTTTTTTTGATCTGGTTCTATCTCATCATAGTCAGCATAAAAGAAATAAGTGCAATAATCAGAACTTATTACAGTACCCTACCGGCCAAAGGTTGAGAAAACCACTATATTGCAGCGGCCGGACTCACTTCCCTCCAAACTAAGCTGCCTGCCTCCGGCCTGGCAGCACTCTTTTAACTCAGGGAATGGAAGTGATGCTTCGAAAAGCACACCGACGCCGTCGTTATCAGCCATGACAGTAATTTTCACCTCAACGGCACAATACCATTATCCCAGCTTAGTCGCCTGGAATAACACCAGCCTTAACAGCAATTAAAAAAGGATTTACAGGGGTACTGTTTCTTCCTTTTAGCGTTTAACAGTCTTTGACCCTGCGATAATCTGATCGACTACACTCGGGTCTGCCAGTGTCGTTGTATCACCAAGATCTTCTGTATCTCCTCGAGCTATTTTACGAAGGATTCTCCGCATAATCTTACCCGAACGCGTTTTAGGAAGTCCCGGTACAAACTGAATACAATCAGGAGTTGCGATAGGCCCTATAACCTCTCTTACTGCTTCCTTTATCTTTTGCAGATCTTCTTCATCGCCTGAGTCTTTGTTTTTTAAGACACAGTAGGCATAAATACCGGTACCTTTAATATCATGGGGCATACCTACAACTGCAGCCTCGGCAACTACACCTGAGTGCACTATTGCGCTTTCTATTTCAGCAGTGCCCAGTCTGTGACCTGAAACGTTCAGCACATCGTCCACGCGGCCACGAATCCAGTAATAGCCGTCCTGATCGCGCATGGCGGCGTCACCGGTAAAATACAATCCTGGATACTGGCTGAAATAGGTATCAAAGAAGCGCTGATGATCTCCATAAACAGTTCTCATCTGTCCCGGCCAGGAACGCTCAATACAGAGATACCCGCTAACGTTATTGCCCTCCAGGCGGTTACCATCAGAATCAACTATGCAGGGCTTAATTCCAAAAAAGGGCTTTGTTGCTGAGCCGGGTTTAGTCGGTATAGCCCCTGGAAGTGGTGTAATTAAGATCCCGCCGGTTTCTGTCTGCCACCAGGTATCGACGATTGCGCATTGTTTTTTACCAACAACTTCGTAGTACCACAGCCAGGCATCTTCATTAATCGGCTCTCCGACTGTTCCCAGAATTCTTAAGCTACTAAGATCATATTTATCTACATATTCACGGCCCTCTTTTGCTATGGCTCTGATGGCGGTAGGAGCTGTATAAAATATATTTACCTTGTGTCTTGAAACCACATCCCAGTAGCGGCCTGCATCAGGGTAAGTCGGTATGGATTCGAACATTAAAGTTGTAGCTCCGTTACACAGCGGGCCGTAAACGATATAAGAATGTCCTGTAATCCAGCCGATGTCAGCGGCACAGAAGTAAACATCTTCTTCATGATAATCAAAGACATATTTATGAGTAACGCTGGTATACAGTAGATATCCTCCCTGGGTATGCAATACGCCCTTAGGCTTTCCGGTTGAGCCTGAGGTGTAAAGAATAAACAGGGGATCTTCAGCATCCATAATTTCACATGGGCATTCTGCAGACATATTTTGTAATTGTTCTTCTATCCACAGATCACGCCCTTCTTTCATAGTAACATCTGCATCGGTGCGTCTGCAGACCAGCACTTTTTCGACGCAATCAAGTCCATCTACGGCGCGATCAACGGTATCTTTAAGTGGAATTTTCTTATTTGCCCTTAATCCCTGATTAGCGGTAATTACAAGCTTACAGGTTGAGTCCAGTATACGGTCTCTAATTGAATCAGCCGAAAAACCTCCGAATATTACTGAATGGATTGCGCCGATACGCGCGCAGGCCAGCATTGAGATAGCCAGCTCAGGTATCATAGGCAGGTAAATGGCTACTCTGTCTCCACGTTTAACACCCTGTGCTTTTAACAGGTTAGCAAAGCGACATACTTCTCTGTGCAGGTCACGGTAGGTATAGGATTTTACTTCACCGGGTTCGTTACCTTCCCAGATAATAGCGGTTTTATCCCCGCGGGTTTCAAGGTGACGATCCAAACAGTTATAACAAACACTTAGCTTTGCGCCTTCGAACCAGCGCACCTGTGCCTTGCTGTAATCACAGTCACTTACCTTATCCCACTTTTGCTCCCAGCTAATAAACTCCTCTGCCAGCCGGCCCCAAAACTTATCGGGATTAGAGATCGATTCCTCATATAGCTCATTGTAGTCCCCAGGTTTTATGTAGGCCCGCTCCAACACTCTCTCTGGAATATCATAGCTTTTACTCATAGCTCATAATCCTCATTAATGTTTACATTTTTGATTTTAGAAATTCCCTTACCCCGAAGCAAGAAGATTCTGGAGGGGGGCTCCAGAAGCTCTCCGGTGGAAGAGGGCTTCCAGGAGGGAAAAAAGCAGAAAGTGAGAAATAAAAAGGGAAAGAAAAAGGGGAAAACT
>RFHI01000111.1 GCA_003696425.1 Candidatus Dadabacteria bacterium | reverse complement strand
GCATGCGACCCGGCCGTGCGTTCTAACGAGGGCTGGTCTTATAGGGTTATATGTGTCCTCCTTCGCCGTGTTGATTTTGGTTGTTTGGAGTGAGTTTAGTAAGAAGGCTACGGAGGACTTGTTAATTTCGCGATCTCACCCGATGGTGAGCTTACGAAATTAACTACGGGCCAGTAGCTCAGCTGGGAGAGCGCAGGATTTGCATTCCTGAGGTCAGGGGTTCGATCCCCCTCAGCTCCACTTACTTTTCTTTTGGGAAAAAGAAAAGTAAGCAAAAGAAAACCGGATTATCCTAAATGGTAATGCTGAGGGGGATCGAACCCCTCAAAAAAGATACAGCTTCGATGCGATTTGCCGGCCCAGCCTTGGTGCCACACTGACATAAGGATTTTCGGTAAAGCGGAAAAGATGTTGTCTGGCACCAAGGGTACGCGGTAGTACCACCGGGGGCTGTCTTTAAGTCGGTCGTTTGGCATGAGCGTGAGCTCACTCCTTGTCAGGTTGCCTTAGTTGTTTGGGAAATAGTGCGGTGGACAGCCGATCGTCTCCTTCAACGCCCGGCTGTATTACCATTTTCATATCGAGAGCATCCAAGATCCTAGCAAGTTCAATTATTGTCATAGATCTAATCTCACTGATAATATCGGTTAAGTCCTTCTTAGAAAAGCCGGCCTTTTCCCTTAGTTGTTCCCAGGACAAGCCTTTTGCTCTAGCGACGTCCTCAATTGTAATTAAAATTTGTCGGCTTTGTGTGGGGCTTGTTGTGTCATTAATAGCACTTTGAATATGAGAAGCTGCTGTTGATGGGTCCTTTAATTCCTCGTCTAACAGCTGCTCATAATCAGTAATAGGGTTGTTATCTTTACACATGGTTAGCTCCTAAGTAATATGATTTTCTCATTTGGTCAGGTCCTTCCACAGCTTGTTGGCCGCCTCAATGGCGCGTTGTTGAACTGCCTTTGTTTTTGACTTCGAAACTCCTAATAGTATAATATGCTCCATATTTTTCCCCGTTTGTTGAAAATATACTCGTAGGGTACTGTTCTTCCATTTTAAACTCCACACTCTCCCTTCTCGCCTAATTTGACCAAGATTGCCGGCGCGAACACGAGTTAGTCTTTCCCTGATTAACTTCTGATCTTCCTCTGCAAGCTTTTTATAAGCCTTTCTAAAGACTTTTAAGTGCCGTACCTTTAATCTTTTGACAACTGATTTTGCTGCTGGGACAGACTTCTCTGCGTCACCCGCTTCACCACCGGCTACTAGACCGAGCGCCATAGCAGCCAGTTCACCTTTCTTTCCCCCAAGTAGAAAAGCCACATCATTAAGAGTCTCTTGGGGGGCAGTGGGTAAATCTAGCCATAGCCATTTTGCCATGGCCTCGGCATAATTTAATTCGCCGCGTTCTCCCTTTGCACTGGTTTCGCCGCCAGCGTGCCATAATAAACTAGACCAAAGCCATCCAGGGACCAAACTCCAATTAATAGTAGTTTTCCCAGCCGTCTCAGGAGTTACCGTGACAGTATCGAGAGTATAAGGGTGATCTTCGCTGTATTGAGAGGTATTATCAGTACTGCTCTTCTCATCCGCATGTCCACTTGGATCAATTCTGTTTACGGGGTTATTCCGCACATACGCATACCTGTTCCAGCTCTGCGGATTCTCGATATCGGGGATAACAGTGTCAGCCATAATGAAGCGGCCTATTTCAGGCATGTAGTGGCGTGCACCGTAGTCGTATAAACCGGTTTCCTGGTCATACTCATTACCGTTAAAACCGTGACGTTCGCTGTCGTCTGGCACATTACCGGAGCGCACAGTTCCATAAGGATAATACTTTGTGCTGCTAATTACCCGTCCCTGCGAGTTAAGGACCTTTGAAACAGAACCGAGGTGGTTATATACGTAAAATTTCTTTGCTGCTGTACTGCCGCCAAGCGGGACTTCAATATCGCGGTTACCGTCAATTCCAAGTGAAATTACGCGATTTACAATAGAGCCGGGGTCGCTGCGCTCCTCAATACCTCCCTGAAAATAGCGCCTGATTCCAGTCGGCCTGATATTAGAACTGGTGCAGGGGCTGCCCGGAGAAGTTATGCAGCTGTAAAGAATCTCTGCAGCCTTGCTGCCATCAGGACCATATACAAAGCGGCTTACAAGTCTTCCGTTTTTCTTAATAGTGCTAATCCGGTTTCGCTTATCATAGCTTATTTCAAGGCCAGCACCATTAGTCATATTACCATTTTGGTCATAATGATATATGTTGCCGTTTGAATCGGCTACCAGCGCATGCGGTCCTGCCATCGGCAGCGTCGGGTCGGTAGTCCCCCCGTAGGTATAATTAACTGTTTTTGTTTGCACTTCACTGTGGGCAAACTGCGGGAAGATAAAGGATACACTAAAACTAATAAGCACAGCTATAAACTTCATCGCATCCCTCCCTTGTTTGTACCATTTTGCCGGATTTTTATATGCGGGCCGCCAGGCGACCCTGTGTTTGCCGTGGAGACTGTTAATGTGCGTTCTGTTAAATTGCCTATCGGATTATACACAAACTGGATCCACTCATTTTTACCCAGAGCAGGATCGTTAATCTCCGCCTCTATAAGACGGTTTAAGTTATCATAGCTATAGGTAGATGTTGTTGTATTACCACTTTGGCCGTCAGTTTCGCCCACAGAAATGATATTGCCGGCTACGTCATACGCAGTGTAACTGGATGAATAAAGCGGCGTCATTATTTTGCCTTCATTGATATAGGTGCTTATGCCCTTTAGGCGGTAGCTTGGGCCGGAGCCCGGCTCAGGATTGCTGTTCCCGTAATAATAAAACTTCCTGGTAAGTGATCTGGTCTGGTCAAGTGGCATTTCAAACGAGTCTACAAGGCTTGGTCCATTATCCATTGTGTACCGGACAGACCGGATCTGTTCCTTGCCATTTAAAGATATGCCCACAGTTCGTCCTGCCCCGTCATAGTTGTAGCTTACGGTGGAACCGTCCAGCGTCATGCTGTGAAGCAGGCCGGCAGCGCCATAAGTATAATCCTGGTGGGACTTTGAGCACTTTACCTGTGGATCATTAGGATCTGTGGAAAGCGGAACACAAATCCATTCATCCAGAGTCTTTACGTTCCCGTATTCATCATAGTGAGTTTCAGTAACACCACTCTGGCTGACGACTTTAACAAGAGAGCCGGCATCGAAGTTCGTAGCACCAGAAGGTGCGTTTTGCGTGTCATAGAAGTAACAGACATCCTGCAGCGAAGCGAATTTGTTCAAATCAGTCTGATTGGAAGATGCAGGATCCAGAGCCTGATTCATACAGTCGCAGTCTGCTGCTGTTGCTGCCCCGGAAGTGCTGTTACAAACAAGATGTCCGGCCGCATCATAAAAAATATGCTGGGTGTTTTCCTTGGCGTCAATTTGCCATGTTACCTGTCCCTTATCATCGTAATCATATATCCACGAGCCATTATCCACAGAATAATCTAGAATAGTGTAGCCAAGCCAGTTTTTTATAGTGAACGAGGTGTTTCCAAGTGCATCGGTTAAAGAGTCAATGTACACACCATAGTCATGATCAATTTTAGATTTATATGTATGTACACTGTCCGGATGTTCTTCGATGATACGGAGGCTGCCCAGCATATCATATGATTTATCGATTATTCTTTGTCCCTTCTTTCCCGGATTTGAAGTAAGCGTTTCCACCGTAAGGACTTCGCAGCCTATGCAGCCAGAAAAGCCAATCTTGCTTGTCGAATAAACTAAATCTGTCTCTGTCCCGTCTACGGCAACTGTGTGGTCGATACGTCCAAATTTATCATATACAGTTTCTATACCCTGCCAGCTGCGGGGGTTAAAGGTTTTCGCGTCACATTTGACCCCGCGCTTATCGCGAATTGTTTGAGTGGAATATGTGGTTCGCCCAATACGATCATATTCAGAGCCGTAGCAGGTAGTGCTTATGGCAGGGTCTGAATAGGTTGTTTTTGAAAAGACTACCCGTCCAAGCCCGTCCATATAGGTTTCTGTCGTGGCGCTGTCACCGGTAACAGCATTAAGCACTGTTGTGTCTGACGTGACCCTGCTATCAGCCGAATAAGTGTGACTGGCCAGTAGAGTTCCGTTTAGGCGTTCTTCTTTGACTCTACCCAGTTCATCAAATACTTTTTTGGATACAACTCCAGAGGGTTTAGTAACTTTTTCCAGTCTTCCGTATATATCCCACGTGTTGACTGTCTTAAGCCCCAATTCGTCTTCTACAATTACTGGCCGCAGCCCCTGAGCGTCATACGTTATTAAAGTGTGTGATGGCGACAAACAGGGATCATAGTTTCGGCCCGTTAAATGATCAGTGGTAGTACAGAGCGGATTGCCATAGGTGTCATATTTTGTCCAGGAATGGAGTTCGTACTTCCCTCCTGAGGGAGCATCTGCCCAAGGATCCAAGGCACGTTTAACAGTGCCGACAGG
>RFHI01000110.1 GCA_003696425.1 Candidatus Dadabacteria bacterium | reverse complement strand
TGGTACACACTCACCGATGATTTTTCCGGCAGTCTTCCCCACGCGCGTGGGGGTGTTTCTGGGGCACGCGGAACTCGGAATCGACCGAGGGCGTCTTCCCCACGCGCGTGGGGGTGTTTCCATCTGGCACATGCTTATATGCCAGATAGTCTTGTCTTCCCCACGCGCGTGGGGGTGTTTCTTAGGGATCACTATGGACCTTACGGCGATAGAGTCTTCCCCACGTGCGTGGGGGTGTTTCTCATAAGAGTGTGTATACACCAACCGAGGAAACGTCTTCCCCACGTGCGTGGGGGTGTTTCCAGCTCTTTTCTCTGAGTCTCAACATACCTTGCGTCTTCCCCACGTGCGTGGGGGTGTTTCTATGAGCAGTTTAAAGATACAATTGACGCAGACGTCTTCCCCACGTGCGTGGGGGTGTTTCCATCAAATATTCTATAGCGGAATCAAACTCAAAGTCTTCCCCACGTGCGTGGGGGTGTTTCTTGGTACGCCTACTGGGATATCTTTTAGTTGTTGTCTTCCCCACGTGCGTGGGGGTGTTTCTGAATTTCATAAGTTACCTGCAGGTATCTTAAGGTCTTCCCCACGTGCGTGGGGGTGTTTCTCCGTGCTCCTGCAAGTCTATGACTTGCCACGTGTCTTCCCCACGTGCGTGGGGGTGTTTCTACAAAGTCTTTTTCGGGCCCTATCTCGATCAGCTCTTCCCCACGTGCGTGGGGGTGTTTCCAGTATCCCGATATCAATATTATTGGGATAGAAGTCTTCCCCACGTGCGTGGGGGTGTTTCTATCGTACACGTAACTTTCCAACTCGGAGTATAGTCTTCCCCACGTGCGTGGGGGTGTTTCCGTGGATCGTACTCAATTACTATTTCGTCCATAGTCTTCCCCACGTGCGTGGGGGTGTTTCTGTCACATAGCTCTGCACATCAGAGAGCGATATGTCTTCCCCACGCGCGTGGGGGTGTTTCCCCCGATACACTATCCCGGTTGCTAGCCCCGAAGTCTTCCCCACGCGCGTGGGGGTGTTTCCAAGTGCGGTTCTGCACTTATGATAATCCCTACGTCTTCCCCACGCGCGTGGGGGGCTAAACAGTAGTGCCAGGAACTGGTATTTGTACACATCACCCTAAAATTTACGGCAAATTTCAGGGTGAAGAAAGCAGGATCTGGCCGGCTCTTATTTTCATCTAATTATCCGTAATCAATGCACTGATAACGCTTTAAGGCTAACGCCATGAAAATTCTTGTAACAGGCGGGGCCGGTTACCTGGGCTCGCTGCTTGTACCGATGCTCCTGGGGCGAGGTTATAAGGTCACCGTACTCGATAACTTTACCTGGGGCGTAAAGCCGGTACTGCACTTCGCTACGCATCCTGAACTTAAAATTATCGGCGGGGATGTGCGCAGTAGAGATGTTGTTAACCAGGCAGTAACCGGACAGGACATGGTTATACACCTTGCTGCAATAGTCGGTTACCCCGCCTGCGCCGCAGATAGAGATAAGGCCATTAGTACTAACGTTGAAGGCACCCGAAATATCGTTGAAGCAGCAAGGGGAAAAAAACTAATCTTTGCTTCAACAGGATCTACTTACGGAAAGGTTGAAGGTATCTGCACAGAGGAAAGCCCAATCGATCCGCTTACACTGTACGGCTCAACAAAGTGGGAAGCCGAAAAGATGATAACAGACGCCGGTGGGGTAGCTCTAAGATTTGCTACTGTCTTTGGAGTCTCGCCCAGATTACGACTTGATCTGTTGGTAAACGATTTCGTCTACCAGGCTGTGCACGCCAGACAGATAATACTCTACGAAGGCCACTTCAGAAGAACATTCCTGCACTGCCGCGATGCTGCCCGAAGCTACCTCACCGCTATCGATTACTACGATAAAATGGCCGGAGAGGCCTTTAACGTAGGTGATAACAGCATGAACTTTACCAAGCGGCAGGTAGCCGAGAAGGTGCGTGAACAGATTGATTTTTACCTGCACGAAGCCGCTGTCGGAGAAGACCAGGATAAGCGCGATTACGCAGTCTCATACGATAAAATCGGACAGTTCGGCTATAAGGCAGAGGTATCCCTCGAAGAGGGTATAGCCGAATTACTTAAGGTTGTTCCGTATATTCATATTACCAACGAGTGGCGAAACGCCTGAATAGCCTTGAGAGCTTTTAAATTGAAGGCTAAGATAGCGCCCGTAACAGTAATTTAAAGGGCACAGGTGAGTTCCGAAAATCACTCATACGATTATCTTATTATAGGCGCCGGAATTATTGGACTTGCGCTGGCTCTTAAGTTAAAGAAAAAGCGCCCCAATGCTTTGGTTCTTATAATAGAAAAAGAAAAAGATATTGCCAGACACCAGTCCGGTAGAAACAGCGGTGTGCTGCATGCAGGGTTTTACTACAGCGCCAATTCGCTTAAGGCCAGGTTTTCTGTAAGTGGCCTTAAGGAAATGAAAACTTTCTGCCGCGAAAATAATCTTCCGCTTAATGAGTGCGGAAAACTTGTAGTTGCAAAAAATGAAGAAGAACTGAAAACTCTGCATGAACTTAAAGCGCGCGGAAATAAAAACGGAGCACAGGTTGAGCTGATTGACATTAAAGAAGCAAAAGAAATTGAACCGCGGGTCAAAAGCTTTGAAAAAGCTCTTTATTCACCCGCTACGGCGACAATTGATCCGCTGGCTGTCTGTGGCGCAATTAAAGAGAGGGCTTTAAAACTGGGCGTTGCTCTAAAGACTGCTACAGCCTTTATCGATTGCAGAGGGGGTAACATCAAAACCTCTTCCGGTACGTTTTCAGCCGGTACAGTTATAAACTGCGCCGGTCTTTATTGCGACCGGATTGCCCGTAAATTTGGTTTCGGACTGGATTATGCTGTAATTCCTTTTAAGGGGCTTTATTTAAAATACACAAAAAATAAAAGTGATATTAAGACAAATATCTACCCTGTGCCCGATCTCAGGAATCCATTTCTGGGAGTGCACTTTACAAAAATGGTGGACGGTACGATAAAAATTGGCCCTACAGCCATACCGGTGCTGTCGAGAGAAAATTACCGTGCTCTGGAAAACCTGGCACTTGATGAATTTGTGCAGTCGCTTGTGCTTGAGGGCAAGCTGTTTGTCACAAATAAATTTAACTTCCGATCACTTGCTTTTCAGGAGATAAAAAAATTCTCAAAAAAACATATGATTTCGCTTGCGCTAGAACTGGTTGATGCGCTGGATGAAAAAGGCTTTACTGAATATTCAACCCCCGGCATTCGGGCCACTCTTATAAATAAACGCAGCTTAGAGCTTGTAAAGGATTTTGTGGTTGAAGGCGATTCAAAGAGCGTACACGTGCTGAACGCGGTCTCCCCCGGATTTACTTGCAGTTTTCCTTTTGCCGACTATATTATTGAGAATTATCTATAGGTACGGCAGTTGGTTATGCAGGAAGATAATATCTGTTCAGAAATAGTAGTAGTCTCTACTACACACTACCCGGAAGGTTCTAAAACCGCAGAGGTTCGGGCTGAGCTTGCGCTTAATTCAGTTACTGAGCTTGTGAGTAGCGGGGCAGAGCTTTTGCTGGTTGATTCAGGAGCAAATTCTGCTTTTAAGGAAAGGGCTGTAGAGGCCGGCGCAAAGATCCTGCAGCAGCAGGGCAGTACCCTTGGCGCTTCCCGCAGAGAAGCATTTTCAGCCGGACGTGATAGCGGGAAAAAGGTAATTGCTTATTTCGAGATTGAAAAACGTGGCTTTGCAGAAAAACTTAAGGATGTATGCAGACCCGTTCTTAATGGAGAGGCCGGCATGGTTATTCCGGCCCGTAAAACTATTGAATCGTACCCGGATTTTCAGCAGCTTAGCGAAACGCTTGGAAATATGTACTGTTATATGATATGCGGCCATTATTTCGATCTCTTTTTCGGGCCAAGAATTGTAAGTCGGGAGACAGTAACATATTTTACGGGCTATCAGGGAGAATACGGAGACAGCTGGGAGGCACTTTTTATCCCGGTTCTTAGAGCTTTAAAGGATGGCGTACTGATTAAGTCGCTGGAAGTTGATTTTGAATATCCAGAGGAGCAGCTACGGGTTGAGGCAAATACGCGCGGGTTTATTGAAAAGCGACTTTTTCAGCTTGAACTGGTCAGAAAAGCTGTGGCAGCCGAGTGGGAGAGGCTAACAGGCGGGAGCTAAATTTTCTCAAGAGAAATTATGAAAGCACTGGTAACAGGAGCAGCAGGTTTTGCCGGAACTCATCTTGTTCCCCATCTTTTAGATCAGGGGGACCAGGTAACAGCGACGCTGCTTCCGGCAGATTCTGTTAAATTAGAGTGTGAAAGCGCTCTACTTGATATAAGCGATATTGACCAGTGCCGTGAAGTATTAGCCACGGTTAAGCCGGATGTAATCTATAATCTTGCTGGAATTTCCTTTGTGCCGGATGCCGCGCGTGATGTATCTCTTACCGTCAAGGTTAATGTTCTTGGAGTGTATAATCTTTTTAGTGCCTGTAAAGAGCTGGGGCTAAATAAGACAAAAATTCTGGTTATAAGCTCTTCACAGGTTTATGGCCGGGTAAGTGAAAAGGAACTCCCGCTCCGTGAGGGTGCGCCGCTTAAGCCCGCTGAAAATTACAGTATGAGTAAGGCTATGGCTGAGATGGTTGTGCACCGCTTTAGTCATCCGGGGGATCCTCCTTCTGTAATTGTAAGAGCCTTTAATCATATCGGGCCTGCTCAAAGGAGCGATTTTGTAGTTTCCAGTTTTGCCAGGCAGCTTGCCGAAATATCACTGGGAAAACGGGCTGCAGAGATGAAAATCGGGAATCTCGAGGCGCGGCGCGATTTTACCGATGTGCGCGATATCGTGCGGGCCTATAGATTGGCAGCTTTAAAGGGCAGGGGGGTATATAACCTCTGTAGCGGCCGTGCGGTTTCAATAAAAGAAATTCTTGATAAGTTGCTTGAGATCTCCGGTCTCAAGGTGGAGCTTAAACAGGATCCCGACCGCATGCGTCCATCCGAAACCCCGGTGCTGTACGGTAGTTTTAAGCTGGCTGAAAAAGAGCTTGGCTGGCGGCCTGAGATCCCGCTTGAGCAGTCGTTAAAGGATACCTATGATTACTGGCTCGCTAAATTATCCTGAGAGGGGCCGCCAATAATTATGTTGGAACGATTGAAAAATGAAAATTTTAGAACAAATTAATTCGCACGCACACACTGCTGGTGTGGATTTTTTGGTAATAGGCGGACACGCTCTTAATGCTCTTGGATTTTCCCGCCAGACTGGTGATCTGGATCTTATTGTTTCTAAGAGCGATAAAGAGTTTTGGATTAAGTTAGTGTCAGATCTGGGTTACAAGCAGGTTCAAACTCATGAGGTTTTTGCCCGTTTTAAGCCCGCTGCTCTGGTTGCCTGGCCAGTTGATCTTATGTTTGTTGAGCCGAATGTATTTGCGCAACTTTTAAGTGAAGCCGGTATTTCTGATTTTGGATGCTGTAAAGTTAAGATCCCCAGTATACGCCACATGCTAGCACTTAAGCTTCATGCCTTAAAGCAGCGCCAGAAACACCGCGAAGGTAAAGATGTAGTTGACGTTATAGAACTACTCAAGCTCGGAAATATAGCAGAGAGCACCTTTCGACAGCTCTGTGAAAAATATGATAGACTGGATCTGTATGAACGACTCAAAGAATACTGCAAATCAGGGTAATAATGATTCCGAGGGCTTTCTGGATTTACCGGATGCGCCTGATTTTATCTCTCTTCCTCCCGAGATGACAGTTGAGGAAATTATAAAGCTCTGTGAAGAGATGCTGCCCGTTTGGAATAAAAAGCGCTTTGAAAGAATTGATTTACTTCCGGTCTGGGAAGAAGATTTTTATCTGTAGCCATAATTTCTGTAAGCTTATACCATCTCAGGTATATAACGCAGCTTTTCCGAAATAGTTACAAGGGAGAATCAAGATTTGGGTGTCGTAGCAGCTTTTATTGCAGCAGCTTTTGCGTCAGCCCGCGATCTTACCAGTAAAAAAATTACCTTTAAACTTGATGGAACTCTTAATACCTTTGGTTCTTTTGCTTTTGCACTGCCTTTTTATCTGGTAGCTCTTATCATAGCTTACTTTGCCGGCATGAATGTCTTCGATATAAGCTCGGCTGCGCTTTTTATAATTGTGCTTAGAAGTTTAAGTGACAGCTGCGCAGAATGGACAAGAATGCAGGCCTTAACACTCAGTGATATTTCACTGGTTGTGCCCTTTCTGGCACTTGCACCTGTATTTTTAATGGTTACCTCACCACTAATTACAGGTGACCCGCTTACTCCATACGGTATTTTTGGACTTCTGGCTGTAACTGCAGGAGGACTTTATCTTTACCGTGGCCAGGAGGGCACGGCAAAAAAGGCTAACAGAAAAGGCATCTTTATCGCTATTCTGGCCTCATTCTTTTTCAGTTTAAACCACTGCTTTGACAGGCTTGCAGCGCAGAGGCTGAATCCGCTTATGGCGTCATTTTTAATGACGCTTTTTGCAGCGTTACTTATTTTACCGTTTGCGGTAAGAAAAGAAGATAGCGTTTCCAAGATAATGAAAGCTAAAAAGATTCTCTTTGGGCGTGGGGCGCTTGAGATGGGCTTTATGATCTGCAAACTTACAGCGCTAAAATATCTCCAGGCACCGTACGTGGTAAGCATGACCGCCACGGCAATGATTATGTCAATAATTGGAGGGCGGTTTTTCTTCGGTGAAAAGGAGCTGGGCCGGCGGCTGGGTGCAGGAATAATAATATTTGCGGGTGTTGTTGCGGTGCTGTTTGATATAATAAGAAATTAAAGATGACTATGATTAAAATTTATCACAACCCACGTTGCAGTAAGAGTAGAGAAACCCTTAAGCTGATAAGAGAATATGGAACTCAGCCAGAGATTATTGAGTACTTAAAAGTTGCTCCTACTCCGGAAGAATTAAAGAACCTTTGTAGACTCCTCGGTAAAAAACCGATCGAAATCATTAGAGCCAAAGAAAAAGTGTTTCAGGAGCTTGGATTGTCGCTGGATGATAACCGAAGTGACGAGGAATGGTTCAAGATTCTTTCCACAAATCCCGTTCTTATAGAAAGACCCATTGTCACTGACGGGCAGCGTGCAGTTATCGGACGCCCACCGGAGGCCGTGCTTGAACTGCTTAAATAGCCATCTTTACGCATCTCGCTGATATTGCTGGAATATTTTCTGGCCTCGGGCACATATTTTCCCTCATAACACTCTCTAGAGTGTGTGTATCCGGCGCTGAGTTCTCTCGCGGGCAGGAAAAGCTTAGTTGGTAGGCTATGCGGGTATAGAATATCTACTGTAACAGCGCCTTAAAGGAGTAAAGGTGATATGGTAGCAAATCCTTTAAGAGAAAGCCTTAAGGCTTCAAGCGAGCCAGCAGTAAGTGATCTGATAGATCTGGAAGCCAGGGGCGATGTCCTTGCAGTTCGGCTTGCTGATGTCAATCTGCAAGAGAGTGAAGCCTCTTACGCTCTTCAGGAGATTTTTAAAAACTTTCCTGAAGGTCCGGTGATAGTTAATCTTTCAAACGTATCAAATATTACCGATGAGTTTGTCTCAGCTCTCATTGCACTAAAAGGCCAGTCCGGCCGCGAGATAATTCTGACTGATTTATCCGAAAGTGCTCTTCAGAAAATTCAAAGAATGCGTCTTAATCCGTTGGTCGTCTCCCTTGAAGAGACCGAAAATGATGCGCTTGTAAGGCTTGGGATTACGTTTACACCCGTGGATACTGGCAGAGCTGAAAAAGTCATGGAAGATCTTCAAAATAGCCTTGATGCCTACAGGGGGCGGCTTAATACAGCTGGTAAAATTGATATCGATCTTGCTGACTATAATGCTGCAAGACCTGAGCGGGAAGTGTTAAACGTAAGCTACAAGGACTTTGCTACGGTTATTGGCTTTAACGTAGAAAAAATCAGGGAAAGCGGTTTTGTTTCCAACCGGATTAGAGATGAAATTTTGAATCTGGTAAATAATCACAAAAGTTTTAATGTAATTATCGATCTTGAAGGCGTTGATTTTATCGGAGCTGATACTGTTGGAGTTATTGCTGCTGCTTCTCAAATTCTGAAGAAAAGCGGCTCGAGCCTGGGGCTATGTAACGTTTCAGATGCAGTTATGAACAAATTGCGTCCGGT
>RFHI01000109.1 GCA_003696425.1 Candidatus Dadabacteria bacterium | reverse complement strand
TATTATAACCTGACCGCAATAAAATCATGCAGGAAACCGTTCTGGTTATAGAAGATGATCCTAAAATATCACGACTCGTAAGTATGCATCTTACGGATCATGGGTTTAAGGTTGATACAGCAACTAATGGATCGCACGGCCTTGAAAAGGCACAAAAGGGTAATTACGTATTGATTGTGCTCGATATTATGCTTCCCGGTTTAAACGGTCTTGAGGTATGTAAACGAATACGAGCTAAAGACAACCGAGTACCTATTTTAATGTTAACATGCAAGAACGATACTCGCGATATAGTGCTCGGACTTGAATTAGGTGCTGATGACTATCTTACCAAACCATTTAAAGTAGAGGAATTAGTAGCCCGTGCCAAGGCGCTCGTACGCCGCGCTGCTAAAACACAAAACAGTAATATTCCACCAAGAGAAGAGCTGATATTCGAAGATTTAGTTATTAACTTACCAAAAAGACGAGTATCACGTAGAGGCAAAATTGTTAGCCTGACAGCTAAACAGTTCGATCTTTTGAGCTTCCTGGCATTGAATCCGGGCCGCCCTTTTAGTCGCAAAGAGCTGCTTAATTATGTCTGGGGCTATGAAAATACCGGTTATGAGCACACAGTCGATACTCATATAAACCGACTTAGAGCCCAAATAGAGCCAGAGCCATCTGCACCTCGATATATTCTAACCGTCTGGGGAGTGGGTTATCGCTTTGTTGAACAGGATGAAATAAAGCTATCTGATGACGAGTAGTAACATACAGGCACTGAAACATAAGCGGTCAATAAAACATCGCTTTGCTGAATTTACAACCAGAATTTTCAAAAGCATATACTGGAAAATTACTGTGGTACTGATGCTATTTGTACTGGCATCATGGATCATACAGCTCTTTATCGCTGCTCACTATTCACTTAAGTACTATGGTGGGCAAAACGTAGAGCCTTTTAGCGCTTTAGCTCAAAAAGTTCAGGAGAGTTACACATTTGGCATTATAGCTCTGATTCTGGTAACTCTTATATTTGTAGCAGCGTTTATAGACCTACTTTCATATTATTTCCTTGCTACCCGCTTTAAAGCTGTAGCGAAAGTAATCCGCAGATTTGCTGCTGGTGACTATAGTCAGAGAGTATCTATACAAACCAAGGACGAAGCAGGATTAATCGGACAGGCGTTCAATGAAATGGCCGATACGGTTGTAGCGAGCATTGAAACTCTTAGGCGCTCTGACGCTTTGCGAAGAGAGTTAATAGCTAACATTGCTCACGACTTAAATAGTCCTCTTACCCACATTTATGGATATCTGGAAACAATTATTATAAAACATGACAAACTGAGTGCTGAAGAGCGCCTGGAATTTTTAAAGATCTGCTTAGAAAGTACCCAGTCATTGATTGAGCTGGTAGAAGAGCTGCTGGAGCTCTCTAAATTGGATGCCGGAGTAGAACCATTTGAAAAAAAGTGGTTTTCTCTGAAAGATATTGTAGAAGATGTGGTTCGATTACATTCCGGCCCAGCCACGTCAAAAAGCATATCTATAATTGTAGAACAGCCAGATCATCTGCCACTGGTTTTGGGCGATCCGGCTTTAATAACCAGAGCGCTATCAAATATAGTAGACAACGCCGTAAAGTATACTGAGAGAGGTGGAAAGATTACTTTATCCCTACAAAAACAAACTTATAAAATTTCAGTCTCAGTAAGCGATACAGGAAGGGGTATTCCCTACTCTGAACAGTCTGCAGTTTTTGAACGCTTTTACAGAGTGGAAAAAGATCGCTCCCCCACCGGTGGCGGCGCAGGACTGGGTCTTGCCATTTCAAAGAAAATTTTGGACCTCCATGGGGAAGAACTTAAGCTGACAAGCCGCCCGGGCCATGGTACCAAACTGTTTTTCTGTCTTCCATCTCAATAACCCCTTGTTATCTATAGCTTTTTTGCTTTAAAGATATTTTATGGTTTTGTGAGAAATCTGTGAGAACTATTTGTTATTTTATATCTGGTAAAGCGTACCAATTGAAGTTTAATATAATGCTTACTTTCGTTAACAACCCTGGAGGTGAAAAATGAACGAACTTGAACAGATTACCCTTGAAGAAAGAGAAGAGGGTGCTTCGCTGGTTGAATATGCACTGCTGGTTGCACTAATTGCTGTTATTGCTCTGGTGGCCATTCGAACACTCGGGCAAAAGGTATCCACACAATTCTCAAGTGTGGCAAGTAACCTCAATTAGTAGTAGTCACTTACTTTAACTGTGATTTCAATAGTAAGTGCAATCTGTCACCCTCTCCCGTTAGGTAATTAATAATAATAAATAAAACGGGAGAGGGTGATTGCTTTTTAATCACTGATTATTTCTACGGTTGCTGCGCCGATTGCCGATTTGTTAACTACTCCCCGTACTTTTCCTTTAAATACTATACTCGCTGCACTTTGAGCTTTAAGGGCCAAGGCTCTCTTAACTTCTCCACTAATTAACGCCCGCGATGCATCAGCTGACTCAATTTCAACTGAATCGAAACTGCCGCTGGCATCAATTGTAGAGCTGTCGGATAGTACAGCTTTTAATTCTCCTCCTTCTACATTCATCGCTTTAAATGAACTGGCCCCCGATAGCTTCAGCGTTATCTGCCTGACTTCCGTTGCAGTTACTCTCACAGCGCCTGACAGTGCTCCGCTTAAAGTCTTTATTCTTTCAAATGCAGCTCTTCCCGCAGAATTACAGATAAGTGATACACTATCTATATCCGCAGTCACAGAGAGGTTACAACTATTGTCTATTACCAGCCTGCCTCTGCCGGGAACGGCAACAGTCACCGACGCCTCTGCCGGATCGTTTTGAAGCTCCTGCGAATTGTTAATTACCCTTCCATTAATAATAACTGTGCCATTTGAGCCGAAATTACCGGAAATAACTGTTGTACCGGTAGAACTCACTATTATCCTGTTTTGGCCGTTAGTCTCTTTACCGGATATCTTCAACCCATCAGAGTCATAACTGATCTTTACTAAATCTGCCAGCTTGCCACCTGTTGTTTTGACAGTAAATTCATCCTCCTTAGCAGGTTTAATATAAACCCTAACGTCAATATTTTTTAATACTACTTTTGGAATACCCTTAAATTCGTATGACTGAAAATAGCCGTCGTCAGCTGCTGAAGACACAGCTGCGTTACAGATCAAAAAGCATAATACCACCAGTTTTGACAGCCGACCTCTTAATTTATCAGATCTAAATTTTCGCAATGGAATAAACCCTTCTACCAAACACGTTGCCTTTTTTAGTAGCAAGCAGAGCAATCTCGTAACGTACTTTTTCAGCTAAACTCCGCGACGCAAAAGCTCCCACCAGAATTCTATAATATGAAACTGACGCTACCGTGGCTTTCTGTATTACTACCGGTAAATTGTGGGCAATCAGTTCCTCTATAATTTCCCGCTCCTCAGCATTAATTGATTTTACCGCCAGAACCTGAACGTACCAGCCGCGGCCAAGCTGCTCCCGAGTTTTAAACTGTGGTTCTCTCTCTGAAGGGCCTGTGGCTTCAGATCGTGCATGTTCTGACTGATAGGCGGTTTTAAGCTGTCCACCGGCGATATCTTCTTTTCTACGCAATTTTGTATTTAAAAACTTATCAGACATTGCAGCCTTTTCAGCTGCAGCCGGCTTAACTGCTGAAACGGGATAATCTGAACTGTAATGGCCCTCTTCGGTCGTGTTCATTGCCATACGGCTGTTTTCAGCAGAATCTCTTTCACCGTGATATTTCCTTACATACTGCGCGTACAGCTGCCGCCCCTTTACAGGATCACTGAATTCCCACAGCTTTTGCTTGTAGCCCTCCATAATCAGCGCATATACAGCCATCTCAATCGCCTGACGGACTGCAAGCTGAGGAGGTTCGTTCATAGTGAAACCGGTCTCGCCCTCTGCCAGTTCATCATAGGCTACAAAATAGAATACTCCTCCCTGAGTGCTGGTTGAATAAATTGTTTTTGAAGCATTAACAGAGAGCAAAACCTCCCCATTATTAACACTTACCAGTCTCAAATACACAGTTACCATATCTCTTGAATACTGGGTGCTGCCGCCAATTCCCAGGTAACGTGCCCCGGCACCACCGGTCATCACGTTAGACTCATAAGCCACTATACCTCCCTCCAGAATAATGCCTGAATAAAGAAGAGGTGAGAGCGGCGGCAGTTTTTTGCCGTCCGGCCCCAAATACTCACTTCGCATCGCTCTAATTATTTTCCGCTCCTGCAGCAGATCCTGCAGTCCGCCGCGCTCAAGCACTCTAAACCAGGTATGGCTGCCTGCATCAAGCAAAGCATTTTTTAGTATTGCCAGCCCTCCCTGCGTTACTGCTCTTGAATACTGTGGGGTTTCTCCCGGCTTATTCTGCCCGGTCAAATCATTAAATTTGTAAACTGACACAGTTAACGGCTTTTTTGCTGGAGGTAATTCACGCAGCATTTTTTCCGTTTTAGTTACTGCACCGAGTGTAGCCTCATTTGAACGGGCGACCTCAGGCACGATCGGCGGATGTGATGAACACCCCGAAAGCACTACCAATCCAAGCGATAACAGTAAAACCTTTCTCTTCACCGTCAAATCCTCAATAGGAAGGCATTGGAAGCTCAATCTGCGTTTTGCCTCCAGCTGCCTGATCGTTAATATCAATAACCACCTGATCGTTAACCTGTTTAAAATCTATCTTTAGATCCCCTATTTCAAATGTTCCCGAGTCCTTAGCATCTTCTCCCAGAATCTGATCTGCTATTTCACGCGCTATCCGGCTCAGCAGCCCGCGTTTTACAGTATCGGAGAACTCCTCAAGAGGATCGCGACGGCGAATAGGCGCTTCATGCTGCCTTTGCGCTGTAGCGTTGCTTAAAAGATACGGGCCGTTAAACGGATTGCCGCCAAAGGCCGGGTTGGTTGGTTTATATTTAAGTTCCTCAGCCGCAGATACTGACGTCAATATCAGCAAAAACGATATTACGACTATGGTTAGTGATGTATGGCGTCTCTTATATTTCAGCACGATACAATCTCCTTAAAACTCAGATGTAATTTTAACACTCAAGCCGCTGCCGTACTGCTCAACACGGCTCTCTGCCCCTCCAAATTGGATTTTATCGATTCTGTTTTCACTGCCGCGCTGAATATCCTCAGAGCGATTCCCGGAGCCGTGTTGTTCAAGATTAATTATATTATTACTTCCGTTTTGCTCTAATAGCGCGATATTATCCGAGCCGTTTTGAATGACACGGGCTGTATTAGCTGTTCCACTCTGGAAAGCCTGTAGCGTATTTGCTCCAGATTGTGAAGCATCCATAACATTACCGCTTCCCGATTGTCGGATATTAGCACTTGCACCTGAAGCCTGGCTGAGATTAACACGATTTAATTCACCGATTTGATTTAAACTGAAACTATTAGAATCACCGCGCTGTAACAGGTTGACTGAGCTATTATCACCTACCTGCTTAATGTATACACTCGGGCTCTGTGCTAAAACATTCCCCACCAGAATAAATATAAGACCCACAACAAACCTGATCCTCATAAATACCTCCATGTATTAGGGCACAGCGCCCTGAAAACCGCGTGTAATTTCTCGAGTTACAGAGTACGGATGCCTGCCGGGTTATTCGCCTTTAGTTTTTATCGTGGCTGGATTCCCACTGCCGCCTCCTGTCTCCCGCTATTTGTTATGCAGGTTAGACTGCTGACTGTATCACAGCAATCTGTTGCAACTGGCTGATATAATCAATTGATATATTTACATTGTTCTGCCGTCTTTAAAGCTACTCAGTTTCAGTACAGTAAAAAGACCGGAAGAGGCTGCTATTATCTTTTGCTAAAGCAGCGCTCTTGCGATACCAGATGATCACAGCAAATTTATAGCGGTAATATCAGTTCTGATTCGAGCGGTACTTTATGACGCGTACTTTTTCCAGAGTTATTAGTCCTTCGGTAATCCGGCCGTCAATTCTGTCAATAAACTGGTTGATCTTTTCCTTTGAATCTACTATCTCGATAACAACAGGCAAGTCCTCAGATAGTCTTAATATCTTAGCAGTATGAAGTCTGCTGTTAGCACCGAACCCCATTGATCCTCTAAGAACCGTAGCTCCAGCTAATCCGGCTGTTTTAGCTTCCTGCACTATTACCTCATAAAGAGGCCTTCCTCCGTCGATGTCGCTCTCACCGATAAAAATTCTAAGTAGATATCCATCTTCAGGAATTTTCATAGCCGTGCTCCTGTAAAGTATTCAGCAATACGGTATCCTAAAATTACACCACCAAGCGATAATACATTAGTAAGAATGATATTGATAAACGCCAGCTGGTACTCACTGTCCCGAAGTAATGCAAAGGTCTCCCAGCTAAAACTTGAAAAAGTTGTCATAGCTCCCAAAAATCCCACCAGTACTGCCACCCTATATTCGGAAGCAATAATATACGGCCCGCTAAAAATCGCAGCCAATAATCCGAATATAAAACATCCGAGAGAATTAACGCCCAGTGTTCCAAACGGAAAGCTCTCCTGTCCGAGTGACTGGATAACGCCAGAGATAAAATAGCGTGTAAGCGCCCCGGCACCACCACCAATAAAGATTAGCAAGATTTTCATAATAATAGTTCGTTAATCAAGTAGATAGCTATCAGTGATAATAACACCCGACCTCCCCTTTTAGGTAGTATAAATATTTTTGGTTTAATAATGTTTTCGTACTATAGCTTCTGGTTGGTAAACTCCAAATGCTGGCAAAATTAATGTTATGAGCACTGAGTTTCTTTAGCTTAGCTTTGGAAGGCTGATAAAAATCGACCCCTTTATCTGCGAAGTGATAATTAACGAAGGGGTTGAAATGAGTGACAGTACCCTGGATGAATATCACAGCGCTCTTCTGAAACTATTTAACACAGATTTTGGCCTGCTGATAAACAAAAAGCACAACTATACTTATACTTTTAACTCCCAGCACAAAATTGCTGACTTACGACAAATTAAAGCAGTAGCAATAGTTACCTATAAATCTTCAACTGAAGCCTCTACCAGGTCGCTCCTTAAAAACCGCAGCACTGCAGGCTGGAATGCTAAAATGTTTAAAGACTATGATAAGACACTGGCGTGGCTCAGGACTGAGCTTGCTGAGCTGTACAATCAATACGGCTGACAGCTTATTCTTTAGTTTCCAGATCTTGCTCTTTTTCCGTTCCTGTTAAAGTGAGGAATTTTTTCTTTTTATCCTGCTTTATCAGCTGAGAACCGGGAAAGATAAGCCCACAACCGTTTAAATGCTCACAGCTTTCTATTAAACTGAAATAAGCTGCAATTGCCCTAATATCGTAGTAATTTCTGAAATTTACCAGCGCCTCATCGAGCCCTGCAGGAAGACTGCGGTAATAGCCAGGCAGGGGATTAATATGTAACTGTCTTTTTCCAACTATATTTAACTCAGAGTAACCGGATGATGAGGTAATGTTCTTTTCAGCAAAAGGTGCTTTTTCTTCATTTGGAGATGTTAATTTTTTAGATGATACCTGCTTTGTGCTTAAATTTATTCTCTTATTATCTGCTTCCGGGACAATCTCCGGCATTACAGCCTCTTTCGGAGTTAACTGCCCCAGATCCTGAACAGCTCTCTCTGACAGCGAAAGCTCTGTCTGGCAGGGGTCAAGAGCGCTCTGGTCACATTCAGCCACTGCATCAAGAAACGGAACAAACAGAGCCGATACTAGAACTGCTATAAACAAAATCTGTCTGATCATATAAAATACTATAGCACATATTGCCTGATTAAGCCCGCTATGACCCCAACATAATCATAATGCAATTTTATTCAGCTTCGTATAAAATAACTTCTGGAGCGTGGAAGTGTGTAATTTGTTAAAAAACGGGCGATGAGGCATCTTAGCCGACTCATCACCCGCAAAACAGGCGAATCATGCTTTCGCGCTCTGCTTAGCTATTGTTCTTTATCCAGCCATCAACGGTGCGGTTAAATATTACTAACGGTGCATGTGCACAAATGTACATATTGCGCCTGGCACGGATAAATGCCCTGTATTGCCCGGGCCGCAAAACCTGCTGAAAGCCGAAAACCATTTCACCATACTGAACAGCAATTTCCTCGCGCAGGTCTGCTACATCTTCAAATGACTCGCGAATATCAGCTTCATTAAGAGCATCTCTTAACTTGTGCACAGTAACAAAAAGAGCCTTGCGGGCATCAACCAGATCAGCACGATACTGTTCTGTGTCAGAACGGTATTCCTTGATTAATGCTATAACAGCATCTTTCTGCTCTGGTGACATCGTACGGTTTAACTTCTTAAGCTGTCTGTGCCATCTCCTGCAGGCTGACACATAATAGCCCCTGGGTCCGGCATCGCCTATTAATGAGTCGGCACGAAGCGGCTCACTAAAAGGCACTGCTTCCAGCAGTACCAGTAAGAAAATAACAGCAATAGTTTTTTTCATTTTGTTTCTCCTTTAATAAAAGCCCGCCAAACGGGCTAAAACAGTCTTAAATTAACAGCTAAAAATTTGTTCTACGCTTCGAAGTAACAGCTGATTTCAACTGCCAGCGTCCCCGCAGCCTGGCTCTTCTTACGAATCGGCGTTGTTTTATTTTCCACGCCAGCTCTACCATCCCCCTGCAGATAAACCTGCGCTCAACGGGAGCAAGTTCGTCAAGCCGGCCGAAATTGAGTCTCCGTACAGCCTGTGTGCACTGTTTTAACCGTGTAGCGCGCATTACCTGGAAACACCTGACCGCTTGAGATCTCTCGGTACGCATAACCTTTATTTCTGGCGGACTGTCGACACGCCCTTCAATCTGTTTTTTTAGTTTCAAAATTAATCTGCGAACAGAACCGTCAATATTACATACCAGTATGCGCCTGTCCGGCTTAGACTGCCCTGGAATGTCGGAAGTGTTGTCTGAGCCGCCGGGGGACTCTCCATTTTCGCCGCCCTGATCTTCAGAAGGCGGTGCTGAGATATCGTTACCTGGTGGCCTTTCGTCGGTACCATCATCCGTAACCTGATCTGCTGGCGGGCTGTCATCATCGGATTCAAAAACTGTTTCTTCAATAACAGCCCTGCGGGGTGATTCCAGTTTTAATGACACCTGGGCTTTTGAAAAGTCCAGTGGTATCTGTTCAACGGTTGCAGAGGCATCAATCTGTTCCGAAACGAGATGCAGCTCAATGGCAGCAACTGGGACAGCAGATTCTATCGCCACGGCAAAGCTGCCATCGTCAGTGGTCTTTGTTGACTTAACTTCAATAGTTGCCCCGGTAGAATCCCGGGCTACAGCTGATACGGAAACCCCTCCCACCTGGATCTCTGTCGAGGCGCTTCTTAAGTTGCCCTCTATAATTGTTGCCCCGGTTCCGCGCGTGCCGCCACCACAACCGGGAAGCAACATGCAAAATAAAAACAAAACCAGCCCCAGCCTGGCTACTATCGCTTGCGTAAACTCTTTTCCTTTGCACATCGGCATGGCAGACATAACAGCTCCTTTCAGGTATCCAGCGATTCAATTCTCCCAAAACTCCCAACTACTACACGGTAACGACTACCCTTTAAATCCGGATTAAAATCGCGGTCAATTTCAGAAAGCTTCCTTCGAAGACGGCGATGAAACTCCAGCCCTTCTTTAAGAAGCCACTCTTTAAGCTCAGCTGCATCCTCCACAATGACGTTGTCATACTCGGTGGTAGCATGAAGATTAGGTGGGCTGGCCCCATTAAAAACGTTATCTTCAACCGCGCAGCTAAGATCGTTCAAATCTAAGGCCAGCATTTTAAACCCCTCTTCGGCATCTCCGCGCGGCACGTAAGCTTCGGTTCTGAGTTTTATCCCCCTGGTTGTACGTTCAATGGCTCCAATCTGCTCCAGCGATCTTAAAACAGCCCCTGCTTTAACATCAGAACTGATGCTCTCAACCAGGGCACGGAATCCGTTATTTTCGTTGTGGGGAGCAAGCACGCGCGGCCTGCCAGCCTTTGTGGTATAGGCAGGATCGTGCAGCCATTTTCCAATCACCTTCGTCAGTAACGCAGGCGGTTCTGTTACAGGTTTTTCTTTTAACTGCAGCCGTTTGATCTCTTTTCGACGAATACCTGTCAGCACACTCAGCCGGCTTATGTTGACTCTCTCCTTTTTCGCTTTGAGCAGCCTGGTTGCCTCATCAACAAAAACTTCTTTTGCTATTTCGTGCAGATCCTGAACGGTAACTGAGCGGCGCAAACAAAACCCTATCACGGGCCTGAGTAAATGCCTTAAGCAGGTGAGTATGTTTTTACGCATGTCCATCGGCAGATCCACTAGGTGGGCAAAACACCCACTTATATATTATACGCTCCCATGGCAGATGTCAAACTTGCTTAAAATCGCGTTTGATATGACAATACTGGTGAGTATGAACGTGGCTTACGTGTGCAACCGCGTATGTAATCACTTGACATTTCAGCAGGAAACTCGTGTTTATGGCTTTCACACCTGATTACCGGCCAAGTAAGCCGGATGCAGAACGAGGACTTAAAGATGGAGGTCTCCCGGAAGTTTCTGCCGGAGAGCGGGCAGTTGCAATGTGTCAGGATCGGCTGACCCGCTTTGAAATTGGCCACTGGAGGCTTATCAAACCGGAAAAGGGATCCGCTTTTTTCCTGTTCGAAGATTCCAGCGGTTTTTATTCGGTAAGAAGAGACCACAAAGAGGGGGTGGAATCTTTTTCTACAACCGTCTACCGTCCGGAAGAAGGAAACCTGGTCGACAGGGGCAGAGATAGTGAAGCCCTGTTTAAGAAAATGGAATACCAGTGGCAGGTACTTAATGAAGTTAAGCAGGCTCTCGAAAGTTTACCCCCGGAGGCATGGAGCCTGCTCAGGGGAGATGGAGCTGGTGGCCACAAAGTTATTTATAAAGCTGATTTTAATTCCGGTTCCATAGCAGTTCAAACGGGGGGATTGATGTTAATAGACCCCGGCAGCATAAAAATAACAATGAAAGATGGAAGAGAGCTTTCTTTTGTATCCTCACTTTCCGATGATGTCAAAAATTTTATCGACCGAATGGTTGCATACGAAAGGGAGAAGCAGCATGTCTGGAAACTCGTACAGCATATAATCTCAGAACAGTCCGGCTTATTATGGGAGACAAGCATAGATCACTTGCCTGCCGGTGGTATCAACTCGAGCGCGGATGATTACATTGGATACAAATATTCTCTAAAGGAGCATCCGGTTGCCGGCTTTCGGTCTGGCACCCTCTACGTTTACCCCGTGGCAGAAGCCTCCTCCAGCGAGCATGAAGTAAAACTTGTGCGCCCGGGAAAACCTGGTCTTGTGCTAAAAGGACCACTAGCCTCCAAGATCTATTCAAAGGTATTAAAGCATGCCCACGCCGCAAAGGAGTTGCTGTATCTTGCAAGATACGAGGCACAGTCTCCGGCAAAGTGGACAATGACCCGTGACAAACAAAGCGGAGACATAATACTTGCCTGTGACACGGATAAAGGGCCTCTTCAAATAAGAGTGCGTCAAGAGAATGACAGGTCGCAGGCTGAAATTACATCAGGCCCCGGTGGAGGGCCGCTTCAGTACGCCGGCCCGATAAGAGGAGATGAAGCGCTTGGAATTGCCATAATGGTTTTAAAGTATCATACCAGCTGACCGAGATACCCGACCATGCCGGGACAGCAGTTTCTCTTGAAATTATTTTGTAATGTTTACAGCTTGTTAGTTGATCTGGTGGCTGCTTTAAAGGGCAGTCATATCATTACAGCTGCTTATGCCCAAAAATTCTGAAGCAGATTCCCTTATTCTGCAGATTAACATTCAGTAAGTAACCGCAGTTTGAAAGGTTAATTTTACTACAGAAGTCAAAAATAACCATGATAACAGGGGGCTATCATGAGAAAGAGGACGGCATCTGAATGGCGCACGGTCAGAGCTACATGTGCCGGGAATTCAGTTCAAAATATTACAGAAGACACCATCGGGGACAGCTTAAATCCGTGGGGCACCGGCAGCTGGAGGATAGACCCGCGATCGATTTCAATCTACGGCTCACCGTCAAATGTTAATGACGCTGTCAGTCCGGGTAACAGCTCCAAAGGATTCAACTTTTCAGAAATAAGACTTGAGTCCGGGATGTTAATCAGAGCTTTTACGATACTCTTTATGATGCTTTCATTTATACTGTCTGTTGCTCTAATAATGATATTATCAGGCTAACTTTAAAGAGCTGCCGATATAAATCAGTAGTTTTAAGAAAGCTATAATACATTAAATTTATTTTGATAATCTTCCTGGCACAGCATCTGCCATATTGACTTAAAAGCTGGTATGGTGGTAATTTCTCGTGCTTTTCAAAGTTGTGCCTTCAGTTCCAGCTAGGCACTGGTCATATCGGTTAGAGGAGAAGTCTTATGCCGCTTAAAAAGAAACAGCTCGAAGAGTTAAAACAGATGCTGCTGGATGAGCGCAAAAAGATTATCGAGCACCTGTATAAATTAAAAAACGAATCAGAATTGGAAATATCTGATATCGGGGGAGACAATGCTGATATCGCTACGCTTGAAATCTCCCAAAAGGCATTTCACAAACTTGGATCACGTGAAAGGAAGCTGCTTAAGAAAATAGATCATGCACTGGCTAAGTTTGAAAATGGTACGTATGGAATCTGTGAATTGACTGGCGAAGAGATTCCATATGAGCGGCTTAAGGCTCGTCCAGTCGCACAATACACTGTAGAAGCCAAAGAGGAGCTTGAAAGGAAAGAGCGTGGATTTCGAGATGTAAGCGATTTTGAAGACGATTCCTTTGACAACGATCTTGACTAAGCTAACACTTTAACTGAGCGGCCATTAGAACTGTTCTGTAGACTGCGAACTAATCTGTTCGGAAGGTCTGGTAACCTATCGACCTTTCTAAAGATTCGTCTTCAATGAGAAACTCGAGCTTCCGATCTACACAATTAATCTGCCAGTCCCTTAATTGATTCGTAAGTCATAAAATAAATTCCGGGCTACAAAGGTTCACTATTATCGCTATTAGTTGCCCGTACAGTTACCAAACAGCCCCACCGAAAAATGAAAATGATCACTGTGCGCGGAGTTATCATCGGGCGTTACTACAGATGTAAAATAAAGACAAGCATGCTTTGAAACGTCACGCAAAAACTTGGCCGCCCGCCCCGGTGTATCCCAGTTCTCTTTAATCTTAATTTCATAACCATCTTTAAATTTAAATCCAGTAATGTCGATTGCATTTGCAAAAGCGTGTTCGCTCATTAAAAATTTACGCCCTCTGACCGGCCTGCAGTTATAGGCGCCAGCCTGCTCAATCTCCTTAATTGCTACACCGAAATAGTCCCACGCCAAAGGCTGCAAAACCTGCCGCTCAAACCTGACTAAAGCTTTAGCTAATCTACAAGACGCAAATAAAGGTGTGCCAAAGCCTCCTTTGATAACGACAAGATCAGAAATAAAACATCCATCTCTGAAATTTTTTCTTCCAACAGGCTTTATTTTAATTCGTTTTTGCCAAAGATACTGAACACAATTTTTGTCGTCATAGCTGTAGTAGACAGATCTTACATAATTATTAAGTAAAACAAGCGGAGCTCCTAAATATATTTTTCCCAAAAAACGGCGCACCTTGCCACCAGCGAGTACAAACAATAAGATCAGCAGGCAGGCAACGGTTAAAATGTGTTTACGTACACTTTGCATAAAACTAACTGAAACCACAACTTTTAAACAAACAAAGACCGCAATCTATCTGAGCGCGATTCTAGCCATTGTACCCACTTTGATATTACTGCTTTATTATAAATCGCTCGATCTAGGTGCAATTAGAAGCTATTATCGATATCGACATCCTGCAACCGGCAATATAGTCACAACAGGTTTAAAATCGCAATTAACACCACTTGAAGAGATTTCTCCTTATATTACTCTGGCTGTTCTCGCTAATGAAGATACGGCTTTCGCCCGACACCCTGGCATTGATCTGCTGCAAATATGGCAGGCGCTCTGTGATTTTATATTAAAAGGCAAGCAACTTCGTGGGGCAAGTACCATCTCTCAACAGCTCGTAAAGAATCTATACCTATCTAGGGAAAGATCTTTTCTTAGAAAACTAAGAGAGCTCATTTATACGTTGAAGATCGAACATTTGCTTTCAAAAGCAGAGATCCTTACCCTTTATTTAAATAATATTGAATTCGGGGAAAATATTATTGGCATTTCCAACGCCAGCAAGTTTTATTTCAACAAACAGCCAAGCGAAGTGACGATAAACGAAGCGGTACTGTTGGTTTACCTGATACCTAATCCTATTCGTCGCTCCAGATTTTTTAAAACTAACAAATTCGGAAAAAAGGAGCGGCATATTTTACTGAACACTTTCAATAAAACTATTGCTGCCCTGACCAGATTCAGAAAAATATCTGACAGGCTCCCCAACTTTGACTCTTACGATATTCTGAGCTTTTACCGAATGAATATTAATCTCAGCAATCACCCCCAAGATTTACTTAATACACAGGAGCATACAAATTTTAAGGTATTTTTAAATATACTCAGCAAAATCCCCCAAAATAACCACTGAACACCCGTTCTAATCAACAGTTTTTTTATTCAATTTCCCTCCATTCTCTGTAAGAATATCGCTGTTAAAGTGTCTCTCTTATTTGCCGCGCAGTGGTCAGTAATACTTTATTATATTT
>RFHI01000108.1 GCA_003696425.1 Candidatus Dadabacteria bacterium | reverse complement strand
TATTATACCACTCTTCCTGACTCAATCCTTTCTTCTTTAGCCGTTCGCTTTCTTACAAAAAACTTAATATCACAACCTTCAAACGGAAATGATTTTCTGACTGTTTTTTTAAGATAACGCATATAAGCATCACCAATTTTAGCAGGATAATTAACAAACAGTATTATTGTAGGTGGAGCAACTGCCACTTGAGTAGCAAAAAAGAGCTTTATTTCTCGACCACGATAGAGCGGTGGAGGATTTTTTTCAAAGGCCCGTTGAATTATCCTGTTCAGCTCTGCGGTTGGGATTCGTTTGCTGCGCTCAGAAGAGACTTCAATTATTTTTTTATAAATTTGCGGACAACGTCTTCCAGTCAATGCTGATACAAAAACTATTGGTGCGTAACGAGCAAAGCTTATCCGTTCGTAAATCCTTTCTTTGAACTCTTTTGCTGTGCGGTGATCCTTTTCAACCAGATCCCACTTATTTACTACTATTACAATTCCCTTGCCGCGCGAATGCGCCAGATCAAGTATTTTTATATCCTGCTGAGTTATATCCAGACGTGATCCATCCAACAACAAAAGCACTACGTCTGCGCGCGCCAGTGAACGTAATGTTCTTAGATTGCCGTACCTTTCGACACTACCATCCTTTACCCGTGCTTTTCTTCGCAGACCAGCAGTATCCACTAAAAGAAGGCTATGCCCTTCTCTTTTTATTTGAACATCTATACTATCAACTGTAGTGCCAGGCTGATCAGATGCAACCAGCCGCTCCTGGCCTACAAGCCGATTGAGCAGAGTCGATTTACCTGTGTTAGGTTTTCCGAGAATCGCTACCTTAATATCATCTGCAACTGGCAACTCTGTGGCGCCCTCAGCAACTTTCTCCGCCAAAAATTCTTTTAATTTAACCACAAGCTCCCTGATGCCTATATTATGAGCTGCGCTTACACAGATATAGGAGTCAATCCCAAGTGAATAAAATTCAGCCGCGGCTGTACGGGTAGCCTCCTTTTCACACTTATTGACGACCCAAAGAACCGGCTTGCGTTTCTGTCTTAAAATATCAACAACTTCCCTGTCATACGGGTGCAAACCACTAATCCCATCGAAGACGGCAATTATAAGATCAGCTTCATCAATAGCAATCAGAGCCTGAGCTCTTATGGAATCATGTAACCCGCTCCTATCCTCCCCACTAAGCCCTCCAGTATCAATTAACTTAAAAGGAATATCGTAACGGTTTACAAACTGATAGTTCCTGTCACGGGTAACACCTGGCATCTCATTGACCACCGCAAGCCTACGGCCACAAATAGCGTTAAAAAGGCTGGACTTGCCTACATTAGTTCGTCCCACTATTGCTATACCAGGTATCTTCTTCATAATAATCTTATCTATTGCTCGCTGGTCTTTTTACTTTCTGCCTTGATCTTATCGAGCGCCTCAGCCGCTGCCTTTTGCTGAGAGGCTTTTTTGGTTTTCCCCCTGCCGCGCCCCATGATCTCTCCATCAATCTGTACAACTGATACAAAAACCGGCTCATGCTCCGGTCCCTCGACACATTCGAGAAGATACTCAGGCGGCCCGCTCCCAACTGCATGCAAGACCTCCTGAAGCTCTGTCTTGGGATCACGAGGAACTACAGTATCCAGTTTATCGCCGTAAAGTTTCTCAATAACACCACGGGCAGTATTAAAACCAGCTTCACGGTAAACAGCCCCCATGACTGCTTCCAGCACATCAGCCAGAATTGAAGGCCGATTTGCACCACCACTAGCCTGCTCTCCTCTGCTTAATCGAATATATGACCCCAAATTAAGGCTGCGTGAAATTCCGGCCAGTGAGGCTGTATTGACAAGCGCAGCTCTCATCTTAGAGAGATCTCCTTCACGCGCATCTGGATGGCGATCCAAAAGAAGCTCAGCAACTGCCAGATCAAATACTGCGTCCCCGAGAAATTCGAGCCGCTCATAGTCACTACGCGCTCCGGCAGCGTGTAAAGAGCGGTGAGTCAGCGCACGCTCAAGCCAGCTATGGTCTTTAAAAACATACCCCAGGGCCTCTTCAATCTCCCGATATCCCCCGCCAGGCAAATCGCTTTCACAACTCTTAGTTTGCGCCTTAATTTGATGGCTCATTTCACCAGATAAATCTTCGCTATTTTTGCGTACCATTTGATCTCTTTTTCAATTATCAGCAAACAGGCAGGCCTCACCAGGCGAATAGAGTGGTATTTACTCAAGATGAAGTTTTTCGCAAAGCTACGCCCATAAATCAGGCATCTGCCGCAACTGCCGGAAGCAGGCCGGTTGATTTACAAGCTTTGGGAAAATCCTCAAATCCCGGATGAGGCATTCACAAATCTAAAATCACCGGATTTTAGCTGATAAACAGCGTTTTTTCAAGTGGCTGCAATATAAATTCAGCCTGAGCGTTCTGGCACGCGGTATACAAACATTGTCAGGCCACTATAAAGTTCATACTCTTTTAAATCTTTTCGTCTGACTCTCGAAAGATAATGAGTAGCCCCATAGAGTTTACCCAGGCGAATAAGCTCAGACTCCGTAAGACGGCTTTCATTCCAATTAAGCCCCTTTGCGATCCGGTAACCGCGTTTATCAAACTCTTTAAATTTATTAATTCCCTCTAGGCGCTTTTTCCATTCAATAATTCTGTAGTTAAGCGGAGGATGCCTGAACTGAGCAAGTTGCGCACGCTCGGCATACATCCAGAACTCCTGCATAACCGGAGTAATAAAGACACTGTTTTTAGGGGTATTGTCACGTATCCATTTGTAAACTGCCGGCTCTCCATAGGCAACTGACCCACGCTGGTAATACTTCTCGATTTCAGCCATAAACAGCTTCGGCCTGTGAACCGCTCTTTCAATTAAGTTCTCACTATCTATCACATACAAGAGTAAACTCAGTGACAATAATCTGAGCAGATTATGCAGCCTATTTTTATCAGCAGCGCCTATTAGATTATCTACAGCAAAAATAAAATAGAATAACGGCAACAACCCGACCGCCAATTGAAACGGATAGGTTTTAAGATACCAGTAAGCCTGGTAGTAACTGGCAACTATTCCACTTATCCAGAATACAATTAGAGCAATTACGTACACATTTAAAACTTTACTCTCCCGCCCTTTTCTTATTAATAAAAGAAGTGGGAGTACAACAAATACTACAGCTGCCATAAACCATTTTTTAGAATCCATAAAATAATCAGGATCGCAGCAGTGCGGCATCGCAAATGTGACGTAAATTTTATCAATCAGCGACATAGCACCAGCTTTTCCGCCGGAGGTATGAAAGACAAAAACCGGAATAGTACTAATTAAAACCAGCGGTATCGAAATAATTAAATACTTTTTCAGGCACCCCAATCTGATATGGCCAGAACCAAGAGTAATAGCAGCACCAAGCGCAAACCACGACCAGCCACCCACTACAACATGAAACCATACTGCCAGACCAGCTAACAGCCCGGCCCGGTAATATCTCTCAGTTAAGGCCAGATAAAGTGAAAAAAACATCAATGGGTAGGCCAGCGATTTTGGCTGAAATCCCTCATATGGCAATCCACAACGGGCGATTGTCTGACCGAACTGAAGCCAAAGGATCAGTCCGGTAACAACAGCCAGCCAGCGCAAACGCAGTTTAAAAAACAACAAAGCGAGCGCAAAAGCACTTAGCACCCAGGTTAACAATCGTCCTATATTTGCAATTACAAAGCCATCAAAAAACAGCCAGAGCGGAGCTATGAGAGCATCAAATAGATTAGTAGTCTGAGGTCTTACAGCCCAGGTAATATCATTGGCAAGAAAATCAGGGTTAAGAAACTTACGGGGACCAATAAGATAAATCAGTTCATGAGTGCGAAGATGTCCCTTCCAGCAGTAAATAATCAGCAGTAAAAAGATTGAAGCAACATATAGAGCAATTCTCAGCTCACGCGTAAAACGATTACTGTAAGGACTATTTTCTGAATACTGGTTCAAAATAAAGCTTAGTAGTAGTTAGCATACTTAAAAAGTATGTACCGTAATGACCACACATGACAAGGGTCATAGTGCCCGGTCTTATATCAATTATACTATCGTACCTCCTCCAATTACGCGAATATTGTCGCTGCTGTAAAACACGGCCGCCTGTCCACTTGATACTGGAGACCATTGATTGAGAAAGGTAACTGTAACTGTTGTATCGCTTCTTTGCTCTACGCGCACTTTTAAGGGAGTACCGCGGTGTCTTACCTGACAGAGCGCCTCAAATGAATCATCCCTATTTTCCAGCCAGTTTAAGTCAGTAACCTCAAAATAATCCTGTTCAAGATCGCCGCGTTTTCCGGCAATAACTGTATTGGTCTCAGGCTCAAGTGCGACCACATAATAAGGTTCACTCTGCCCCCCGATATTGAGTCCACGCCGCTGTCCAATGGTAAAATTACTGATCCCGTCATGCTCACCTAAAAGCTCTCCTTTAAGTGATACGATTTTGCCGCGCCGAGGTTTTACCCCTATTTGAACCAGAAAGTCACTTACTTTTCCGGAGACAAAACATATATCCTGACTCTCTGGTTTATCCGCTACAGGAAGATTCTTTTGCTCAGCCAGTTTTCTAACTTCTTCTTTGGTAAGATCCCCAACCGGAAAAATTGTGCTGCTAAGCTGATCACGCTTTAATCCGTAGAGAAAATAGCTCTGATCTTTCCTGGTGTCTTTACCCCGCTCAAGGTGATAACCATCTGAATCCCTTACTATACGGGCATAATGTCCTGTGGCCACATGGGTACAACCCATAGTCTCTGCTCTTTTGCGAAGCTCTGAAAACTTTACTGAATTATTACAATCAACACACGGATTCGGCGTTCTGCCATTTTTATAAGCAGAGACGAATTTATCAATTACCCTGGCTCTAAAAACATCCTCAAGGTCAAACACATAATAAGGAATTCCAGCCCTTGCGGCTACTCGACGGGCATCAGTAAAATCATCAGGTGAGCAACAGGTAGCTCTTGAGTTACAACCACCATTTTTACGGTAGTCCCAGACCTGCATTGACACACCTAACACCTCTACGCCAGACTCAGCCAGCAGGCAGGCCGCCACCGAGGAATCGACCCCCCCTGACATTGCTACCAGAACTCTCTCCTGTATGCCTGTCATCTGTTCCACTCGCGCTAACACCGCATTCTTCTTATGCACTCAATTAACTTCTCAAGCGCGGCATCAAAAAGCTCCGGCTCATACCAGTCAGCTGTGCTTATACGCACGGACTCCCGTGTGTGGCGATCGTCATATCCCATCTCCTTTAGAACATGCGAGCCTTCCGGCTTCCCTGATGAACAGGCGGAGCCGGCCGAAATCAACACACCTTCCAGATCAAGTGCAACCACCAGATCCGAAGCTAACACACCCGGAATATGCACGCTGATTGTATTTGGCAACATTCTCTCAGAAGAGTAGTTCAGCGATAGATCATTAAAATTATCCCTTAAAGTACTCCAAATTCTGTCTCGGTATTCACGCATTCTTATAATTCTACCTTCAGGATCGCTATAAAACCGCTTAATTGCAGCAGCAAATGAAACTATTCCGCAAACATTCTCGGTCCCGGCTCGCAATTTCTCCTCATGTGGACCACCGCAAAGAAGCGGTTCAAGGCTGTAATCTTTTGAAACAAGCAGCAGCCCTATTCCGCTCAAAGCGCCGAGTTTATGTCCCGATAAGCTGTAAAGATCAGCTCCTGAGGAAGTAATTGTTTCCAGTGATTTTCCTGCCAGTTGAACACAATCTGAGTGGAGTGTTATTTCAGGAAACCTGAGGCGCAGTTCCTTAAATATCCGGTTTGTATCAATTAGCTGGCCGGTTTCATTGTTTGCCGCCATAATAGAGACAAATCGAGTCTTTTTGTTGCAGCACTCAAGCACTCTCTCTACAGTTATCTCAAAATTGTTTTCCGGTTTAATAAAAGTTACATCTGCACCGAGCCTGGATAACCGCTTAAGCGGCTCAACAACTGAAGAGTGTTCAATGGCTGTGGCCACAAAACCGTTGTTTTCAGGAGGATTCGCAAGGTATGCACTCATAATGGCTGTGTTATTTGACTCGGTGGCACCTGAGGTAAAAATAATGCGGTATGAGTTATCGATCCGTAAATGCTCTCTAATCAGATCGCGCGTATCTTCTATCAGGGCCCTGGCTGCCTGGCCGCCGGAGTGAACTGAGCTGGGATTAAAAAAGCTTCCATAACAGCTACTTATCTCCTCAAGCACCTCGGCCAGTGGCCCACGGGTTGCATTACAGTCAAAATTAACCGGTTTTTTTAATCTCATGCAGATACGTTATATGTTAAAAATAATAAAAATTTAAGGTATTTCAAAAACTTGCCGATAATAATGTCAGATGTAAACTATAGCAGCCCTGGCAGCTAATTGCTACAGGTTCTGCGGGTAAGGTATTTATGACGTCTCCTGTTACAGCATCTATAGGCACGGCAGTAAGCTCTACCGGTATTAATCCGACCGCCAGCAGCCAAACTCATGTTGACCCGGTACAGAGCGCACAGGCTGCTCAAAATGCTGTTGATAAAAAACTCAACAAGCTCGAGGAAAAGGACAAAGAGCGCTCGGTCCAGCTTAAGACCAAGCGTCCTGAAGCAAGCTTTGCTAATCAGAGGCACAAAAAGAAAGCAGGCTCGGCTGCTTCAGAAGAGGAAAAAGAACCAGACAGCAGTTCGCTTGATATAATTGCATAACAAATCCATTTTGCCCTTCGGGGGTATTTATAGCAGTATTGGCTGCTGCTTTAAGCTATACAGTTTTTGGATTTTTAAGTGTAGCAGCAGCAGTAGCTGATCAGCTGGAAGCAGGCTGCAGATCTATTCTGAAATCAGAAAAACAGTAATCAGTGAACAGAACCTGAACAGGAAATCGGCAACTGAGATTGATTTAAGCAGAGACCTACCCAGCGGCGAATCAGATTATATGCCGGAAGTGAAATTTATTTCATATTCTTAATAAGTTTAAATAAGTGCGCTCCCAGAGAATCAAGCACTCTGTAGGCGGCTTCATGCACCATTTCTTCAAGGATAAAGATAGCCTGGCACTCCCGTAGCGAGCCAAGAGCACAAGAGCAATATAGAACATAAC
>RFHI01000107.1 GCA_003696425.1 Candidatus Dadabacteria bacterium | reverse complement strand
GTCCTAAGGTAGCGAAATTCCTTGTCGGGTAAGTTCCGACCTGCACGAATGGCGTAACGACTTCCCCATTGTCTCAACCACGGACTCAGTGAAGTTGAAATCCGAGTGAAGATGCTCGGTAGCCGCGGAAAGACGGAAAGACCCCGTGGACCTTTACTACAACTTCGCTTTGATTCCGGGGGCTGCATGTGTAGGATAGGTGGGAGGCTTTGAAGCCGGGACGCCAGTTTCGGTGGAGCCAACCTTGAAATACCACCCTTGCAGTCTCTGGTCTCTAACTGAGGGCAGTGAATCCTGTTCCAGGACAGAGCGTGGTGGGTAGTTTGACTGGGGCGGTCGCCTCCCAAAATGTACCGGAGGCGCACAAAGGTGGGCTCAGCGTGCTTGGAAACCACGCGTCGAGTGTAAAGGCATAAGCCCGCTTGACTGTGAGAGGGACACCTCGAACAGGGACGAAAGTCGGTCTTAGTGATCCGGCGGTTCTGCATGGAAGGGCCGTCGCTCAACGGATAAAAGGTACCCCGGGGATAACAGGCTTATCTCTCCCAAGAGTTCACATCGACGGGGAGGTTTGGCACCTCGATGTCGGCTCATCACATCCTGGGGCTGAAGCTGGTCCCAAGGGTTCGGCTGTTCGCCGATTAAAGTGGTACGCGAGCTGGGTTTAGAACGTCGTGAGACAGTGGACATTAACGCGCTGTCTTAAAATCTGGCTATATGCTGGAAAGCCTGGTAAGTATCCCAAGTTACCAGTATACTGAAAGTAATATATCAAGTTCTGGAGAACCGGAGCTTGGGGTTATTTAACTATTAGGTATGCGGTAAAAATACTATGGGTGCAGGTAACCAGCAGGGAAGGCCAGATCCCTATTATCTTTCCGGTTATATCGCGGGGTTTGTTGATGGCGAAGGCAGTTTTCACGTCGCAGTTCAAAAGAACCCAACTGCAAAATTCAAATGGCAGTTGGTCCCTGAATTTCACATCTCACAGCATGTGTGTAATAAACACGTGCTCGAGATAATTCAGGGGGCTTTAAACTGTGGCTATGTCAAAGCCAATCATAAAACAAACGAACGTGATCTGACCTGGGTGTTTGTCGTTAGATCAAGAAAAGATTTAATTGAAAAGGTAATACCATTTTTTCGTCAATACCCTTTGCAAACTTCCAAAAAAGACGATTTTGAAACGTTTGCAGAAATTGTATTGGCAATGAATAGTGGTATTCACCTGACTCGAAGTGGCCTAAGTGATTTATTAAAGAAAGCTTACTCAATGAATCGCTCTGGCCAATATCGACAAATTCCACTGGAAAGAATTTTAGAGGATCTGGAACCCTCAGAGACTGTACGCCGGACAGTATAGTCGCTCAACATCTGACGATGTTGCAGTGGTGTTTTGGAAGACTATACTGAAGATACAGTCCGAACTGCATGGCGACATGCAGAGGTAAGATGAAAATCTTATCCGCCTTGAATGCATCATTCAGGGTTTGTAGGGTAGTTATTTATGACTACCTGAAAGTAACAGAATGTCGGTCCCTATCTTCCGTGGCCGTAGGAGATTTGAGAGGAGCTGCCCTCAGTACGAGAGGGCCGGGGTGGACGAACCGATGGTGGACCAGTTGTCACGCCAGTGGCACAGCTGGGTAGCTATGTTCGGAATAGATAACCGCTGAAAGCATCTAAGCGGGAAGCTAGCCTCAAGATCAGATCTCCCTCCCTTCGGGGCTAAAGGCACGTTCGAGACTAGGACGTTGATAGGCTGGAGGTGGAAGCGCAGCAATGCGTGGAGCTGACCAGTACTAATTTGCCGTGAGGCTTACTTTCTTCTCTTTTTCTGGTTTAGTGCAGTACCGGCTAAACAATTACGGAAAGGAGAAGTGAATTTTTGAGCTGAACCGTTATAGCGGGTGTGCTTGATAATAGTGGTACAGAATCAGGTTGTTTGCCTGAGTTTGAATGTTGAATATATGCTGGATCTTTAAAATAATTAAGCACCACTTGGTGCTTGATAGTACGTGTAACGTATACGTGGACGTCTACGTCTACGTTAATCGTAGACGAAATCGTAAACGTGCACGGGCACAACGAAGAAGTGCTGATGTGTACAGTAGGTGAAAGTAAGTCATTAGAATAAACTATATTAATTGGATATAGTTTCTCCTGGTGATTATAGCGAGGGGGACACACCCGTTCCCATACCGAACACGGTCGTTAAGCCCCTCAGCGCCGATGATACTGGCATCTGCCGGGAAAGTAGGACGTTGCCGGGATTTATGCCCCGTTATTCCGTGAGGAATAGCGGGGCTTCTTTTTTTGTATACCGCCAACATAAGACTGGTGTATTTTTGGCGCTGAACGGCTCCCATGTAAAATTAGTGAACCATGCAGCCCTTTAAATTCATAGAACACACCGCTGATATCATAATCCGGTCTTACGGGCACAGCCTGGAAGAACTTTTTACAAATTCCGCCGCAGGTATGCAGCAGTATATTTTCGGTGAGTTAAGAAACAGCCGTCATGGGGAGCCTAAAACTTTTGAAGTAAACTGCCAGGCAAGTTCCTGCGATTTGCTTCTGGCAGACTGGCTTTCAGAGATTCTTTACCTTAACAGCACCGAATATGTGCGAATTTTTGAGTTTTCTTTTAAAATTCTTAATGAAAATGAGGTAACATCTAGCGGCCTGGCCCACAAGGCACAGGCAATAAACGAAATTAAAGCAGTCACCCTGCACGGACTTGAGGTAGTAAAGCGTAATAACACCTGGACAGCAACCGTAACATACGACATATGACAGCAATAAGTGATTTTAAAGAAATCACCCCTTATCTCTGGGAGATCCCAAGCTCTTACAGAAAGGACATGCGCGTTCCGGCACGTGTTTATCTTAGCCGTGAAATGCTGGAAACTCTGCTCAGTGAAAAATCAATTGAACAGCTAATTAATGTTGCAACTCTTCCCGGAATTGACGGTTACGCACTGGCGATGCCCGATATTCATCAGGGCTACGGCTTTCCAATCGGCGGGGTGGCTGCCATAAGAGAGAGTGACGGAGTTATCTCACCTGGTGGAGTTGGTTACGATATAAACTGTGGAGTAAGGCTTTTAACCAGTGACTATGAACATGGAGAGTTAAAAAAACACATACCGGATCTGGCCACACAGATGCAGCGGGAAGTTCCCTCAGGTGTGGGACGCGGAGGATATTATCCCCTTAAACCAAAAGAACTCGATCAGGTTTTAAATAACGGTGTGCGCTGGGCCTTAAAGCGGGGGCTTGCTTTTGAAGAGGACTTGGAAGCGATTGAAGAGCACGGCCTCTATAGTTTTGCTGATAGCAAGGCAGTAAGTGACCGCGCTAAAAAGCGCGGAGCCGATCAACTCGGAACCATCGGAGCAGGCAACCACTTTGTTGAGCTTCAGGTAGTGGAGACAATTTACGATCAGAAATTAGCTGAAGCCTTTGGTCTTTACCCCGAACAGCTTGCAGTTATGATTCATACCGGCTCACGCGGCCTGGGGCATCAGACCTGTACTGATTACGTAAAGCTAATGTCACAAAAGATGCATACTTACGGTTTCACTCTGCCTGACCGTGAACTCTGCTGCGCCCCGTTTAAATCTGAAGAGGGGCAGAGGTATTTTGCTGCCATGGCAGCAGCGGCAAACTTTGCCTGGACTAACCGTCAGGTCATTACCCACCAGATAAGACTCGCATGGCAGCAGGTACTAAAGACCAATAAGGCGCTTAATCTTAAGGTGCTCTTTGATGTGTCACATAACATCGCCAAGCGCGAAAGCTATAACGGCAAAAGCTATATTGTGCACCGTAAGGGATCAACCCGCGCCTTTGGGCCGGGTAGAAGTGAGCTTCCCGAACGTTACCGCAAAACAGGCCAGCCGGTGCTTATCCCCGGCTCAATGGGAACCTACTCATATGTACTAGCCGGCACAGAACGCGCCATGCAGGAATCATTCGGCTCAAGCTGCCACGGCGCCGGAAGGCAGCTTTCCCGAACGCGTGCTAAAAAAACTATCGATTATAACCGCCTTCGAAAAGAGCTTGATGATTACGGCGTTGAGGTGAGAGCCGGTTCGGCAAAGGGACTGCTTGAAGAAGCCCCCCAGGCCTATAAGGATATAGATCAGGTTATATCCGTTATTCGCGATAGCGGGCTCGCAAAGGTTGTTGCACGGCTCAGGCCAGTAGCAGTAATTAAGGGGTGATTTATATACTCCCCTGCCTGGATGCCGGATTAATGGGCCCGATACAGGTTGAACCCTTCCATTCTACAAAAACACTGCTGCTGCCCGAGGAGCGTTTGGCAGCAGAGGCCATTTGTGAACCTGTAAGACCACAGCCTCCAGGCCAGCCGGAGTAGTAATGATCGGAATTGCCGTTGACGCCAGGTTCGTCCATAACTTTATATCCCAAGGAGCAAATTCTCTGTCCGTTTTTATCGTAAATACTGATTGCACCTCTCTTGCCGGTTTTCATGCTGCCCCGTAAAAGCAAAACCGGCTTGCCGCCACGCGAGTCGCTTACGTCAGACGAAGGTTTCCAGAGGATGCCAGTTGTCACTTTTTTAAAGGATTTGCAGGTACCGGACGGGCTACCGAGATCACTGTCTCCATCACCGATATTGCCATCAGGACTAGAGCCAAAACTATTGATGTTTATGTGATCAGCAGCAATTCCTCTGACAGATGATATGCTGCGGACTACACCAGAACGGGGGTTAATTACCCTGAATATTCTACCGGTTTTAAAAGCAAATTCCTCTCCGGAAGGTTTAATATAATCACCCACTACTACAACACGCTCTCCTGAAACAGATTTTTTAATTATACGCTTTCCACCAAGTGAACGTACGGTCACTACTGTTTTGTTGCTTCGGGTTGATATAAACGCCAGCCAATCAGGGCCGGAGGGAGATTTTACCGGCACTACTTCATCTGCAACCCATCTAGTGCCACCCTTGATTCTACCAGTAAGAGTATTGTTGTTTATATCTTTCCAGATATATTTGTACTGCCTGATTTTCCTGCCGTTAAGGCGCATCTTTCTCATAAAACCAATTCCATCACGTTTGCCGTCGATGCTATAAATAAAAGGGATCCCGCGACTGACCCACTTACTGGAAAAAGTAAGTTCAAACTGCTTTGCGGCTGGTCCGCCTGAGACTTTGCTTGCCAGCATTTCAGCGAAGACAATCACCTTACCGTTTGGTTTAATAATTGCTGCGTCATGTATTCCGTTTCCATTAAAGTCAGCACCAGATACAAATGTATGTTTTGTCTTTCCAAATTCGCGGCTTACGACTGATCCGCCTGATGTTTTAACCTGCCATAGAAGGGATTTAGTTCCTTCCTTAACAGAAACAACTCCGATTCTCGCTGTAGAACCAGCAAACCAGTTGCCTGGAATCAGGTGATTCCCAAGCCTGCCAAAGCGCTCAACAGAGCTTGTTACACTAAAGGCGGCTCCGGAGGGGGTAACATACCAGTCAAGTGCGCCGTTTTTTTTCGGTTGTATGACAAGAAAGTCGGATCGCTGGTCATTATCAAAATCAGTTACATTCTGAGCAACGGCAAAGGAAGGGAGCGTCAGAAGAATTGTTACAGTTATAGTGATAAGCTGGAATCTGAATGTCGTAAGCATGTTTAATTATTGTCTGTATTTAAGATATTAATAGTTAATTCTGTGTTTTTTGATGACGCGGGTGGGACATATCCACGTGTTTTAGGGATTAAAGCAGTAAAATCTTAGGAGCGCAATAGGTAAAATCAAAGAGATCAAGCTTAAGTTTATGCTACTGAGTCTTCAGGGGTTTCTTCGATTTTTTCAATAATGTCAGCCAGCGCAGAACAGGCATCGGTGGTTGTAAATACTCCCACAACTCTATGGTTTTTCATGACCAGTACACAATCATTTCTTAATTTTACCATCTCACGCAGGACCGCCTGCAGTGGCTGATCTATCTCGGCTTTGAAAATCTCTTTTCGACAAACGTCTTTGACCTGCAGATCTCGACCTGAATCTGAAGGGGCAAGTGGGTCAAGCGCCCATTTTACATCCTGTTCTGTCAGAATGCCCACCACAGTTTCATCGGAAATTACTGGCAGATGATGAATATTATGACTCCGCATGATCTCAACAGCCTCGCTTAGGGTGTTTTCAGCCTCAACTGCATAAGGGAAAGGCGTCATTACCGACTTGAGAGTTGGGACTTTAATCTCGCTTCTGGTCATTGAGGTAGGCCACTTTCAGATTCAGGCACGATCGTAGAGCTTTTAGAGACAAAGATCCAGAATTTTATTACCCATCAGATTATCTTGTTATCTTGCAAATATTTGCAGGCAACAGAGTGATTTAAACGGGATGATAATTGCAGTATTGCTCAACCAACACATCAACAAGTGCTTTTCTCATAGTCATTTTTGAAAAGTACTTATCAATACCACTGGCCATGCTTTCCTTTTGCCCTTCTCCGGTTGCGTTAACTGTAAATGCAACTATTGGGCCACGATAACCCTGTGAACGGAGCTCGCGTGCAAGCTGGTAGCCATTCATCTCCGGCATATGAATATCAATTACAATCATATCAAGATGTCTTTTTTCTTGTTCTATCTTTTTTATCACCTCTAACGATTTATTTGGATGCTGAACTCCGGTAACGTGAGCTCCGGTGCTTTCAAAAAGACGCGACATAACTGTAAGGCTGTCACGGTTATCTTCAACTATTAAAATGTTAGGGGTATTATTGTCGTCAGGTAAATTTCTTTTGTCGTTACTGTGTGGCATGAGATCCTCTCTGCTTTTTGCAATTTTTTCTGATTAGTGCAAGCTGTCGCAGTTGTAGCTGCTTTTAACTAAAGCGGGTTTATTAAAGATCAGATGTGATTTAACCCGATTAAGCACTATCAGGGCTTTTTTGTACGTATATGCACGTTTTATGCCACAGAATTTCATAAAATATGGTGTGCAGGTTAACAAAAGCTGCTATCTGCCCTAAAATGCTATTAAATGGTACAGCTTAATTGATGTTGGCAGTTTTTTCTGCGCAGCCGATTATCTGCTCGAACTGTTCTTTTAACTGTCTGTACTCTTCAGACGAGAGTTTTATTTTTTGTGGTTCCGCCAGTGACTTACGCGGGACAGGCTCGGGAGAAAATCCTAATGAATCCAGGTAACGAATAACAACATCAGCAGCCATATCTGAAATTTCAAGTTCATACCCTTCCGGATAGCTGGTCGGGTAAAACCACTCAATCAACTCACCATTTCCGACAAGAGCCTTGCCCCGTGCCCAGTAACGACCCTGTTCCCAATTTATCGGGTTAATTAAAGTAGTTACTTTTCTGTAATCAACAGCTGCTTTCATAAAATACTCCCCCCTTTAAGACTTTACCCTGCCGTTGAGTGAGGCCTCAATTAAAAACTGTTATGCGCTGAAAGTAAAAAGTATGACTTAATGCAGCATTCTTGTTGAACGCATTTTTTAGGCACTTAAAATTTTATTACAAATTTTCAGTTAACAAAGAAAATAATGAAATTGCGCTGCCCGTCCAGGTAACCTATTAGAATAATCATTCTAACCGATACCTGTTCTTATTTGTCTTCCATAACTGTTATTAAGTGCGCTTTCGTAATTTTGGTTTTTATCAGGTGAAAGTCATGACCCGGAAAGAACAAAATCCCAGTGGACTTTATACCAAGTGCTTTGAGTTGCCGGCAAAGCGTGGTCTGGCGGCGATAGAGAAAAAATTTGAAAAATGGATTCAGGGAGAAGAGGCTATAGAGATTGTAAGTACCAGCCTGGCAGCTCTGGGGGATAAGATCGGTTATATTGTTGTTTATCGCTATAAAGCGGATCAAACACCGCTAGCGCTTGAAACCCCCGAGTACGTATATAGAGGAAGGGAATTTGAAAGCAGGACTGAAGAGTTAACAACAGTGAGTAATACTGAAAAAGATACCACAGAGCTTCAGAATCAGATTGAACGCCTGGATTATAATGAATCAAAAATTCCTCTACAAAAAGGAATTACAACACGTGCTATCTTTAATACCTATGCAGACTATCTTGGTGAAGAGTAATCTGTGAGATTGTAATGTTATAATTTTAAGAGTTGCACAGTTTCGCCTGAAGATAGGAAGGCATCAGAAGGAAAAACAATAAATTAATCGGGGGAGAAGGCCGGATTGGCATATAGCCGCTGTTTTACACGCTGAAGTCTCTGACGCTGATATGTAGCGAAATAACGGGCATCTCTGGATGCTGTTGGTATGCTAAAGCTTACTATGGTTCCAGTTTTTTCGCTGCTTTTAATTGTAAGTTCACTGCCGTGGGCTTCAATAATTTCTCTCACTATAAACAGTCCCAAGCCTGAACCGGCGGGGACTTGCGAGCGTGCGTTTGAAGCTCTGTAAAATTTATCAAAGATATGTTTTATTTCGTCTTTAGGGATGCCTATACCAGTGTCTGCTATCTCGACAGAGAGACGTGTTTCATAATGGCCTGAGGCGTCTTTTTCATTTGCAACATCAAGAGTAATTGCTACGACTCCGTCATTATTTGAATACCGGATGGCATTTTCAATAAGATTTGAGATGGCCCGTTCCATAAGGTTTCGATCCCCTTCCGCTTCAGGCAGATCTTCGGGGGTAACACATTCAATAAGAATATTCTTACGTCTGGCGTCCTCTTCATGATAAGCGCAAACTTTTTGAATAACCTTAAACAGATCAAATCTTTCAATAGTAAGAGAGTTACGAATGTTCTTGATTCGGGGCACATCCAGCATATCTCGCATAAAGGAGCTTAATTTCTCAATTCGCCGCAGGGCACGCAGCAAAAAAGCCCGCTGCTTGTCAGGCGGAAGCGAATCCCCCTTTAATATAAGAGTTTCCAGGTAGCCCTGTACAACAGCAAGAGGACTTTTAAGATCATGGGAGAACTGTGCCATTAACTCAGCAACCTGCCGGTAGCGTCTTCTGGCAAGCATAATAATTATCAAAGTGACCAGCGTTGTGCCAAGAATACTCAAGAGAAAAATAACAGCAGTATTTTTTAACAAATAGTTATTTTTTATGGCGCTTGAAGCGTTATGAAAGTTGTTACTTTCAAGCGTAACGTAAAGGTATCCGGGCCTGTCATCAAATCGTATTCTGCTGGCGGAAAAAATTGTTGGCACTTCCCGATTGGCGGGATCATCTCCCATTACCGGCATTTCATCAGGACTACTGGAAAGGAACAGCTCGACCGGCTCAAGGTTAACGCTTAATCGTCGCAAAGGGCTTCCTTCCTGCAAAGACTTCTGAATAACGCCGTGTGAGTCGAGAATGTATGCGCGTATTCTCGGATTAAAATCATGAATCTGGTTCAAAATCTCTACAGCGCTGCGGCTATTTAGCTTGGGGTTAAGATACGGCTCAAGCCTTTGTCCAATATTTTCTGCCAGGCGAAAATTTATGCTCTGCTCCGATCCTGTATATAGTGAATCTGTAAATCTTGAAGCCAGCAACAGTTGCAGGCCTCCAACTATTCCCAGTATGACAAAAAGAACGAGAAAAATGATTAGAAATATTTTTTTCTGTAACTCATACATGTCAGGCAGCCTGGTCTATGGATTGAAGTTCAGCATCAGTTGCAAAACGGTATCCATGGCCCCATACTGTTTTAATATATACAGGGTTGGCAGGATTATCTTCGATTTTGGATCGGAGACGGTTAATGTGTGAGCTTACAGTATGTTCATAGGCGCAGCTTTCATAGCCCCAGACATGCTGGAGCAGCTCTTCTCTGGTAAAGGCCCGGCCGGGATGGTGAGCCAGAAAATCGAGAAGGTTGTACTCTGTCACTGTAAGATCAATTGGTGTGCCGGCCAGCAGCACCTCTCTTTTAGAAGGTATTATTACCAGCTTTCCGGCAATCAGTTTACCCGAATTAGTTCCGGTTATTCCTCCTGAATAGAGTGATGCTCTGCGAATAAGCGCACGCACGCGGGTAGTCAGTTCCAGTACGCTGAAAGGTTTTACCAGATAATCATCCGCACCGAGTTCGAGACCGAGAACCTTGTCTACATCTGCGGATTTTCTTGAGATCATAAGAATAGGCGTTGTATCGCCCGCCAGGCGCAGTTCGCGGCAGATATCAGTACCACTAAGCTCTGGAAGCTGGACATCTAAAATGACCAGATCATATCCCCCCTTAAGCGCATGCTTCAGCCCGGCACGACCATTGTCTAAGCATTTAATTTCATACCCGCAATCAGCAAGGTTAATTTCCAGCAGCTCAGACAGATCGACATCATCCTCGATTATCAGAATACGATACATAGACCCCCTACTGTAGTATTAAACAGTGCTGCTTGAAGCCACCTGCTAATAGTTATGCTGCCCGGTGTTTCGATTGTGACATTGGGTCTGGCCCTGATATTAAGTTTACAGAGATATTAGCTTTCAGGAAAATTATGAATATAATCATTGCTTTGCTTATCGGGCCTATTGTGTTCACGTCTGCATCACCGTGGCCGTAAACGTATACGAATTTTATCTGCAGACAGCTCCTGAATTGATTCCATAGACCCCCACGGATGATTACTTATGTAAACTTTCATAAGAGAAATACTGTGGAACTTCAGGT
>RFHI01000012.1 GCA_003696425.1 Candidatus Dadabacteria bacterium | reverse complement strand
CGATCTTAATTATCTTAACATGCTTCCTCTTACTGTTTATGCTCCGCTTATTGCTGTTGAACTGGAAAATTCGCTGGCTGAGCAGCTTGAAGTTATCCCGCAGATTTTAGAGGCAGAAAGGAGAGCAGCGCAGCAAAGCAAAGTCGCCTGATGTTTACGCTTACTAAAGTATTCTAGTTTATTTCTTGTTCAGAACTTTTTCTGCAGCCCAAAAAAAGCATGGCAAAAAACACCGATAGAAGCGGTATAACAGTCAGCGTAAATCCGATTGAGTAAGCTTCTGCACCGTAGCCAAACAGCGTGTGAAAGCTCATATTTCCAAGAGCTGAAAAGGTTACCGCCAGCCCGGCAATCGCTCCGTGGCGATTTTGCGGAGTAATTGCATAGACCCGTGAAAGTGCAGCTGGCCAGTAAAGGCCGAAAGAGACCCCGAGCATAATACCTGTTATGGCAAGCATAATTAAGTCGTTAGTGCTTACTAGTATTACGGTGGCAATAAGCTGAAGCAGAACAGAATATAAAAGCGCCTTAAAGGGTTTAAGAGGCTTTAGCATAAGCGGCGCTATTCGAGCGATGCTGAGTCCCGCCATCATCATACTTAATGTAAGCATGCTCTGGTCTTTAGGTAATAGGGCTTCTTTTTCTAAAAACACGGGCGTCCAGTAAACATACAGGCTTTCAACAGCAGCACAAAAAAAGAAGCTTGAAATCCCTGAGAGAACAGCCCTCTCTTTTAAAAGTCCCACGGCCGGGAGCTTCTCTTTCGAAGGATTAAGCTTCGGCACTACGTTCAGTTTTCCCAGGTACAAAAAGACAAAGGTATACAGTAGATGCACCGCCGCGGTTATAAGAAAGACACTCTGCCATCTATAACCGGCTCCCAATACTATCCCCACTACCAGCGGCCCAATGATGCGTCCAAGACCCTGAAAGCCGTGCATGCCTGCCATGCGCTCGGTCTGCCTGGTGCCGAATAGAGAGGCGCCCAGAACATTTATGGCAACTGTTAACATGGCTGCAGAATTAAATAGAAGAAAGGTGACTACAAAAAAGGCGGCACCTGCTTTTGGCCAGAACAGCAGCGCTGTTAGCGCAATTGCCGGGCAGGCTATGATCATGGTTTTAAGTGCACCGATTTTGTCGGTTAAGGCTCCTCCGGCAAGGCTTGCCAGAACTGCCACAACCGATGCGGCTGCATAGAGAAGCCCCAAATCGCTATTGGTAAAACCAAAGGTGTCCTGAAAGTTTTTACCAAGGGCCGGTGTAAAGCCCATGGCAGTCAGGCCAAAAATAAAGAAATAGTAGTAGCAGATGCGTATGCCGATAATTTGCTGCTTATTCTCTTTCATATTAACGACAACCGTAATGGAAGTTTCAAAAACGGGGTTATTACACAGAGATAACTTGAGTCTTAGAATAAGATGCTAAAAAGCATTAAGGGAAGATACAAAAACCTCCAGAAACTTATTAGCCTGATAGCCGTCAAGAATTCTGTGATCAAAGGTAAGCGTTACATAAGCACGTGGCTTTATCACTACTTTTCCGTCCAGCGCCACGGGGCGCTCTTCAAGTTTCCCGATTCCCAAAATCGCACACTGCGGCTGGTTTATAATTATCGGTGCTGCCATAAGGCTTCCACTGACACCGTGATTTGAAATTGTAATAGTGCCGTCGCGCACCTCTTCAGGAGAAAGTTTGCCGCTACGCGCTTTTTCCGTAAGCTCCTGTAGCTTTCTAGCCGTCTCAAACAGATCCAGCTTCTCAGCATTTTTTATTACAGGAACTACCAGGCCCTGATCGCCAAGTGCTGTGGCTATACCAACATTTATATCATCAAAAATTTCAAGAGCATCATCATGCCAGCGGCTGTTAACTTCGGGCACGGTCTTTACAGCCTCCACCACTGCCTGAATAAAAAAAGCTGTGTAGGTAAGTCTTACTCCTTTTGACTCAAACTCGGGTTTTAGATTGTTACGTCTGGCTATAAGCGCCTCAAGATCTGCTTCAAAGAGGTTTGTTACGTGTGGAGAAGTTTTAAGGCTCTCTACCATATGGCGCGAAATTGTGCGACGCATCGGTGTATGCGGAACCAGGCGGCCTTTGAGGTTACTTTCAGGAGCTTTGTTGCTGCGAGTCTCAAGATATTCTCTTACATCCTCTCTGGTAATTCTTCCGCCGCGGCCAGTGCCTTTGATATCAGCAGGGTCAATATTGTGCTCATTTAGAAGTCTTTTTACAGCCGGACTTAGTTTTAATGCGTTTGAATAGTCCTGAGGATGTAGTTTAACAGGTCGGGATGGAGATTTATCTTCCCGCTTGACTTCTACTTTCGGCTTTTCGTCTTCAGCTGTTACTTCTTTTAACTCAATTCTTCCGAGCAGTTCTCCGGGAGAAACTTCTTCATTTTCATTTTTAATAATTTCAGCCAGGACTCCACTGGCCGGTGAGGCTATCTCCACTGAAACTTTGTCTGTACTGATTTCAATTAGCGGTTCATTTTCTTTCACCGGGTCGCCAACTTTCTTAAGCCAGGCTGCAAGAATGGATTCACTCCCTTCCTGGCTCTCTTCGTGCATAATAATGTCAACGTATTCAGGCATAATTATATATCCACCAGATCTTCAATCTTATCTGCAATACGATCTACAGAGGGTAGAACGTGCTGCATTAAACTTACATTGTGCGGAATTGGAATATCAGGAACTGCCAGTCTTTCAACCGGGGCATCGAGATCAAAAAATGCATCCTTTGCAACTGTTGCAGCAATTTCAGCGCCAAAGCCGGCAGTAAGCGTGTCTTCATGCACAACCAGGAGTTTTCCGGTCTTTTGTACAGAGCTTAAAACCTTTTTGCGGTCCCAGGGGATAATGGTCCTAAGGTCAATTATTTCGACATCAGCATCTACATCTTCTGACGCCTTTATTACTCGCTCAACCATAGCCCCCCAGGTAACAACGGTAATGTCGCTGCCCTCTTTTAAGGTAGCAGCTCTCCCAAACGGAAGCACATAATCGTCTCCCGGATAGGGGCGTCTTGCCCAGGTGCTGTCCAGCATGGCGCGGTGCTCGAAAAATATAGTCGGATTATCGCTTCTAAGGGCAGCACGAAGAAGCCCGACGGCATCTTCAGCGTTGGACGGCATCGCCACCTGCCAGCCTGGAAAGTGAGCAAAGATAACTTCATCGCTTATGCTGTGCCAGGGGTCGCCACATTTAAAAAATCCGCCCGGAATTCTTACGACCATTGGTGCAGCAAAGCGATTTGCGGTGCGCCAGCGCATAAAGCCGGCATTATGAAGCTGCTCGGT